>NZ_POUC01000220.1 GCF_002891435.1 Streptomyces cahuitamycinicus
CCCCCCAGGCCCGGCCCGTCCGGCAGGAGCCCGAGGCCCTGCCGCCGGCGTCCGGTCCGGGCGACGGTCGTACGCCGCTGTACGACACGCTGGAGACCAACTGGTTCCACGGCCAGCAGGAGCAGCAGCCGCAGAACAACGGCTCCGCCCCGGCCGCCCCGCAGCAACCGCAGGGACCCACCGGTCCGCAGCGGTCCACAGCCCCCGCCGGATGGCGTACCTCGCCGAACGACGACCTCGTCCGCCAGGCCGAGCGAGTCCGCCAGCCCGCCGCGGGTGGTGTCACCACCTCCGGCCTGCCGCGCCGGGTGCCCCGGGCGAACCTCGTCCCGGGCACGGCACAGCAGCAAACCCACCAGAGCGGTCCTCAGGTCTCGCGTGCGCCCGATGACGTGCGCGGCCGGCTGACCAATCTCCGTCGGGGAATCGCACAGGGTCGTCAGGCCGGGTCCACCCAGACCGGCAGCCACCCACGGCCCACTCACCAGCAGGAGCGTTAGTTGAGTCCGATGAGCCAGGCGGCACAGAATCTCAACTGGTTGATCACCAACTTCGTGGACAACACCCCCGGGGTGTCCCACACCGTCGTCGTGTCCGCCGACGGTCTCCTCCTGGCGCTGTCGGAGGGTTTCCCGCGCGACCGCGCGGACCAGCTCGCGGCCGTCGCCTCGGGCCTGACGTCGCTGACGGCAGGCGCCTCAAGGATCTTCGAGGGCGGTGAGGTGGCGCAGACGGTCGTGGAGATGGAGCGAGGGTTCCTGTTCCTCATGTCCGTCTCGGACGGCTCGTCCCTGGCCGTCCTCGCCCATCCCGAGTGCGACATCGGCCTCGTCGGCTACGAGATGGCGCTCCTGGTCGACCGCGCGGGCGCGGTCCTCACCCCCGACCTGCGAGCCGAGCTCCAAGGCAGTCTGCTCCACTGATCGGCCCGGCACCACCCGTCTCCCCCCATCACCGTCCGGCTGCCGCACACACCCCACACAGGCCCCGTCAGACGGCTTGCTGACCGACTTGCTGTCCCGCCCGGAGGACCCATGACCCCGCCCACCGCCTCTCATGATCCGTACGCGGAGCCGTACGTGGACGAGGGCGACCAGCCGCTGGTACGGCCGTATGCCATGACCGGCGGCCGGACCCGGCCGCGCTACCAGCTGGCCATCGAGGCACTGATCAGCACGACCGCCGACCCCGCCGCGCTCATGGGGCTGCTCCCGGAGCACCAGCGGATCTGCCACCTCTGCCGTGAGGTGAAGTCGGTGGCCGAGGTCTCGGCGCTGCTGAACATGCCGCTGGGTGTGGCCCGGATCCTGGTCGCGGACCTCGCCGAGGCCGGTCTCGTCGCGATCCACCAGCCGGGCGGCGACGACGCCACCGGTGCACCGGACGTGACACTGCTCGAAAGGGTGCTCAGTGGACTTCGCAAGCTCTGACCAGGGTCGATCCACCACCTCCGCGAAGATAGTGGTGGCGGGTGGCTTCGGCGTGGGCAAGACCACGTTCGTGGGCGCCGTCTCGGAGATCAACCCGCTGCGGACCGAGGCCGTGATGACCTCGGCCAGCGCGGGCATCGACGACCTGACCCACACCGGGGACAAGACCACCACCACGGTGGCCATGGACTTCGGCCGTATCACCCTGGACCAGGACCTGATCCTGTACCTGTTCGGTACGCCGGGCCAGGACCGCTTCTGGTTCATGTGGGACGACCTGGTGCGCGGCGCCATCGGCGCGGTGGTGCTCGTGGACACCCGGCGCCTGGCCGACTGCTTCCCGGCCGTCGACTACTTCGAGAACTCGGGTCTGCCGTTCGTCGTGGCCCTCAACGGCTTCGACGGCCAGCAGCCCTACCAGCCCGAAGAGGTCCGGGAGGCGCTCCAGATCGGACCGGACACCCCGATCATCACGACGGACGCCCGGCACCGGGCCGATGCGAAGAGTGCCCTGATCACGCTGGTCGAGCACGCTCTGATGGCACGGCTGAGGTAGCACTCAATTCTGGAGCGCCATACGGCAGTTGTCGTAGATACGCCGGAGCCGACTGTGTCCTTTGACACGGTCGGCCAAGGTGTTCATAACGTTTCGGCAGAGGAATCTGGTGGTACGGCCACGCGTCGCGCACATCCGGTCTCGCTGCGCTCACAACGGCCCCGCCTTTTGGCGGGGCTCGTTCTTTATGACCGTTTTATCTGGGGCTTACATCACGTCGATTCCCCGCCCCGGACTGTTTGGAAGAGCGCAGGTCGTCGTGCTGGAATGCCTGAACTGCCCAATAGTCAATGACGTACGCGTCCGTCGTGGCGTCTTGGGCTCTGAACACTGCGGCACAACGTTGGTGCCGACCGCCGAGAGGTTGTTGGTCGAGTGAGGCGAAGCAAGAACAGTCCCGAGCCGTCGGCCCGGGGCAACTTCACCCCGCCGCCGCGCACAGCGGCGCCCGCCCCCGTGCCCGGTTCAGAACCGACGGCCGCGCCCGCCGAGAGCGGCGGCCGTCTCTCTCCGCGCAACTGGCGGGTGGCGACCAGGCTGAACGCGATCCTGCTCATACCCGTGCTGGTCGGCCTCGTCATGGGCGGCTTCCAGGTGAAGAGCTCGATCGACACCTGGCAGGAGGCCGAGGACGCGGAGAACACCGCGCGCCTGGTCCGCGCCGCCCTGGCCTACGGCAACGAGCTGCTCGTCGAACGCGACGTGACCGCCGCACCCCTGCTCCAGGGCAAGGGCGCGAAGGACCCGACGGTCGTGAAGGCCCGCGCGAACACCGACAGGGCGTCCGACGCCTTCGACGAGGCCGTCAAGAACATGCCCGACCGGCCCGGCCTGGAGCGGCGCCTGGAGCGCTTCCGCGAGGTGGAGCCGAAGCTCACGCAGCTGCGTGCGGCCGCCTACACCAGCCAGCTCAAGGGCGTGCAGACCGAAGAGGGCTACGTCGAGACCGAGCACAGGCTGCTGGAGTTCGCCAACGAGCTCGGCCTGGGCACCGGCAACATCACCAGCTACGGCCGCACCGTCTACGCCATCTCGCTGACCAAGGGCGCACTCTCCCTCCAGCGCTCCATCGGCATGCACATGCTGATCAAGCCCGGACCGGACGGCGGCAATCTGGCCAGCCAGCGCATCGCCCTGTCCTCGTACGCCTACCTGGAGCGCATCGCCATCCAGGAGTACGAGAGCGGCGGCACCGAAGCGGACTTCGCCAAGCTGACGGCGGCCGAGAAGCAGATCAAGGCCGACGGCGCGAAGATGGCCGCGGACGCCAAGGCCAAGGATCCGGACTACGTACCGCCGCCCGCCAACCCCACCACGATGCTGGCGAGGATCGCCGCGCTGTCGTCCACGGACCCGAGCGAGCGCGCCGACCTCGCCCAGGCAGGCATCACGGCTCAGAACTGGTGGGCCGTCACCACGCTGAAGTTCGACGCGTACAACAAGATCGAGACCGAGCTGGCCGACAAGGCCGTGACCGAAGCGTCCGACATCGCCGACGACGCCCAGCGTGACGCCTACATCACCGGTGCCGCCGTCGTGGTCGCCCTGCTCCTCGCCTTCATCCTGGCCGGTGCGGTCGCCCGCCAGATGAGCCGTTCGATGCGCCAGCTGCGCAACGCCGCCTTCGGTATCGCCGAGCAGCGCCTGCCGATGCTGGTCGACCAGCTCTCGCGCACCGACCCCGGCCGCGTCGACACCCGCGTCCAGGCCATCCCGATCACCACCACGGACGAGATCGGCGAGGTCGCCCGCGCCTTCGACCAGGTCCACCGTGAGGCCGTCCGGCTCGCCGCCGAGCAGGCCCTGCTGCGGGGCAACATCAACGCGATCTTCACCAACCTGTCGCGCCGCAACCAGTCGCTGATCGAGGGCCAGCTGACCCTGATCACCGACCTGGAGAACAACGAGGCCGACCCGGACCAGCTGGAGAACCTCTTCAAGCTGGACCACCTGGCGACCCGTATGCGCCGCAACGGCGAGAACCTCCTGGTCCTCGCCGGCGAGGAGCCCGGCCGCCGCTGGGACCAGCCGGTCCCGCTGGTGGACGTGCTGCGCGCCGCCTCCTCCGAGGTGGAGCAGTACGAGCGCATCGAACTGTCCGGTGTTCCGGAGGCCGAGATCCACGGCCGTGCCGTGACCGACCTCGTGCACCTGCTCGCCGAGCTCCTGGAGAACGCCACCACGTTCTCCTCCCCGCAGACCAAGGTCCGCGTCACCGCGACCCGTCTGCCCGACGGCCGCGTGATGATCGAGATCCACGACAAGGGCATCGGCCTCACCGCCGAGGACTTCGCGGACATCAACCACAAGCTGGCCAACCCGCCGACCGTGGACGCCGCGATCTCGCAGCGCATGGGCCTGTTCGTGGTCGGCCGGCTGTCCGACCGGCACGGCATCCGGGTCCAGCTGCGCCCCTCGGGCGAGCAGGCCGGCACCACGTCGCTGGTCATGCTGCCGGACGCGATCACCCACGGCGGCGGCGGCGAGCAGCACGTGGACCGCGACGAGTTCACCGTCTCGCAGATCATCCCGGAGCAGAGCTTCGGCGGCGAGAGCTTCAACCAGCCGGGCATGCGCACGGCGGCGGAGCTCGGCTTCGACGACAGCCGCTACTCCGACGTCCCCGACGACATACGCGAGCTGGACCCCGTGGGCCGCTCCCTGATGCGCGAGGAGCGCCGGGCGGCCCTGGAGTCCCAGTCGCACGAGCAGCCCGCGCTGCCCGGGCAGAGCGGCCAGGAGCCGAACCAGGCGGGCGGGTACCCCGACGAGTACAACGGCGCGCAGGGCTACGACACCGGGCAGGGCTACGACACCGGGCAGGCGGGTTACCCGGAGCAGCAGCCGTCCGCGTACGACCGCCAGGCGCCGTACGAGGAGCAGCAGGGGCAGTACCAGGAGCAGCAGGCGCCGTACCAGGAGCAGCAGCAGGCGTCGTACGAGGAGCCGCAGCGGTCTGCGTACGACGAGCAGTACTACGCGCCGAACGGTGGTCTGCCGCAGAACGACACCTTCTCGCCGAACGGCGGCTACCCGGAGCCCTCCTATGCGGAGCCGGTCCAGGAGGAGCCCTCGGCTCCGGGCGCGGGCGGGCAGGGCGGTTTCGCCGCGTTCGAGCAGCGGCGCCACCAGGACGACTGGCCGCAGCAGGACGGTTACCAGAACGGCTACCCGAGCCAGTACCCTTCTCAGGCCCCGGAAACGGAATCTACGCAGGCCGCTGACGCGAGTGAGCAGGACCGCGTAGGCTTCGACCGTCCGGGATCGAGCCCCTCCGCCGCTCACACGATGACCGACGCCGGGCTTCCCCGCCGTGGATCCACCGCGAGCGGTGCGAACGGCACGGGTGGCGCACGGCAGGGGAGCCAGGAGCCGCCGGCCTCCGCTCCGGAGAGCAACGGCGACAACTGGCGCTCGGCCAACGACGAGCGGTGGCAGCAGGCTTCGCAGCTCCGGAAGCCCAAGGCGGGCGGGGTCACCTCATCCGGCCTGCCGAGGCGGGTGCCCAAGGCCAACCTGATCGAGGGAGCCGCCGAGAGCACCCCCCAGGGAGGCCCACAGGTCTCCCGCGCCCCGGAGGACGTCCGGGGCAGGCTGAGCAACCTGCGTCGGGGCGTCCAGCGCGGGCGCAGCGCAGGCAGTGAAACGAACGGCCAGGGCTTCGGTCCTGACAGCACCTACAACCAGGAGCGTTAGTGTGAGCCCGATGAGCCAGGCGGCACAGAACCTGAACTGGTTGATCACCAACTTCGTGGACAACACCCCGGGGGTGTCCCACACGGTGGTGGTCTCCGCCGACGGACTCCTTCTGGCGATGTCCGAAGGCTTCCCCCGCGACCGCGCCGACCAGCTCGCGGCCGTCGCTTCCGGTCTGACGTCGCTGACGGCGGGCGCTTCCCGGATCTTCGAGGGAGGCGCCGTGAACCAGACCGTTGTGGAGATGGAGCGGGGATTCCTCTTCATCATGTCCGTATCGGACGGTTCGTCGCTCGCCGTTCTCGCACATCCGGAGGCGGACATCGGCCTGGTCGGGTACGAGATGGCCCTGCTGGTCGACCGAGCCGGTACGGTCCTGACACCGGACCTTCGTGCAGAGCTCCAGGGGAGCCTGCTCAACTAACAGACGGACGGTGTGTTTTGGCGTCCCGTGGCCGTAAGGTTTCGGGACGCGGCTCCACAGCGATGGGTGCCAGGCACAGTCGGAGGAGGAGAAAGTGGCAACACCCCCAAGCGGTTCGTCTTCGGGCAACTGGTCGTACGGTCCTGCCCAGGGCCAGGGCGACGGTGGTCAGAACCCGAACCGTTACAACTTCCCCTCCGCACCGAGCCACCGGCAGCCGTACGCGCCGCAGGGCCCCGGCCCGTCGCCGTACGACCAGCCGCCGGCCCCGCGTATCCAGCCTGTGCAGCCGCAGCGCCGCAACCCCGAGCCGGCGCCCGGCGGAGGGTCGAACAATCACAATCCGCTGGTGCGTCCGTACGCCATGACCGGCGGCCGGACCCGCCCCCGCTACCAGCTCGCCATCGAGGCGCTGGTGCACACCACTGCGCAGCCGCACCAGATGCAGGGCCAATTGCCCGAGCATCAGCGGATCTGCAACCTCTGCCGGGAAATCAAGTCGGTCGCCGAGATCTCGGCGCTCCTCACGATCCCTCTCGGCGTGGCCAGGATCCTCGTCGCCGACTTGGCGGAGGCGGGACTGGTCGCCATCCATCAGCCCGGCGGCGACGAGAACGCCGGCGGCCAGCCAGACGTGACACTGCTCGAAAGGGTGCTCAGTGGACTTCGCAAGCTCTAGCGGAGGGCCTTCCCGCTCCACCACGTCCGCGAAGATCGTGGTGGCTGGCGGCTTCGGCGTGGGCAAGACCACGTTCGTGGGTGCCGTCTCGGAGATCAATCCGCTGCGCACAGAGGCCGTCATGACGTCCGCTTCGGCCGGCATCGACGACCTGACCCACACCGGGGACAAGACGACCACGACGGTCGCCATGGACTTCGGCCGTATCACCCTGGACCAGGACCTGATCCTGTACCTCTTCGGTACGCCGGGCCAGGACCGCTTCTGGTTCATGTGGGACGACCTGGTGCGCGGCGCCATCGGCGCGATCGTGCTGGTCGACACGAGGAGGCTCGCCGACTGCTTCCCCGCCGTCGACTACTTCGAGAACTCGGGGCTGCCGTTCGTCATCGCGCTGAACGGCTTCGACGGTCAGCAGCCGTACACGCCGGACGAGGTCCGCGAGGCGCTCCAGATCGGCCCCGACACCCCGATCATCACGACGGACGCGCGGCATCGTGCCGATGCGAAGTCTGCGTTGATCACGCTGGTGGAGCATGCGTTGATGGCTCGTCTGCGGTAGTTCTCCGTTGCTGTAGGACAGCCCCTGGCGGCCTCTGGGTTGCCGGGGGCTGTTTGCGTGCCGGGTGCGGGTTCGTGGGGGCTTGTCGCGCAGTTCCCCGCGCCCCTAACCGCAAAGGCAAAGGCCCCTCCGTGTGGAGGGGCCTTTCTTCGTGCTGTTGGTCAGCGCCAGCTGTGCGGGGCCCTGAAGCCCGGCTCGCGTTCCAGGCGGCGCCAGCCCGCCTTGATGCGGCCGCGGTGGGCCGGGGTCGGGTCCGTGGGGCGGGCGGCGGCGCGGGCCAGGAGGATGGCCGTGATGGCGGCGACTTCCTCGGGCTCGGCGTGGCCCTTCTCGACGCGGATGTCAGGCGATTCCATGAGTGTCAGTCTCCGTGAGGAAGATGTCCGCAGTGTTACTGCGGCGGGTTGCCGTGCTTGCGGGACGGCAGGTCCGCGTGCTTGGTCTGGAGCATGGCGAGGGACTTGATCAGCACCTCGCGGGTCTCGGCGGGGTCGATGACGTCGTCGACCAGGCCGCGCTCGGCCGCGTAGTAGGGGTGCATCAGCTCGGACTTGTACTCCTTGACCATGCGGGCCCGCATGGCCTCGGGGTCCTCGGCGTCGGCGATCTGACGGCGGAAGATGACGTTGGCCGCACCCTCGGCGCCCATGACGGCGATCTCGTTCGTCGGCCAGGCGTAGGTGAGGTCCGCACCGATGGACTGGCTGTCCATGACGATGTACGCACCTCCGTAGGCCTTGCGCAGGATCAGGGAGATCCTCGGCACGGTCGCGTTGCAGTAGGCGTAGAGGAGCTTCGCGCCGTGGCGGATGATGCCACCGTGCTCCTGGTCGACGCCCGGGAGGAAGCCGGGGACGTCCAGAAGAGTGATGATCGGGATGTTGAACGCGTCGCACATCTGGACGAAGCGGGCCGCCTTCTCGGAGGCCTCGATGTCCAGCACACCGGCCAGCGCCTGGGGCTGGTTGGCGACGATGCCGACGACCTGGCCGTCCATCCGGCCCAGCGCGCAGATGATGTTGCGGGCCCAGCGCTCGTGGACTTCCAGGTAGTCGCCGTCGTCGACGATCTCCTCGATGACCTTGGCCATGTCGTAGGGCCGGTTGCCGTCCGCCGGGACGAGGTCCAGCAGGACGTCCGAGCGGCGGTCGGCCGCGTCCGAGGGTTCGGTGCGGGGCGGGTTCTCGCGGTTGTTCTGCGGGAGCAGGGACAGCAGGTAGCGGACCTCGGCGATGCAGGTCTCTTCGTCGTCGTAGGCGAAGTGGCAGACACCGGACGTCCCGGCGTGGACGTCCGCGCCGCCCAGGCCGTTCTGCGTGATCTCCTCGCCGGTGACCGCCTTGACGACGTCGGGGCCGGTGATGAACATCTGCGAGGTCTCGCGGACCATGAAGACGAAGTCGGTGAGGGCGGGGCTGTAGGCCGCGCCGCCGGCGCACGGGCCGAGCATCACCGAGATCTGCGGGATCACGCCCGAGGCCTTGGTGTTGCGCTGGAAGATGCCGCCGTAGCCGGCGAGCGCCGAGACGCCCTCCTGGATGCGGGCGCCGGCGCCGTCGTTCAGCGACACCAGCGGGGCACCGGCCGCGATGGCCATGTCCATGATCTTGTGGATCTTCGTGGCGTGGGCCTCGCCCAGCGCGCCGCCGAAGATGCGGAAGTCGTGCGCGTATACGAAGACCGTGCGGCCTTCCACCGTGCCCCAGCCGGTGATCACACCGTCGGTGTAGGGCTTCTTGGCCTCCAGGCCGAAGCCGGTGGCCCGGTGCCGGCGCAGCTGCTCGACCTCCCGGAAGGAGTCCGGGTCGAGGAGGAGTTCGATGCGCTCCCGCGCGGTCAGCTTGCCCTTGGCGTGCTGCGCGCTGGTCGCCTTCTCGCTCGGTCCGGCCACCGCCTGCGCACGGATCTCGTGCAGTTCGGCCACGCGTCCGCGCGCGTCGGTCGGCTCACCCGGCGCCTCATCCAAAACGGTCATGTAGCGACCATACGAAGCCGAGCGAGGAATGCGGGGCGTCGACTCCTCACAGTCTCCGGCGTGTTTTCCTGGTACCCCTGAACAGAACCGTGGCGGGGTTGAGCCTTTCCGACTGCTCAGGGGGCGTGTCGCTTGTAGGGGTCGCACAAAGCGGTCAGGCGAGAGTCACGTCACAGACATGCGTGGCGCATGCCTCCCCCGGGGTGACGCGCACGTGCAGCCGGCGGCCCGTGGAGAGCACCTCGACCGTCTCGTCCGCGCGGACGACCCGGCGGACCGGGTGGTCCCAGACGACCTCCAGCGGTTCGCCCGTACGGGGCGGTTCGCTCACGCAGAGGGTAGCGGTACGGCCCCGCCGGACGATCAGCACGCCGGCGCCGGCGGAGGCGGAGAGCGGGCCCGCCGTCCCCGCCCGCCAGAAGTTGGCTGCCGTGCAGCCGAGGGAGGGCACGGCGACCGCCTGGCGGGCGGCGTCGTTGGCGAGGACCGACAGCCAGCGGCGGTCGTTGGCACGGCGCGCGACCTCCCGCCGGGACGCCCCGGGCATGAGGACGTAGGCGTACGTGGCGTCCTCGGGGTCGGTGCCGTGGTCGAGCCAGAGGGTCTGCCAGCGGCGGGTGCGCCGCTCCCGCGTGCTGCCGGTGTTGATATCGGACCAGGCGCCGGAGCGGTCCTCGCGCAGCGCCTTCGGCTCGCGGCCGAGCAGGATCCAGCCGCCGTGGTCCTCCAGATGGGCCCAGTCGGGGCCCTTGACGAAGCGCTGGGTGCCGGACGCGCCGAGGTTGCGGTTGTCGACGATCGTCTCGACCGGGACGCCGTCGGCGCAGGTGATCCCGGCGCCCAGGCAGATCACCGCGTCCTCGACGCAGAACCAGGACTTGCGGGCTTCGAGGGTGGAGCCGAGGCCCTTGAGGTGCTGGCCGAGAGCCGCGAACGTGCCGTCGGTGGTGCCGCCGACCCAGCGCGCGTCCGGGCGGGCCGTGCCCCACTCGCCGCCTTCGCGGTCGGCGAGCCGCTTGGTGGAGACGGTGGTGCCGGGCAGCCGGTACCAGTCGACGGTCGGCCAGAACCAGTCCGTGTACTGGTCGCTCGCGCCGGCCCACCAGCTGACCATGCCCGCGCCGGTGTGCCAGCCGCGGGGGTTCTCGCCGTTGCCGCACTCGTAGTGGGCGATGCGGTCGCTGGCCATGGCGATGTTCACGGTGAATCCGGGGCCGCGGTGGACGGCACGGTCCATGGCGGCGAAGAGGTGGTGCCCGGGGGGTTCGGGCGTGGCCGGGGCGGGTGAGCCGGCGATGGCGTGCAGCCGTGCCAGGTCGGCGACGCCGAACTGGGGTGCCGTCAGGATCGGGGCCACGGTGTCCCGTTCGATCCAGCCCTTGACGCGGGCGTGCCAGCGCTCGCGCTCCGCGGGGCTCGCCCCGGCCGCGAGCAGGGCGATGGCGGCGATGAGCTGGTGGCCGTGGTAGTGGTCGCCGCGCAGGATCTCGCGGTCGTCGGAGATGAGGTGACCGCGGCTGATGGCCCGGCCGTTGACGCTGTCCATGACGAGCCCGTCGTGGATGAGCGGGGCGTAGGCGCGCTCGACGCTGTCGAGGACGATCCGCCGGTTCGGGTCGGTGACCTCCCAGTCGGATCCGGCGAGCAGAGCGAAGAGCCGGCCGAGTCCGTCGAGCATGACCTGGCCGTACGTGCCCGAGTAGGCGACCCAGGTGTGCTGGACGAACGAGCCGTCGGCGTAGAGGCCGTCGCCCCGGGTGACGTGGGGGAAAACCGGGGAGAGGGCGTCCCGGGCGAGGGCGATCTTGGCGGGGTCGCGGCCGAGGACGCCGCGCAAGGCGACGGAGCGGCACAGGTCGACGCGGTTGGCGCCGGTGGAGGTGCCGCTGTAGTCGGCGAGGGCCGAGTCGGGGACGAAGTGGTCGACGGCGGCGCAGGCGGCGCCGACCCGGGGCTGCCCCAGCTCCTCGTACAGGGCGGCCGTGATGTCCATGAGCAGGCGGGGGCTGCCGATCTGCCATTCCCACCAGTTGCCGTAACGGGTGGTGGCGGGGTTGTAGACCGTGGCGGAGAGGTGATCGAGACCGCGCAGGATGCCGTCGAGGAAGGCGGGGTCGGCGGTCGAGCCGGTGCCCTGCTGAAGGTAGGCCTGGGTCATGGTCCACAGGCGGCCGTAGCTGAGGGTGATGCCGGCCGGCGGGTCGAAGGGGTGGCCCGGCCAGAGGGAGTCCGCCGCCGGGGTCATGCTCGCGCGCAGGTCTCGGGCGAGGGCGCCGGTCTCGGCGAGCCGGGCGGCGTAGGGCCCGGCCGTCGGGTCGTAGCCGGTGCCGAGCGCGATGCCGAGCCAGCGGCGGCGCAGGGTGTCGTACGGATCGCCCGGGGCGTCGGTGATCCGGCCCGCGGGGGCCGCGCCCCCCGTCGCAGCGAGGCCCGCGGCCACCAGCAGCAGGGCGCGGCGGCTGGGCCGGAGCAGGGCGGCGGCCCCGGCCGTACGACGGGGGGAGACGCGGCGCTGGGGAGTCATGCCCATGCCCTACCCACGTGGTGGAGTCATGCCCATGCCCTACCACAGGAGGTGGTCACCTGAACGGGGGATCCGGCCGGAGTGAGCGGGTGAGCGGAACGGGGGAACGGCCGGAACGGGAACGGCCGGAACGGCGGAAACGGCCCGAGCGGGAGCGGGAGCGGGAGCGGCGGAACGGCCCGAGCGGGAACGGCCGGAGCGACCGGAACGGCGGAACGGCCCGGGCGGCCGGAGCGGGAAGCGGTCTCGGCGGGTCAGCCGAAGCGGTTCAGCAGGCGGCGGTACAGGCCCGGCGCGAGGCCGCGGACCCTGCCGGGGGCGGTCAGCCAGGCGGGGACGTAGGCCTCGTCGCGGTTCTGCCGGACGGCCTCCCAGATCGTGCCGGCGACGCTGCCGGGCGAGAGGAGGCCGGTGCGGGTGCCGTCGTAGGGCCTGCCGCGGCGGGTGTGAAAGGGCGTGTCGACGGCTCCCGGCACGATGAAGGTCACGCCCACGCCCGTGCCGCGCAGTTCCTGGCGCAGCGCCTCGGCGAAGGCGGCCAGGCCGGCCTTGGCGGCGGAGTACACCGCCTCCTCCCGCCGGCCCACGCAGCCGGCGACCGAGCCGAGCAGCACCACACGGCCCCGCCCCGCCGCGATCATGGTGGGCAGCACCTCGCGCACGAGGTGGAGGGTGGCGTTGAGGTCCAGGGTCAGCACCCGGTCGATGTCTGTGTGCGGCATGGTGGCGAAGGGGCCCGCCCAGCCCATGCCCGCCCCGGCGACCAGGACGTCGATCCGGCCGGTGGTGTGCAGCGCGGACCGGGCCAGCAGGCGCGGGCCGTCCGGGGCGGCGAGATCGGCGGGCAGTACGACGGCCGTGGTGCCGGACGCCGTCTGCTCCAGGCGGCGCCGGTCGCGTCCGCTGAGGAGCAGCTGCCAGCCGTCCATGGCGAACCGCCGGGCCGTGGCCGCTCCGATGCCGGAGGAGGCGCCGGTGACCAGGGCGACGCGCCGGTCGAGACGTCGCGGGGGTCCGTACTGGTTCACCC
>NZ_POUC01000221.1 GCF_002891435.1 Streptomyces cahuitamycinicus
GGGTCTTTGTGTCTCGGCGTAGGGGGAGGCCGTTGGTGCAGACGGGTTTGGTACAGCTGGACTACTAAGTCTGTGGGCAGCGGGGATGGTTCCTGTCACCCATAGGAGATGGCCAAGTTGCTAGCCTGACGGGCGCACGTCAATCGACCACACATGAGGGCAAGGAACCATGACGGAGCCTGTCGCAGAGCAGTACGGCGACGGTCGCGCAGCTGCACATGGCGTCGGCATGCGACTGAACCAGTACCCCGCTGATTCGGGCCCCTCAATGGGTTCCTGTGGCGGTCAGGAGGACCTGGCGTCAAGTCCCTCGGAGAAAAAGGCCGCTGCACGGGCCATCGAGGAGTACATCGAGCCCGACACCCGGAAGTCAGGTGACTGGGCGGATGACGATACCAACGCTGCCGTCAAGGCGTTCGCCGCGAAGAACGGTCATGGGTGGGTCACGTCGGGAGCCCTCAAGAAGGCACACAAAACATGGGGCGAGCAGGTTCAGAATCTGATGAACCGTCTCGCATCGGAAAAGGAAGCTCTGCGGAGCACCAACATCGTGCTGCAGAACACCGACCTGGGAGTCGGCGCCGGAGTACGTAAGTCGTCGAGCCTCGACGGGTACTGATCTCCTTGCCGACCGCTCTCGCCACCGATCGCTGCACTCGCGCGCACAACGGGGACCCATGCCGACGTACCACGAGATCATGACGACCGATCTGTCCACGCTCACCACAGCCGCCGACAGCTGGGACGAAATGGCGGGGGAATTCCACAAACAGGAGAAGGCCTACAAACGCGATGTGCACGGTATCTCCATCGGCCAGACCTGGATGGGTTTGAGCGCGGAAGCCGCCAACCGCCGCTTCGACATCACGCTGCAAGAACTCCAGAACGCCCAGACCGAGGCCAAGGCGGTCGCCTCACTCCTACGCGACGCGCACGTCCAGTTCGTGGACTTGCGCAGCAAGCTCAGGACGGCCCGTCAGGAGGCCACTGACGCCGGCATGAGAGTGTCGGACAAGGGAGTGGTCTCCTTCGACACCGAAAGGCTCAGCCAGGGCACGCGCACCGCCTACCACCACGACCCTGACTATCAGGACAGCGTGCGCAAGGCCGTCAGGTCCTGGCAGGACCGCATCGACCAACTCGTGAAGGACATGGATGACGCCGACAAGGGCGTCGAGATCGCCTTCAATGCCGTCGTGATCGACTCGGACACCAAGGACGGCACGGCCGCCGGCTTCAACGGCCAGGCCCAGGGCGACATCGAGACATACAAAGATGAATTCAAGAAGGAGCAAGCAGAAAGAAAAGCTGAGTCCGAGCGGAGGAACAAGGAGAAAGAATCGGAAGATGACACGCTGAAAACGATCATCAGAGGTATCAGCAATGGCGTCCAAGGGTTGACAAAACCGGGAGATCTGGGCACGAAGTTCCTCAACGCCACCATCGAAGGCATCGCAGGCGCAACCGGGTATAACAAAACGCAGGGCATTACCCTTGGCGCGGGCGTCGGCTGGGGCGGCGGAGGCATCGGGTACGAGATCTCATTGGCGGGAACTCGTACTCCTGATGACAGGCTACAGATCGGAGTCCTGACCTCGAGATCAGTTTCCTCTTCTGGAATGGATTTGGGTTTTTCCGGAACCGTTGGGACGTTCAAGAGTAACGCTGACGACATTAGCCAACTCGAAGGAAAGGGGTGGGATAAAGGCGCATCCCTTAAAGCTGGCGCCGGACTGTATGGGAGTCATCAGACAGCAATCGGAACGGACAACTCTAGGGGTGAAGGCGTCAACACCGTCTCGTACGGACTCGGGCTGGGCCTGGGTGCCGAGATCGGCGGCGGATACAGTGACGCCAAGGCGCGTTGGCAGACAGAGACCGGATCGGATGAATAGTGTTCAATATCGACCCAGGGCCGCTGATCTTCTTCATTTTCGGTTGGCTTTTTGCGCTGAATATTATGGGGCTCGCGGATCGGGTGTATCAGTTCGCTTCCCGCTTTGTGCCGATGATTGGGACCTCGGTGACGCTCCGGATCATGGGTGGTATCTGGATCTTCGTGGGTGGCACTCTCGTCACTCTGGATCTGTTGAGCTGAGGCAGATACTGAGGTTGAACCTGTGATGCCGCAGGCTCGTGGCTCCTGACCGAGGTCGCCAACACCGCGGCAGAGCGGGCGGACTGCGCGGCCTAGCAGCCCCTCACCACCCCCGACACCCTCGCCGCCCCAGAGGCGCGCCAGGTCAGGACGGCGTGGTGTGCGGCCTCGCCATCCTGGAGTTCCCAGGACCGGAAGGGCAGACCAAGGTGAGGGAGATGGTCCAGGACCGCACCAGCTCCACCTGGTCGTGCGAGGTCACGGGCCACGCCACCTACGCCGTGACCCAGGAGCCGCACATTGTCGCGGGCATCCGCTCCTCGCCCGGATACAAGGAGCACCCGCGGGTGGCGGGCCACCAGGTGTCGGGCTTCGACACCCGGCACGTGGTCGCCGACTGCGCGGGCACTCCGACGTACTTCTCCATCGAGCTTGGGCAGGACTACACCTCGGCCATCGGAGAGTCCAGCGCCCCACGTACGAAGGACCTGTTCGAGAACTTCGTCGACGTCGCTGGTAAACGGTTGGGCTGCAACGCGCACTGGCTAAGACTGGTGGGCAATTCTGAAATGAAGGCTAGGCAAGGAATGGCACGATCGCAGAAGATGGAGCGCGAGCCGCAGCCAAAGGACATAATTCACTCGATGTCGACGATGCAGGAAGAATGATTGCACGCAAGGCCGCGCATCAGGGCCTATCTAAATTCACGAGCAATTATCGAAGGGCAAGCCCCCGGAAGCCTAACCGTCTTCTGATCACTTCGGCCTGATAGAGGACCAACATGAAACCCGACCGAACGGCCCTCCGAAAGTACAGTCTGATCTCAGCAGCCATACTCACAACTCTCACCTTGGCGATTACGGGATGCGGTCGTGCTGAACAGAAGCGCGAATATGCGATTCCTAGAACTCTGTGCGGAACTACCGTAAACAGCGACGCCCTTGCCCCCTTCCTTCCAACAGGACAGAAGATCAGAGTGAAGGATAATTCCTACTCTGGAGCTAAGGGGTGTGAGGTCATTGTGGACAGAAAGTTGATTTTCACCACCAGTCAGGTATGGCTAGATGAGGGTAATACGACTGCCTTCGTTGCAGCCAGGCAAGCCCTCGACATGACCCGCCATTCTGCAGACTCAGGAAGGTTCCAGTACTCCGAATACGAAGCACTTGGAAAAACTCGAGGCTGCGTTGACACCAAGTACAAACAAGAGCTGTACACCATCATGCAAGCATCGGGCTCAAAACATAGGGACGCCGAATCCATGAAACGCCTAATTATCTCGTACACCAAGCAAGTCGAGAAATCGGATGAATGTACGGCAGGCGCCTTGTAGCCATGCAGTCAGTTAATTGCACCATTGATTACATAGCCAGTCGATCACATCCAAGAAGATGATCCGAAATGCCGCGCGGTCGACAAATCGCGCCCTTGGTACCTCTTTTTCCGCCGTGACCGCATTGCGTGTATCGCAGCGTGCTGATCATTCGACACGCAATACAAAAAACCAAGGTCACTCTGCCGAACTAACGTTCCGCAGAGTGTACTGGAGTCGGCCCTCACGAAGGGCGAAAAGCTAACCGAACAGCCGGAGTCCTCGGCAAGCACCAAGCGCTGCCGCATTCACGTCGACGGCAGGTCAGTCCTTTCGGCCAGCACGGAGCGCTGGGAGATCGAGACAACGGCAAGCGATGTCGCGCAGTCTGCGCTCGGAGTCGACCCGCAGGATCGGCGAAGCAACGAGGGCCGGTACATTTACTCCTCGACTGGAGCCGTCGGAAAGATCGATTGCACGAAGGCGAATGCGGTCCGCGCGCCGATGTGGGCTACCGTCAGAGTGACGCACCACGAGGCGGCAGGTGCGGACATGCTCAATTTCATCAGGGCATACGTAAATGCTGTCAGCTCTTCACCGGAATGCGGCCAGTGAGTTCATTCAGCCTCGCCGACCCGGGGGGTGCTTGATTCCGGTCAGTTTGTTGAAGAAGCCCATGAAGTCAAACTACGACGTTTCAGGTTGCAGGTGCAGTACGCACCGTCTGCGGGGACGCTTACGGAGCCGCGTCGGCATCCAGGCGGACCGTGCGCACGAAGTCCTGGAAGTCGCCGAGAACATAGGGATGTTGAGATGCGGTGGCGGTCAGGACCAGGCGGATCACTGCCCGCTTACGCGGATCGGCGACATCCACCATGGATAGGTACACCTGCGACTGCACGAGGTCGCGGGCCACACCCCCGACAATGGCCGACACCGCCAGCGTCTGCGTGAAGCCGGGTGCGTCCGCTGAGCCGATCTCACGGTGGCCAGTGACTTTGACCGACATGACGGCCTGGCTCAAGCGCTCCACCGACTCGTGGGCGATCGCAGACAGCCTCGCTGCGTCCGGGCGGTACTCACCATCGATCGCGATATTCGCGGTGAATCGGGCATCCGGTTGCGGGTGCAGTGCGACGAAAGAGGCCTCCGGGGCGCCGACTGCATCCGGCGGTGCGGCACGCCAGCCTTCCGGCAGTTCGAACTGAATCGGTACGGGCAGAGCCGTGGGCATATCAGGCCATCCTTACTGCGGCAGTGGGTCTGCGAGGGCGTGCATCAGAACAGACCACCGATCCCGTCAGCGACCCATCCGACGGCATCGCCCACGGCGTCGGCCGCATCGCCGGCAGTATTGGCGATCTTCCCCGGATCGGCGGTGACCTCAAAGCCCAGGGCCCCACCGACACCTGGAGAGAGACCCACTTGGGGGACCCAGCGCCATGTGCCGTTCGCGTCCTTGTGAAAGTTCAGCGTTGCCTCAGCACCAGGCCCAGCCCAACCCTCGGCTGTGGCGCCCACTCCGATTCCCCCGATGTCCACACCCCCGAAGGCACCGGCCTTCGCACCCGCGAACGCCTCGCCGCCCAACTGCACGCCATCGCGACCAGCTCCCGCGTTGGCACCGGCCTCTGCGCCGACCATGCTTTCCGCCCGTCCATACACGCCGACGGGGCCGAGGTCGGTGCGTCCCTTGGCAGAGGCTTCGCCACCGGCGAAGGCGCCTGCTTCGCCCTGGATGCCCTCATTGGTGATGCCGCCGGCCGCGGAGACTTTAGCGCCCGCATAGGCTTCGGCCTCCCCGGCGAGCTTCATCGGCCCGTTGGCGAGTGAGCCCTCCGCGCTCGCGCGGCCCAGGTCGGCATGCGCCTCGGCCTCACTCAACTTGCCGGCCCCCGTATCGGGCCCGGTGACCGATGTTCCGACGCCGGGGCCGGAGGCTTCGGACTCGCCTTCGGAGACCCATCCGTCGGGTTTTGTCTTGGGGTCCGGTTTACCTGCCTTCGCCAGGTCACCTTCTGCATGCGCGTTAAATCCGCCAAATCCGATGCCGTCCGCTGAACCATCGCTCGTCGCGCGGGCTAGTGCGCGTTTGACGCTCTGGTCAGCCTCGTCGATGGCCTTGACCGCCTTGGCGATGTCGTCAGTCCAGTCCTGTGCCTTCTCACGGGCATCGGCCAACAGCACGGGGTAGTCCGGGTCGTGATGGAGGGCGTACTTCGCCTGTTCGGTGAGGTTGTCGTACCCGACATAGGTCGCCCTGCCGGAGCTGTCGACCTTGTAGTCCTTCTTCTCCGCGTCTTGCACAAGGTCCCTGACCGCATTCTGCAGGCGGGTCAGCTCGGTGTGTGCATCCGTAAGAAGACTGGCGATGGCCAGCGCCTCTGCCTGGGCTGCTCCGAACTCGAAAGCAGTGGCCGAGGCGTAGTGCTGCTGCGCGCCATACGCGAGCCCCTGCCAATTCCCATTGCCAAGAACACTCTGCACATGCTTCTCATAGTCGGTCTTCAGCTCACCAAAGCGATCGCTCATCCTCTTCCACGCCTTGGACACGTCCGCGAGCGGAGACAGATCGATTGTCATCACGTCGTGGTAGTTCAGCGCCATTGCTGGCCCTGTCACATTCCGTCGAAGCTGCTTGGAAGCCGTACCCCGGCCACCTGCGCGCCGACGGCCGTGTCCTGGCTCTGAAGGATGTTTTTCGTGCCGTGCAGCCCGTTCATCTCCTGCCGCAACCGCCCCATCAGCCGGTTCGCCTGGCCGTGCCAGACGGTCAGCACATCGGAGAGACCGTGCTCCAAGGCCCAGCCGGAGAACCCTTTCAGTCCGGTGTCCGGCTTGATCAGGAGGCTGGTTGGGGGCGCCTGGGCGACGTAAAGCGGCTGCACCGCTCCACCGCCCTCCGCGATGCGGGCAGCAGCCTGTGTATCCGGCAGCAGTTCCTCTTCCAGGTACTTCGCCGCGCGCTTCTTGTCGCTCGGCGAGCTCGCGAGTGTTTGTTCGCCACCGGCTCCGGATCCCATAAAACAATCCCCCGTCACATTCGCGCACTCTAGGCTTCACACCACTGGGTACATCACGCAAGCTACATGAGCACCTTACCGCTTCACCGCCGATGCTTGGCGCCGCTCTCAGGTCTGAACGAGCGGCTTAATACATCCAATCGATAACCGTTGAGCGGACAGTCAAAGCGGACGCGATTTGACCCTGCAGACTACGACGAAAACGGACACTGCTCCGCCGATCACAACCAACACCGCACGGCCAGAGCTCATCCGAAAGCCATCTCGCCTCGGCAACCGACTCCTGCCCCTGCCCAGATCCCCGCAGCCACGGATTGTGAAGTTCGGCATAGCTCCGCACAAAGCGCATTTGGGCCGGTGAAGGACAAGCTCGTCAATTCGCCGCCGACGAAGCCGTTTCGTCGGCCTTAATGTCGAAGTTGATCTGGTCTCCCTCGACGGACGTCACCTTGACAGTCACGCCCAAGGTGCTGCCGTCCTTTGCTGTGAGCTTGCACCGGGTGGTCGTACCGACCTTGGCAGCAAGGTTCTCGGGGCAGGTGATGTCCGGCTTGGGCTTACCCGTTGTTGCGGCGAGCTTTTCGGCGACGATGGTGGCCAGTTTGTCCGCAGACATTTGCGGCGTGGTGGACTTTCCGGCATGCACCGATGCCGAGCACCCTGCGAGCAACGTGCAGGCGGCTACGGCCGAGAGACTCCATGTTGCTGCGGACGAGCGAGCTTTGGGCATCGTGGACTCCGTACCAGCTGATCAGGACGAGAAGACGCCGAAAGCCTACTTGGTAGGTCTGCTCGGCGCACCGCTGATGGGACGCCCCGGCGGGAACCGGTGAACGAAACGCCTTGGAAGAAGAGCTTCGGGTTCCACCCGCTGGCCACGTCGTGTGCAAACACGCACGTGTGCTTGGCGATGCAGCTGCGCACCGCCAGCGTCGACTCAAACAGGGTTGCCGACCACCTGACAATACTGGCCACTGCTTGGTCCAGGCGCTCCGCCGCCTCGGCGGCGACGACTCATCCGGAGCCGCACGACACTGCGCTGGCGCACCACTCTCCCTTTCACCCAACAGGGAGTAGCCTTGGCTGCTTTGATGCTATGCAGGGTGGGCACCTCCCGTGCGTGCCCACCCTGGTTTTGCAGACTGTGCGCTCCTACTGGAAGTAGCTGGCGCCCTTCAGGTCGCCGCCTCGGTAGTCACCGCCGGCGGTGCTGACTCGCTGTGAGATGTTGACCAGCGCCTGGTGGATGCCCCGTGCGTGGGTGTCCCACTGCTTGGACTTCTTCTGGAACTCCTCGTACGCCTCGCCGCCCCAGCCCGCGGACACGTTGAGCACGGCCTGCTTCAGGGCCTCGAGGTCCTCCTCGAGCTTCTTTGCCTGATTGCCGAGCTCCGTGGCGAGCGCATCCATGGTGCCGTAGGTGACGGCGAGTTCGTCGTAGTGTGCTCCGGACATGTTCCCTCGTTTCTGTGCAGAATTTCGACCGGACTGCGCCGCCCGGACCGCGGTGCGGCTCACTGCCGCCGATGGCTCGTCAGTAGCGTCAGTAGCTGTTGAGCGCCGAAGTCTTTCCACCGAGATCGTCGACCGCGATCTGCTTGAGATCGGCTTCGATCTGGTCTTCGAGGTTGCGCTTGTCGGTCTTGTTCAGGTTGATGCCCTCGAGGAAGTCGTCGAGCATCTTGCCGATCGCGACCATGTGCTGGTTGATTTCCGTCTGCTTCGTGTTGAACGCCTGGGCGCCCTGCCCCCTCCAGGCCTTCTCGATCATGTCGATCGTGCTCTGCAGTTTCGCGAGCGATCCCCTGATGTTGTCGTATCGATCGACAACCTCGGTCTGAAGCCTCTGTACGTCGCCTTCATTAAGCTTGCGGTCGACCATTTCGGCACTCCCCTTCGTAAGAGCTGTGGTTCATTTCCGAGCGCGTCACTGCGTCGGAGAGGTCCTGTGTGACCGGTTGACGTGCGTGAGTCGTCATGTCTTTCGCCGCGAGCGGATCACCGCGAAGGCGCTGCCCCCGATCAGCACGGCCGCCCCTGCGGCTCCGAAAGCGACCCACATCGTGGTGTTGCCGGACGACTCCGAGGTCGATCCTGCCGCCGAAGTCTGGCCGCCAGAAGGGTTCTTGGGGGCCTGTGACGAGGTTGATGCGGGAGCGGAGGGGGAGGGGGTGACGCCCGTGACGCCGGTTCCGTTCTCGAAGCTGAGGGGGTCGGTGGCGGCCGACCCCGGGTTGATGTCGCTGTTCTCCAGCACCTTGCGGGGGCGGACGGCACCGTAGCCGACGTAGTTGCTCCGCTCGCCCTTCGCCCAGGTGCGGCCAGCTGTATCAATCATGGTGCGCAGGACCTGGTTGGCCGTCCAGTCGGGGTGGGCGGACCAGATGAGGGCAGCTGAGGCGGAGGCGATGGCCGTTGCCGTACTCGTTCCATCGCCGCCGTCGCAATACGAGCGGAATGTCGCGTCGCACCAATAGGGCACGTTGAGACCTGGAGCAGCCAGGTCAACATAGCTTCCGTGTTCCGAGAAGCCGCCCACGTTCCCCTTGTCGTCCGCGGCAGCCACCCCCACTACGTAGGGATAGGCGGCTGGATAGTCAATGAAGTTTTTGGATTCAGCATCATTTCCGGTAGCGGCGAACATCAGCTTTCCCTTGGAGTGGGCATATTTGACGACCTTCTCCACATCCGGGTCGATGATGTCACTGCCGATGGACATGCTGATGATTTGAGCATCACTGTCAGCCGCAGCCTTGATCGCATCGGCGACAGCAGGTGTTTCTTTCTTGACGGTGCTGCTCAAGCCTTTGGAGAGCACTCGATAGGGGACGATTCTCGCGCCGGGGGCCAAGCCCTGCAGCCCACCTCCGGCGCCGGTACCGGCAATCAACTCCGCCATGCTGGTGCCGTGGCCGTTGTAGTCTTCGGTGGCCTTGTACGAGACCCCCTTCGGCACCTCATCTGCGAGTACCTGGTCCTTCAGGGAAGGTGTATCCGGATTCACGCCGGTGTCAAGCACGGCAACTTTGACTCCTTTGCCTGTGCTGATCTTCCACATGGCTTCGGCGTGCATCGCGTCCAAGTACCACTGCTTCGACTGAATGTCTGCGGCGACCGCACTCGGAGCCAGCCCCGAGGACATGATTGCGAAAGCACCGAGTGCCGCGCATGCGGTGGACACCCGTCCTCCGGCACGTCCTGCGAAGAACGCAGTCAATCCGCCACGTGGGCTGGTCCTTGTCATGCCTCTGGAGATCCTCGCTGTTATCAGTCAGTCACTGGTGGCGTGTTGCGTCGTGGGGTGTCCGGATGAGTCTTACCCTCACGGTCTTTGCGGTTCGTGTTTCGTCGATTCCCCGACCGGCCGTGCGGGGCGCCTGCGCCACCTCCGGCTGGCCCACCGCTCCTCGCTGCCGGGGCTTGCCCCTTGGGTGTACCGACGACGCCGTCGGGATTGCCTGCGGCAGGGCGGGCAGTCTGGCCCGGACGAGCGCCAGGGGTGGAGTTCGGCGCCCCGATCACTCCGCGCTGGCCGATCTGCCCGACGGGAGCACGGGAGCCCGTGTTGCCGCCGGCGCCGACGACCGTACCGCGCGGGACCTTGGAACCGGTCGCCCCTTGAGGACCCGTGGCGGGCCTTCCTCCGACAACACCATTACCGCGCGCCGCACCTGTGGAACTCGCACCGCCCGCGCGGTCGCTCGCTGGTCCTCCGACGGTGCGTGGCATTCCGCCGGAGACGCCTCGGCCCATCGGGGAAGCGCTGCCACCTCTAGCACCTGACTGCCCCGTGGTGGGGGCGTGCCCCATCGGGCCGATGGTGCCGCGACCGCCGATGGTGCCGCTCGAAGTGCCTGTACGACCCTGAGTCGAGATCGGGGCCCTGTTGCGGTTCGCTCCGGCGAAGTCTGAGGCGCGGCCTGCCTGCCTGCTGAGGGCGGGAGGAACCGTACCGGAGGGAAGGGGAGAGGTTGTCCCACCGTTGCCGCCACTCGGACCAGTCATCGTCGGCGCCGCATTGGTCGACGGCCTCGTGGTTTCCTGCGACGGCAGGGTGCCCACGCTGTCGATCTTTGTGCCAATGTTCGCATCCGAGGAAACGGTCGGGGCGTCCACTTGCTTGAGCGGCGGCGTAGGGTCTCCGGACCGCGCGTGCCCCGTCGTCGTACTCGAGGAGTCATGTGCAGCCACCAGGGACTGGTGCGCGGACCCTAGCCCCCCAGTGCCTTGCCCTCCTTCGATTCTGAACCCATAGCTCGGATCCGGCTTAGGCACCCCCACATCCGGCATAGGCTCGAACGTCGGCGGCTCCTGCGCCGCCATGATTTCTTCCGACACCGCGTAGAAGGACGCCAGCCGGTTCATCTGGTTGATCGCCTCTTGGCGGTCCTTCTCGGCCTTGACCGCAGCCGCGTACTCCGCGTTGCTTTCGATCTGCTTGGGCGTCGGAATGTCCGCGACCGCCTTGGGGTCCTCTCGGGTGTCGCGCGGCGGCATGGCGCTGCGGACGGAGGCGAGGCCCGTGGCCGCTGCCGTGACCTGGGTGCCGGCGGCGTCGGCGAAGGCGGCGAGTTTGCGCGCGTGGATGACGAGATTGGCGCCCCACTTGCGGAATGCCTCGCCCGACTCGCCCTCCCAGTCGACCCGGGTGATGTGGCCTTCGAGTTCCTCGGCTGCCTCTTCGATGGCGGTCTGGGCGTTCAGCAGGGCAGTGCCCGCCAGTTCCAAGTCCTCCGGTTTCGCGGACTCGACCATGTCGATCATGGCGTTCAGTTCGTGGCCCTCGAAGTTCGTCTTGCCGAAGACACGGGGGACGTTCCAGCCGAAGGGGAGGAACTGGGCGATCCCCGTCGCACCATTCACCATGTCGATGGCGCTGACCTGCGCCGCGGCCTGCTCCTTCTCCGCCTGGTGCGATTCCTGGGGCTTCTGCTTGTCGCTCACTAGTAGGTGACCGTCCGCTCGTCGGTGTCCTTCGGCGCGGACGCGCCCTGCTTCGCCGCCTCCGCCGCTTCCCTCTCCTGCTTCGCTTCAAGCTGCTGACGGCCGATGTCCGCCGTGATCGCCCAGAACCGCCGCCGCTCCTCCTCGTCGATGTTGCTGAAGTTTCCGCCCGCGCCCATGACGGCGATCTGCATCGCCTCGATCTGAAGGCCCAGGTTCTTGGAGAGTGCGGTGAGACGTTCGTGGACGCGCTCGTACTGGCTGTGGAGGCCCTTGGCCTCGGCGAAGCCGCCCGAGCCGCTGAAGGAGGCCTGGGAGAGGGCGTGCGCCGCGATCTTCTGAGGGCTGCCGGGTGAGCCCTCGAACGTGGAGAGCACGGCATCGACACGCTTCTTGAAGGTTCCCAGCGCCTCCAAGCCGACCTTGAAACCCTCCGCAGGCAGCATGCCTTCCCTCCCCGTTCCCCGTTTGTAAGTCATTGAGCGGTGCACAGGTGATGACCCGATCGGCACACTCGATCAACCACTGTAGTCAACGTGTGAGACGCAACCAACTGAACTTCGTGGTATGCGAGTTACAAGATGGACGGAATCGGGCCGCCCCACGAGGTCAGCACCCGCCCTCACGCGTGGTCACCGCGAAGTCGTACGCAGGGACCGTCACCGTCCCTTGACCTCCGCCGATTCCCGGCGGCTCATAGTCCCCGTCCTTCGACCGGGTGCGGGTGGCCTGCATGCAGAAGGCCGAGTCGCCGCCGGTGACCGTGTAACGCGCCTCGGAGGCCGAGTTCGAGTCGGCGGGCGTCGCTGTCACGCCGTACTGCGGGGCGTCGCCGCCACCGTGCTCGACGACCTTCTGCTCGATTTTTGTCGCGTATTCGTCGATCCAGCCGGTGTCGTCGTCCTCGGCGTAGATGTCGCCGAAGCCGGAACTGCCGTCCAAGGCGTCCGTGGCGCCCTGCACGGCAGTCGTCAACTCGGCGTCGTCCCAGGTCGTGTCATCGGAGACGTTGAAGCCCTGCACACACAGGTAGATGCCGACGCCGGCCAGGGCGACGAACACGACGCGGGCGGCTACGAAGGCGGCGTCGGGCAGTTCTTCGGCCGACGGGTTGATGCCGGCGCGCCAGGCGCGGACGCGGTCCGCCTTGACGCAGGCCATGGCCAGCAGCACGGCGGACAGGATGAGGCCGAGGACGTTCAGTTCGGCCAGCGCGTCCATGATCCGCCCTCCCCCCGTCGCTTATGCCTGCGCCGCGCGTCCCGGAGCGCCACCGCCGTGCCGCTCATCCCCGCGACGAGGACCACCGCGCCCACGGCCACGTAGGTGGCGAGGCGGGCGTTGCGCTCCTCGGCGGTTTCACCGGTCTGGAACCTGGCCGGGGTGGGGGCTTCGGCTTTGCCCAGGCCCTGTCTCTGATACACATCT
>NZ_POUC01000222.1 GCF_002891435.1 Streptomyces cahuitamycinicus
GGCAGGGGGTGGGCGGCGGCGTCCTTCGGGCCGTAGAGGGCGAGGCCGTCGAGGTAGTGGAGGTTCGGGTCGTCGGCGGCGCGCTGTTCGACGATCCGGGCCAGTTCCTCGCGGATGACGGTCAGGGTGAGCTTGCCGGCGGGTGTCTCCGCCGGGTCGCCCATGGCGGCGAAGGTCAGACGGCCCTTGCCGATCTCTTCGCTGTCCGGGGCGGTGGGGCCGGGTGTGTCCTCGTGGATGGCGCAGTGGATCGGGGAGACGAGCAGCAGCGGGGTGTCCGGGTGCCCGTCGCGGATCGTGTCGAGGAAGCCGTGCACGGCCGGGCCGAAGGCGCGCAGCCGCATCGCGTCCGCGTTGACGATGTTGATGCCCGTCTTGACGCTGATCAGATCGGCCGGGGCATCCCGCATGGCTCGCGCGGTGAACGGGTCGAGCATCGCGCTGCCGCCGAAGCCGAGGTTGACCAGCTCCACACCTCCACGCAGCGCGGCGATCGCCGGCCAGATGGCCGTGGGGCTCGCGGCGTCCGAGCCGTGGCTGATCGAGCTGCCGTGGTGCAGCCACACCCGGCGGCCCCGGTCCGCCGCTGGGGTGACGGGCGCGTCCGTGCGCAGGGCGACCAGCTCGGTGGTCTCGTTGTGCGGCAGCCAGATCTCGACGTCCTTCTCCCGTGCGGGCAGGCCCGTGAAGCGGACGGTGCCGACCGGGCCGGGCGTGACCTCGCCCGCCCAGGTGGCCAGGTCGACGGTGAGGACGTTGCCGCCGGTCCCTTCGGCCCGGCCGGCTGGGACGCCGTCGACGAGCAGGTCGTACAGGCCGTCCGGGCGCGGCGGGAAGCCGGTGTAGTCGCGCTTGGTGCGCAGCGTGTCCAGTTCGACCGCCGTCGCGGCGGTACGGAAGACCAGGCGGACGCCGGAGGGTTGGGCCTCGGCCATCGCCAGCTGCGCGTTGGTGTTCTGCGCGCGGGCCCGGGCGGGGAGCCGGTGGGGGAGCAGACCGTGCTCGGTGCGCTCCACGTCGAGGGCGCCGCGCAGCAGGTCCGCCGTGAGGGTGGTGGTGATCCAGTCGTGCTCGGTGTGCATGGGTGTCAGCCTCGGGGATCGGTAGGGGCCGCGGGCCGGTTCCGCGGCAGCGTGTCGAGGGCGTCGAGGATCCGGGCCCCGATCCTTTCGGTGTCCGGGGCGCCGCGGCTGAAACTGCCCCCGGACTCCGGGGTGACGGGCCGGACCGCGCGGGTGGTCTGCTCGAAGCCGGCCGTCATGGCTTCACGGCCTTGCCCCGTCGGGTCTTCCCCCAGGGCTTCAGGACGGAGATCACCGTCATGAAGACGTACGCGGACAGCGACACGACCGGCCCGAACAGCACGTCACCGGCGTCCGGCAGCGGCACGCCCGCGGCGACGGCGGTGACCGCGGAGTCCACCCCGGGGCGCAGTGCGAACACCGTGGCGGTGGTCGTGGCGAGGGTCAGCCAGAACTTCGTGTACACCCAGCGGTACCGGGCCAGGCCCCACTTCGTGCCGAGCGACAGCAGCAGGCCGCTGACGAGGGTGAGGAACGCGACGGGCAGCAGGAGCCAGTCGGCGAAGAGTTTCATGGCCCGCACGGAGGCCTCGACGGTCCGCGCGGATCCGGTGGTGGCGGCGGTGATCCCGAGCGCGAGCAGCCCGAGCGTGAGTCCGAGCCAGCAGGCGGAGGCGGTGACGTGCACGACGAGAGCGGCCCGGCGGGCCGGGCGGCCGAGTCTCGGCGGCGGGCTCGAAATCTGCTTGTTCGGCTTGCTCGGCTTCTGTCCGGTATGTGTGTCCACACCGGACACGGTGCCGAATGGGGGCCGCGAGGTCGTCTCACGGCGGGAGTAGACCGGCGTACCGGCGTCGGAGTACGGGTCGTGTCACCGCTCGCCTAGGGTCTGTCGTTTGGATCAGTCCGCAGGAAATCGACGGTGCTGTTCAGCGCCGGTGAGCGGGGTCTGGTGCGTGCAGCTGCAAGGCGGAGGAAGGCGTCGACGCGATGGGGGTCCCTCCCGCGCGAGCGCAGCCGAGCGTGGGGGAGTCGGCAACCGACGACAACGCGGCAGATGTGCGCACCAGACCCCGCGTCTGCGGCGTGATCCAAACGCCAGGCCCTAGGTTCGTGGCATGACCGAGCCCTCCCACCTCACCGCGGTCCGCGAGTCCTACGACGCCGTCGCCGCCGACTACGCCCGGCGCGTCAAGGAACCGGCCGACCTGGACCCGGTGTCCCGCGCGATGCTGGCCGCGTTCGCCGACCTCGTACGGCCCCCGCACCCCGGGCCGGTCGCGGACCTGGGCTGCGGCCCCGGCAAGGTGACGGCACATCTGGCCGCCCTCGGGGTGCCGGCGTTCGGCGTGGACGTGTCGCCGAGGATGATCGAACTGGCCCGCGCGGCGTACCCGGAACTCCGCTTCTCCGTCGGCTCGATGACCGCGCTGGACATCACCGACGGCGAACTCGGCGGCATCCTGGCGTACTACGCCACCCATCACACCCCGCCGCAGTGGCTGCCGACCGTGTTCTCCGAGTTCCACCGCACCCTCGCGCCCGG
This sequence comes from Streptomyces cahuitamycinicus, assembly GCF_002891435.1. GTDB lineage: Bacteria > Actinomycetota > Actinomycetes > Streptomycetales > Streptomycetaceae > Streptomyces > Streptomyces cahuitamycinicus. The sequence continues at coordinate 2,569 of NZ_POUC01000222.1, forward strand.
CGGGCGGCTGATGCTGGCCGGCCACGTCGGCAACGACGAGCGCCTCCGCCCGACCCACGCCTACGGTGACCACCCGGTGTCCTACGCGTCGTACCTGCTCCCCCCGGACCGCATCGCCGACCTCCTCCACCGGGCGGGCCTGGTGGTCACGACGCGGGTGGTGCAGGAACCGGAGGGAGGGACGAAGAGGCAGGTGGGCACGTTCCTGGCGTACAAGCCGGACTGACGCCGACAGGGCTCAGGCGGACCGCTCGTGCATCCACACCCGGAGCGGTCCGACGGGCTCGAAGCCGTGGCGGAGGGCGGCCGCCAGGTCGTCTCCCCCCTCGTAGCCCACGACGGGCAGGGCGGGGAAGAGCCGGCCGACCGTGTGCAGGACGAGGGGCCAGGCCACGTCGGGCGGTCCGAAGACGTTGGACACACCGACCACGTGACTGCTCCGTCCGGCCACCGCTCCCACGGCAACCCGCCCGTCGGCGGACCGCCCGGCGAGCACGAACGTCTCCGGGGCGTCGAGCAGCCCCGGCCCGAACAGGTCCGCGTTGCCGCCACCGTCGTCCCAGGCCAGAGCCCAGTCACGCAGCGCTCCCGGATCACTCACGACATCCCACGCGAGGTCCGGCGCGGCCACGGGCAGACCAGCCGCACGATGAATCCACTCCGCCCCGAACAGCACCCGGAACCCCGCCCCGGTCAGATCGAGGTCGGCGAAACTGTCCTTCACCGAGGCCCCGGGCGAGACCGTGTCGATCCGCGCCACGAGCGCCTCCGGGTCGGCGCCCGGCTCCAGCGTCACGGCGTCGGGGTAGTACAAAGGCGTACGTCGGGCAGCGGCCCAGGCCTCCCTCCCGAACCCACTGTCCACCTCGTGTGCCCGGCACATCACCGCACACCACTCGGCGTTGTTGCGGGCGGCCGACCGGACCAGGGCTTGCTGCGGAGTCGTCACGACACAGATCAAATCGATGGCCGACGCGGTCCGTCCACCGATTTGATGGTTGCCGACTCCGACCCCCGACCACTGCTGGAAGGACTGCCCCTGTGCCTGTCTCCCCTCCCGACTCAGGACCGGCCGTCGCGCTCCTGCGCGGGCTCGGCGCGGCGGACATCGCCCATCCGGGCGGCACGCTCCTCGCCCACCTCACGCGGGTCCAGCGACAACTCGCCTCGTGGGGCGCCCGCCCGGCCCTCCAACTCGCGGGCCTGTGCCACGCGTTCTACGGAACCGACGGTTTCCCTGAAGCCCTGCTGCCCCTGGACCGCCGTGGCGAACTGGCAGCGGCGATCGGCGCCGAGGCAGAGGCCTTGGTGTACCTGTACGCCTCGTGCGATCGCCGGGCCACCTATCCGACGCTCGCGGATGCCGACGGGCCTTTTCATGACCGCTTCACCGGCCTGAGCCATGTTCTGGAGCCGCAGTGGCGGCGCGACTTCGCCGAGCTGTCCGCCGCCAACGAGACCGACCTCGCCCGCCTCGACCCCGCTTTCCGCGCCCAGTGGGGCCCCGAACTCCTCAGCCTCTTCACCCGCATCCGCCCCCTGCTGAGCCAACCGGCCTGGACGGACTGTCAGGAGGTGCTGGCCGGATGAAGTCGAGCGCGATAACCCTGGACTGCGCGGATCCGCTCGCCCTCGCGGAGTTCTACCAACGGGCCACCGGGCTGGAACCGCATCCGAAGTCGGACGCCGACTTCGCGGCGCTGAGCAGCGAGGGCGGAGTCCTGCTCGGCTTCCAGCGGGTCGACGGCCACCGGGCTCCGAGCTGGCCCGACCAGGAGGTTCCGCAGCAGCTGCACTGCTGCTTCACGGTCGAGGACCTGGACGAGGCCGAGGCGCGCCTGACGGAGTTGGGTGCGGGCAGGCCGGAGCATCAGCCGAACCCGGGCAGGTGGCGGGTGCTCACGGATCCGGCGGGGCATCCCTTCTGCATCGCCGGGGGCTGAGCGAACGGCTCGGTCGCCAGGGGAAGGAGGGGTCAGCTGTTCGGTTCGCCCAAATCTCTAGCATCCTCGGCCGTCGTGGACGCGCGAGTACACCGGATCCCCGCCTCAGCACCCATCCGGGCCGAGCCGGCAGCACCGATGCGCCAAGAACAGTCGACCGCTGGCAGCCGCGGAAATTGATTGGGTAGGTGAATCGGCTTCCCCATATGTTCGGTCGCATGGCTGACGAGTGCTTCGGGCATCCACGGCTCGCCGCGATCTATGACCCACTCGACCCCGATCGCAGTGATCTCGACGCGTACGTCCAGATGGCGGAGGAGTTCGGGGCACGTCAGGTGCTGGACATCGGCTGTGGAACAGGTGTGTTCGCGCTTCTTTTGGCTGAGCGCGGAATCGAAGTCGTCGGCGTCGATCCCGCCCAGGCGTCCATCGACGTGGCCCGAGCCAAGCCGGGCAGCGAGCGAGTGCGCTGGACCTGTGGCGATGCCACGGCACTCCCGCCGTTGAGGGTCGACCTGGCAACCATGACCGCGAACGCCGCCCAGCAGATCCTCGGTCCGCAGGCATGGCGCGAGACCTTGCGCGGCGCATACCAAGCACTACAGCCCGGCGGCCGTCTGGTGTTGGAGACCCGCGACCCAGCCAGACGCGCCTGGGAGGAGTGGAACCGCGAAGCCTCATATCGCGTGACGGAGATCCCGGATGCCGGCGCGGTCGAAAGCTGGGTCCAGGTGATCGAGGTGAGGGAGCCGCTGGTGACGTTCCGCTGGACCTACGTGTTCGCTGCTGACGGGCAGGTGCTCACGTCGGACTCCACCTTGCGCTTCCGTGAGCGGCAGGAGGTCGAGACGGAGCTGATCGCACAGGGGTATGAGGTGGAGGACGTTCGCGACGCGCCCGACAGACCGGGCAAGGAGTTCGTCTTCGTCGCGCGACGCCCGTAGGCCGACTCACGGAAGCCTTGCCACGCAGATTGATCGGGACTCGATCACTTCGCCGAGCAGATCCAGCGGGAAACCCTCACAAGCACTGGGAACGGACACTCGGGGCCTGGCTCGCGTGGGATCGATGTGGCGGTAGCGTGATCGTCATGACGGCTGAGGGCGATGCGCTGGTCGGCGGCATGGTGAACGCAGGGGCGGTCATCCGCCGTGATGCGCTGGTGGAGCGCCCGGCGCCGCGCAACGCTCGCGCCCTGCATGCGTACCTCCTTGCCCTGAAGGAGCACGGCTTCGACGCAGCGCCGACCCCTGTCGGTCTCACCGAGGACGGCCGTGAACAGCTCACCTTCATCCCCGGAGACGTGGCTCTGCCGCCGTTCGCGGACTGGGTGATGACGAAGACCGCCCTGGAATCAGTGGGGAGCCTGCTGCGGCGCCTGCATGAGACCAGCGCGACCGTCGAGGTCGACACCCGTGCCGAGTGGCCCGTGGACCTGGCCGACCCGGAAGGGGGAACGATGCTGTGTCACAACGACGTGTGCCCGGACAACGTCGTCTTTCGCGACGGCCGTGCCGCTGCCCTGATCGATTTCGATCTGGCAGCTCCGGGGCGTCCCCTCTGGGACGTCGCCATGACCGCCCGCTACTGGGTGCCCCTGGTCGATCCCGCATCCGCAGCCGCCTTCTACCCCTCCGGGCTGGATGCGCCCGCGCGGCTGCGGATCCTTGCCGACAGCTACGGCCTTTCGTCGCGGGACCGCGCCGAGTTGGTCGGCGTCATCGAGCAGGCCACCGAGGTCTGCCGGGCCTTCGTCGCCCGCCGCGTGGCTGACGGCGACCCCGTCTATCTCCAGGCGCTGGCTGAGCGCGGTGGATGGGAACGCTGGGACCGCATGCAGACCTGGCTGGCGGAGCACCGCGAGATGTTCACGGCCGCCCTGCTGAACTGATCGCCCGGAGGTGGCCGTTGACCAGGGAGGTTCAGAGCTGAGTGGGGCGAGGAAGGTGGGGCGTCCCGGTCGGCGATGAGCGTGGCCACGGCCTCGGGGTTGCTGAGAACTTCGCCGTGTCCCCAGACTTGATCCGCTCGTCCGGACGCACGTCCACCACCACGGCCGTGCCGTCCCGGCGGCGGACGAAGTAGTCCGGCGCGTGCCGGATCCGCCGGCCGTGGCCGCCGTACCGACGACCCGGGCCGCGGCACCCCTTCGCGAACCGGTGCCGCAGTCGGCTGTAGGGATAGGTCAAGCGGTCGCGCCTGTCCCGGGGTCCGGCACCGCCAGGGCCCAGTCACCCATAGCCTCCAGGACGTCGCGCAACCCTTGGCCGAGCGGGGTGAGCTCGTACACGACGCGGGGCGGGATCTCCGCGTAGGTGGTGCGGGTGACGATGCCGTGCCGCTCGAACTGGCGAAGCCGGCTGGTCAGGGTGTGCGGGCTGATGCCGGGCAGGGCCTCACGCAGCTGATTGAAGCGCAGCGGTCCGTGCAGCAGTTCGCGCACGATCAGCGTGGCCCACGGCCCGTTGAGGAGGGTGAGGAAGCGGGCGACACCGCACTCGGGCAGACAGGGTTCAGGCTCGGTCATGTTCTTAACGATAACTCCATTAGTGCAGTTGATGTAACCGGTGCATCATATGCACTATTAGTTCATGACCTATGTGATTCACGGCGCCACCGGCGCCCAAGGTGCCCCTGTCGTTGCTGCTCTCGTCGCCGCGGGCAAGTCCGTGACCGCTCTGACCCGCAACCCGGACACCGTCGTGGAGGGCGCGCGTGTGATGGCCGCCGGCTACGGCTCCGTCGAGGCACTGACCGAGGCGTACCGGAGTGCCGACGGGGTGTTCGTCCACCTGCCGGTGGTCTCCGAAGCGGACCGCCTCGCCTACGCGCGCAACATCGTTACCGCTGTCGCCGCGGCTCGCCCCGGCCGGGTGGTGTTCTCCACCAGCGGCGCCCCGATCGACCCCGCAGTCGGGGGCGCCGCCGCGGTGCTGGCTGACGGCCTGGCGGACTCCGGCGTGTCGTACGCGGTGATCGAGCCCACGCTGTATCTGGAGAACCTGCTCATGCCGTACGTCATCGACACGGTCCGCGTGCGGGGTGCGCTGCCCTATCCGATCCGCTCGGACTTCCCCGTCTCCTGGGCCTCCCACCTGGACATCGCCGATGTCGCCCTGGCCTTGTTCGACCGCCCGGACATCACCGGCGCGGTCTCCGTCGGCCAGTATCCGGCGCTCACCGGGGCCGACCTGGCCGGGGCGTTCGGCGCCCATTTCGGCAAGGACGTGGTCTTCGAGCCGATCACCCCCGAGCAGATGCGGGTCTCCGTTGCGCCGGTGATCGGTGAGGGTGCCGCCGCCGACGTCGCCGGCCTCTACGAGGCCATGAGCACGCTCTCCGACCGCTCGATCGCGCCCGAGAACTCCGCGCAGAAGCTCCTCGGTATCACTCCTCGTGCCATCGGCCAGTGGCTCACCGACATCGGCCTGTGAAGCGTCCCTACCGTAGGGTGCCGTGACTCCAAACCGAACCCTTGACCAGCCTCCTTGAGGGCCGCACCATCGCCGAGGTCGACCGGCTCCTGGACACCGGCGCCACCGTCATCGTCATCGACCACGACACCGACCTCATTCGGTCAGGACGATCGACCGAGGGAACGCGCCAGCGGCCTCCGGCGCCGAAGCTCCCAGTGGCGCATCCGTATCAGGTGTAGAAAACGGAAGGTGCAGGACCGCCGCCGGACCTGGCCCCGCCTTCGGTCTCGATCGTCCAGAGGCCGTGCACGACAGATGTCGCGCTCAGACGACACCTGTCGTGCTCGGTTTCAGACGGGCCGGCAGGTGGTGTGGCGCACTTTTGCAAGCGGGTGCTTGCAATAGTTAGCGAGGTGCTGCACTGTGAAGGCATGGCATCGCTCAACGTCGGCAATCTCGGTGACTATCTGCGCGAACAGCGGCGCACAGCGCAGCTGTCGCTCCGGCAGCTCGCCGATGCCGCCGGGGTGTCCAATCCGTATCTGAGCCAGATCGAGCGCGGGCTGCGCAAGCCGAGCGCGGAGGTGTTGCAGCAGGTCGCCAAGGCCCTGCGGATCTCCGCCGAGACGCTGTACGTCCGGGCCGGCATCCTCGACGCCGAGCGCGACCGGGACGAGGTGGAGACGCGCGCCGTCATCCTCGCCGACCCGGCGCTGAACGAGCGCCAGAAGCAGGTGCTGCTGCAGATCTACGAGTCCTTCCGCAAGGAGAACGGGTTCGGGAGCGGCGACGGTTCGGATGACGCGGGTGTTTCCGGCGGTGCGGGCGTCGTCGGTGTCGTCCCCGATCTCCCCGGGGACGGCGCGGTGAGCGCGGACGGGGACGCCCCCGACGCCGGAGCCGAGATACCGGCGCCCGGCCCGGCCGCGGGCGCTCAGCCCGCCCGGCGCCGCAGCCGCAAGAGCACCGGCGACAGCACCGGCAAGAACGCCAAGAAGAACGACGCCAGCGACATCGACCCGCAGCAGACGGCCGGCTGAGCCGGACCAGGGCACCGGCCGCTCTGCCGCGGATCACACAACCCTCAGCCGAACCCTCAAGCGAGACAGAATCCGGGAGGACCATCACCATGGCCATCACCGACGACCTGCGCAAGACCTTCAGCGACCCGACCCCGCTCTACTTCGCCGCAGGCACCGCCGACCTGGCCCTTCAGCAGGCCAAGAAGGTGCCGGCCCTGGTGGAGCAGCTGCGTTCCGAGGCCCCCGCGCGGATCGACGCCGTACGCAACACCGACCCCAAGGCCGTCCAGGAGAAGGCGTCCGCCCGGGCCAAGGAGGCCTCCGCCCGCGTCAAGGAGACGCAGGAGACCCTGCAGACCAAGGTCACGGAGTTCATCGGCTCCATCGACGTCGACATCAAGAAGCTCGGCACCACGATCGACTCGGACCTGAAGAAGTTCGGCGAGAACGCCCAGGACTTCGCGCTGCGCGGCGTCGGTGTGGCCGCCGAGTACGCCGTCAAGGCCCGTGAGACCTACGAGAAGGTCGCCGAGCACGGCGAGCAGGCCGTGCGCACCTGGCGCGGCGAGGCCGCCGACAGCATCGAGGACGTCGCCGAGGGCGTCGAGGAGCTGGCCGTGGCCGTCGAGCCGAAGCCGCAGCCGGTCGAGGTCAAGGAGGAGCCGGCGAAGCCGGTGGCCGCCGCCCCGGCGAAGAACGCTCCCGCCGCCAAGAAGGCCCCGGCGCGCAAGACCACCACCGCGAAGAAGACCACCCCGCCCGCGAAGTAGGACGGCGGAGCGGCCACAACGGGCCGGGCACCCTGGGGGTGCCCGGCCCGTTGTACGGGTACGGTGACCGCGTAGGGACGAGCCGAGTCGGGTGGTGGACGTTGTGCTGATGCAGGGCTTCCAAGGATTTTTGTCGCTTCTGAGCCTGGCCCTGATCCTTTTCAGCGGCTTCGCGTTGGTGGACGCCGCCGTGCGCCGGGAGGACGCCTATCGCGCGGCCGACAAGAAGACCAAGCCCTTCTGGCTGATCATCCTGGGGATCGCCGTCGTGGTGAACCTGCTCTTCGGGATTTTGTCGTTCCTGCCGATCATCGGCCTCATCGCGACGATCGTGTACATGGTCGACGTACGGCCCGCGATCCGGGCGCTCCCGGGCGGCGGCCGCAGCCAGCGCGGCTCCAGCAGCGACGGCCCATACGGCCCGTGGAACGGCGGCCGGTAAGGGCCCGGCTCCGGCGGTTCCGGTAGATCCGGCCCCGGCTCTCGGCGGAAGCTACGGGACGCGGTCCAGCAGCAGGACCGCCACGTCGTCCGTCAGCTCGCCACCGTTGAGGTCGCGCACCTCGTTGACGGCCGCCCGCAGCAGCTGCTCGCCCCGCAGGCCCTCGGCGAACTGGCGGCGGACCATCTCCGTCATGCCGTCCTGACCGAGCCGCTCCCGGCCCTGGCCGATGTGGCCTTCGATCAGGCCGTCGGTGTAGAGCATCAGGCTCCACTCGGCGCCCAGCTCCACCTGCATCCGCGGCCAGCGGGCGCCGGGCAGCAGCCCGAGGGCCGGGCCGTTGTTGTCGTACGGCAGCAGACGGGCCGGCTTGCCCGGGCTGGCCAGCAGCGGCGACGGGTGGCCGGCCAGGCACAGGCCGGCCCGGCGGCCGTCCGGCGCGATGTCCACCGTGCACAGGGTCGCGAAGATCTCGTCGTCGGCCCGCTCGTGCTCCAGCACCTGCTGGAGCGTGCCCAGCAGCTGGTCGCCGCACAGACCGGCCAGGGTCAGCGCGCGCCAGGCGATCCGCAGCTCCACGCCGAGGGCGGCCTCGTCCGGGCCGTGCCCGCAGACATCGCCGATCATGGCGTGCACGGTGCCGTCCGGCGTGCGCACGACGTCGTAGAAGTCGCCGCCGAGCAGCGCGCGCGAGCGGCCCGGGCGGTAGCGGGCGGCGAACCGCAGCGAGGAGCCCTCCAGCAGCGGCGTCGGCAGCAGGCCGCGCTCCAGGCGGCGGTTCTCCTGCGCCCGCAGCCGGCCCTCGGCGAGCCGGCGCTCGGCCGACTCGGAACGCTTGCGCTCCACCGCGTAGCGGATCGCCCGGCTCAGCAGCCTGCCGTCCAGCTCGTCGCGGAAGAGGTAGTCCTGGGCGCCGACGCGCACCGCCTCGGCACCGCGCTCGGCGTCGCCGGACGCGGTCAGCGCCAGGACGGCGTGCCGGGGCGCGAGCTCCAGCACGTGCCGGAGCACGGCGAGCTCGTCCGCGGAGTCGCTGTGGCCGGGCGCGGGCAGCGCCAGGTCCAGCAGGATGCAGTGGACGTCGTCGGTCAGCAGCCGCCCGGCCTCCGTCAGGTTGCGGGCCGTGCGGACGCGGATCGGCTTGCCCGCCTGGTCGAGCATGTCCGGCACGATCGGTGAACCGGCCGGATCGTCCTCGATCAGCAGCAGCGTCAGGTTGGTGTGGGCGGTGTTGTTCTCCACCTTGTCCGTGGTGTTCACGGCGGTGTCCGGCGTGCGGCCCGCCGGCGAGGCGTCCTTCACGGACTCCTCGGCCGAGCCGCAGCGCGGGGACGCGGCCTGCGCCTGACCACTCTCCACGGCCGGGATCGCTCTCTGCCGCGGTATGGGTACGGGCATCGTCTTGGGTTCCTTCCCTCCCCCCGAGGGCACGGTGGGGCGAGGGACCTCGACCCACCGACGGGGACCATAGCGGGTGTCGGCGCCGCATTGGAATGGTGTGAGCCACGCCGCTGTGCCATCGGCCAGTGTCATATGCCGCGATATGTACCCCAGTTGGACACCTCGGAGATGCCGCGGTGATGACGAACGTCACGTCAGCGCACGGTCTGCTCGCGGTATGGCGTGCAGTGGGTCACGTGGGCCAGGTCACCGCGGATGTCCGATATCCGGTGTGCCGCCTTCAGGCCGCCGTCGGCGATCAGTTGGTGCCGCTGTCCGCGTCCGGCCGGACCACGCCGAGGATGGGCATGGACCCGGCTCCCGCGATCGTCACGGTACGCCCGGGCCGCGGCGCGTGCACCATCGCCCCGTCACCGATGTACATCGCGACGTGGCTGGCGTCGTCGAAGTAGATGATGAGGTCGCCGGGCCGCATGTCCTGGATGTCGATGTGCCGCAGCCGCTTCCACTGCTCCTGCGAGGTGCGCGGGATGCCGCGTCCGGCGGATATCCAGGCCTGTGACGTCAGCCCCGAGCAGTCGTAGGTCTTCGGGCCCTCGGCGCCCCACTGGTACGGCTTGCCGATCTGGGCCGTGGCGTACTGCACGGCCTTCTTGCCCTGCTCGGAGGCCTCTGTGCTGACCTCGTCGAGGACGCCGGAGTCGAGCCAGGCGGTCTGCGCCTTGTTCGCGGCCTCCTTCTCCAGCTCGGCGAGGCGCTTCTGCTCCTCCTTCCGCAGGGCGGATTCGAGCTTCTCCGCCTGCGCGATCTGCTTCTCGATCTTCTTCTGCGCGGCGGCCTTGGCCTTGCGGCCCGCCTCCAGCTTCTTCAACTGCGCGGAGGCGTCCTTGGCGTACTGCTCCAAGTCCTCCTGGGTGCGGGTCACTTCGCCGAGCAGGCCCTTTGTCGCGTGGTGGCCCTCGCGGACCCGGCCGGCGCCGTCGAGGAAGTCCTGCGGATCGTCGCTCAGCACCAGGTGGGCCTCGGGCGGCAGCCCGCCCCCGCGGTACTGGGCGGCGGCCGCGGCGCCCGCGCGGTCCTTCAGCTTCCGGAGCTTCTCCTTGCCCTTGACGATCTTCTTGGCCAGTTCGACGACCTCGGCGGACTGCTCGTCCGCCTTTTCCTCGGCGGCGTTGTACTCGTCGGTGGCACGGCCCGCGGCGCGGTAGAGCTTGTCGAGCTTCTTGCGGACGGCTTCGAGGTCCTTGCCGGTTGCGAGGGCCGGGCCCGCGCTCGGGGTGGGGG
>NZ_POUC01000223.1 GCF_002891435.1 Streptomyces cahuitamycinicus
GCGCACGGCCTCCGCCCCCGGCGCCCCGCAGCTCCTGCGCGAACTGCTCGCCCTGCGCGTCACCGCGGCCCCGTTCGGCGCCACGGCCCCGCTGAAGCCGGTCCAGGACGACCGCGGCCGGGTCATCCGCACCGCCGACTGGCCGCTGACCGGTGCGGTGCTGGCGACCATGCGGGTCGTGTTCGACACCGCTGGCAGGAGCCCGGTACGGGCCGAGTTCCAGTACGTCGAGGGCAGCAGCTCCGACCAGCGCGCGGAGAACCTGCCCGTCACCCAGCCGGTCACCTTCACGCTCGGCCCCGGCCAGGTCGAGCTGTCCGTGCGCTCCGGCCAGGACCGCGACCTCAGCTGGCTCAACCGGCGGCCCGCCGACTCCCAGGAGCCCGGCGTCACGGCCCGCCTCCACTCGGGCCTGCCCGAGCGCACCCTGTTCGTGTCCCGGCCCGACGACGAGGGCCTGGTCCACGTCGGCGTCCACAACGGCACCTCCGAGCAGATCGCCCTGCGACCGGGCGCCAGTGAGCAGTTCACGCACGGCGATCACGAGGTCAGCCTCACCTACACGGTGGGCAGCGCCGAGCCCGGCGTCGCGGTCGTCATCGCCAGCAAGCCGGAGCCCGTCAACCGCCGCACGCTCCAGCTGGACGCCGTGCACGAGGGCATCACCGTCGGCAGCTGGGTGGCGATTCAGCGGCCCGCCAAGGGAGCCGAGGGCGCGGTGCCCGGTGATCCGAAGCTGAAGTTCGTCACCACGCAGGTGGTGTCGGCGCGCACTGCCGCGTACACCAACTACGGCATCACCGGCCGCGGCACCGAACTCACCCTCGCCGATCCCTGGCTGGACGAGTTCGACGTCCTGCTGTCGCACATCCGCGACACCACCGTGCACGCCGCGGGCGAATCCCTGCGCCTCGCCGACGAACCCCTCGGCGAGGACGTGCACGGCAACGAGATCGAACTCGCCGAGCTGTACGAGGGATTGCGGCCCGGCCGCACCCTCGTCGTGGCGGGCGAACGCGGTGACATACCGGGAACGGCCGGGGTGCGCGCCACCGAGGTGGTCACGATCGTGGCCGCCGACCCGGTGGTCGACCCTCGACTCCCCGGTGACCATGTCCACACCCGGCTCACCCTCACCGCTGACCTCGCCCACCGCTACCGCCGCGAAAGCGTCCGCATCCTCGGCAACGTCGTCGAGGCCACGCACGGCGAGAGCCGCGAGGAGGCCATCGGCAGCGGCGACTCGGACCGCGTCAACCAGACCTTCGCGCTCTGGCAGTCCCCGCTGACGTGGCTGGCCGACGACAACCCCCTCGGTGCCACCCCCGTACTGGAGATCCGGATCGACGGCGTGCTGTGGCACGAGGTCGACAGCCTCGCCGGACGCGGCCCGGCCGAGCGGGTCTACATCACCGGCGCCACGGCCGACGGCCGGACGACCGTGACCTTCGGCGACGGTGTGCACGGCGCCCGGCTGCCCTCCGGCCACGAGAACGTCCGCGCCCGTTACCGCTTCGGCACCGGCAAGGCGGCCAACGTCCCGGCGGACCGTGTCACCCAGCCCCTCACCCGGCCGCTGGGCGTCACCGCGGTCACCAACCCGCGCCCGGTCACCGGCGGTGCCGACGCCGACGGCCCCGGTCTGACCCGCCGTACGGTCCCACTGGCCGTCTCGGCCCTGGACCGGCTGGTGTCCGAGTCCGACTACGAGGACTTCGCCCGCTCCCGCGCCGGCATCGGCCGGGCCTGTGCACGCGAACTCTTCGACGGGCGGCGACGCGTGCTGCACGTGACGGTGGCGGGCACGGACGACGTGCCCGTCGCCCCCGACTCCGAGACCCTGCGCGCCCTGCGCGGCGCCCTGACCGAGTACGGCGACGCGAACCTCCCGGTCCGCGTGGACGGCCGGGAACCGGTCCTGCTGCTGATCGCGGCCAAGGTGAAGGTGGCCCCCGACCACGCCTGGCACAACGTCGAGCCGCGACTGCGGAAGGCCCTGCTGAACCGGCTCGGCTTCGAGGGCCGGGAGCTGGGGCGGCCCGCCCGCCTCTCCGAAATCCTGGCCACCGCCCACACCGTGCCCGGCGTCGACTACGTGGACGTCGACGTCTTCACCGGCGTGCCCGCCTCCGCCACCCCCGAGGAGCTCACCGAGCTGCTCACCCGGCCGGGACCGCCCAAGGCGTCCGTCCCGGCGCACCCGGCGACGTACGACGAGAAGATCCACACGGTCCGCGCCGAGAACGGCGAGACGCTGTCGGAGATCTGCGCCCGGTACGGCGTCCCCCTCGCCGAACTGCTGCGCCTCAACCCCGACATCACCGACACCCGGCGCCTCGCCAAGGGCAGGTCGGTGTACGCCTTCCGCGGCATCCGCCCGGCCCAGCTCGCGCTGCTGTCGCCCCGGGCCGCGGACACCCTGATTCTTACGGAGGTCAAGTGATGTCCCCGGATCCCCAGTTGGAGACGCCGGCCCCGGTGGTGCCCAGGGAGCCGGACGGGCTCGCCGACCTGCTGCCCCGCTGGCACCGGCTGCGCGACGCCGAGGAGGGCGAGCCGCTGCGCGCACTGCTCGCCGTGATCGTCGAGCAGATCGACCGCGTCCGCGACGGCGTCCAGCAGGGCTACGAGGACCTGTTCGTGGAGACGGCGGCCCCCTGGGTGCTGCCCTACCTCGGCGACCTCGTCGGCTACCGCACCCTGCCCGGCTACGAACGCGTCCTCACCACCGGCCTGCACGAGGGCGGCCGGGCCGCCCTCGCCGAGGCCGTCGCCCCGCGCCGGGACGTGGCCGCCACGGTCGCGAGCCGCCGCCGCAAGGGCACCCTGCACCTGCTGGAGGAACTGTCCGAGCAGGTGGCGAACTGGCCCGCCCGGGCCGTCGAACTGTCCCGGCAGGTGGCCCACACCCAGCCGGTGAAGCTGCATGGCACCGGCACCCACCGGGGCGAGCGCGGCCGGCTCACCGACCTGCGCGATGGCGCCGAACTCGCCCTCGGCGGCGGCCCCTTCGCCAACTCGGCCCGCACCGTCGACGTCCGCCGCGCCGAGTCACGGCACCGGCAGGGCGGCTGGACCCCGGCCGGCGTCGCCCTGTTCGTGTGGCGGCTGAAGGCGTACTCGCTGACCCGGTCCCCCGCCTACTGCATCGACCGGGCCCGCAACCTCTACACCTTCTCGATCCTCGGCAACGACACCCCGCTGGTCACCAAGCCGTTCCCAGAGCCCTCGCCGACGCTCCCCCACTCTCGACTTCGCTCGAGCGGGGGGACCTCCATCGCCACCGTCGACAACGTGCCGGCGTTCGTCACCCGCCGTCTGCTGCACGACCGGCTGCTCGACTACTACGGCCCCGGCAAGAGCTTCGTCATCCGGCGCGACGGCGAGGACAACCCCGTACCGCCCTCGGACATCGTGGTCGCCGACCTGTCGGACTGGCGCTACCGGCCCAAGCGCGGGCAGGTGGCCGTCGACCCGGAGTTGGGCCGGATCGCGTTCGGTTCGCGGTCCGCGCCCCGGCACGGCGTGTGGGTGGACTACCACTACGCGTTCGCGGCCGACATGGGCGGCGGGGAGTACGAGCGCGACCGTGAGCCGCGCCCGGACGCGGAGTTCTACCGGGTCGGACCCGGCCGGCCGTACCGCCAGATCATGGACGCCTACCGGGCCTGGCAGCACGACCGCCGGGCCGGCCGCACCGGGCCCGACGGCATCATCGAGATCACCCACAGCGGCGCCTACCAGGAGCAGCTCGACTTCGACCTCGACCCGGGCGACCGCCTCGAACTGCGGGCGGCGCAGGGCACGCGCCCCGTCATCCGCCTGCTCGACTGGTACAGCAACCGGCCCGACGCGCTCAACATCCGCGCGGTGTCCGAAGACTGCGCCCCGCACGAGCGGCCGCGCGTCGTCCTCGACGGGCTGCTGGTCGCCGGACGCGGCATCAACGTGACCGGCGCGATGGGCGCCGTCGTCGTACGGCACAGCACGCTCGTGCCCGGCTGGTCGCTGGAGCCCGAGTGCGATCCGCACTCGCCCGAGGAGCCGAGCATCGTCCTGGACCGCACCACCGGGTGCCTCCAGATCGAGCACAGCATCCTCGGCACCATCGAGGTCATGGGCGACGAGGTGGGCGAGGACCCCCTCGACATCCACATCCGGGACAGCGTCCTCGACGCCACCGCCGACGGCCGCGAGGCCCTGTCCGCCCCCGACTGCCGCCACGCCCACGCCGTGCTGCACCTGCACCGCACCACGGTCGTCGGCGAGATCCACACGCACGCGGTGCGGATCGCCGAGAACAGCGTCCTCACGGGCCGGCTCCACGTGGCCCGGCGCGGCATCGGCTGCCTGCGCTACTCCTCCGTCCCCACCGGCTCCCGCACCCCGCGCCGCCACCGCTGCCCGGACACCAAGCCGTTGTTCACCTCCCAGCGCTACGGCACGCCCTGGTACGGCCTGCTCGCCGACCGAGGTCCGGAGGAGATCCGGCGTGGCGCGGACGACGGCGCCGAGATGGGCGCCTTCCACGACCTGTACCGGCCGCAGCGCGAGGACGGCCTCAGGGCCCGGCTCGCGGAGTACACGCCTGCCGGTACCGACGCCGGGATCTTCTTCGTGACGTGAGCCGCACCGCCACCGACTTCGTGAACCCGCACTTCTGAACCAGGGGGACACCCTTCATGCACGCAGACCTCTCCCGCTCCACGTTCCGGCCGGAGCGGCACTACTCCGCGGTCGTCGCCCAGCAGGGCCGCGTCCAGCTCGACGCGGACCTCAACGAGCAGACCGCGATCCAGCTCCACCAGGCCCGCAGCCTCGCCGCCGACCTGATCGGACCGCACGGCGGGCCGCGCGAGGCCGCGGGTTTCCGCATCGAGTACGTGGGCGGCAAGCACGAGATCGACACGCTCCTCATCCACGGCGGCCGCTACTACGTCGACGGCATCCTGTGCGACGCCGACCGCCCGGCGGCCGGGGTCCCCGTCACCGACGAGGAGAGCGAGGAGCCCGCACCGCAGCCGCCGGCGCACTGGACCTACTGGGACCAGCCCGACGGCTTCCGCGACCCGGAGAAGCCCGGAGACCGGCTGCCCTCGCCCGCCCAGACGCCGTTCCTCGTCTACCTGAACGTGTGGGAGCGCACGGTCGGCGCCGCCGAGGACCCGGCGCTGCGCGAGGTCGCCCTCGGCGCGGCCATGCCCGACACCGCCGCCCGCGTCAAGGTCGTCTGGCAGGTGCTGGCACTGTCCCTCACCCAGCTGGAGATCGAGGAGAGCGACCCGTCCAAGGAGGTCGTCCGCGCCGGCTTCACCCGCTGGGCGCAGCGGCAGTCGGCCCCTTCGGCCCGGCTCGCCGCCCGCAGCGAGCGGCCCGACCACGCCGACGAGGACCCCTGCCTGGTCAAGCCGGACGCCCGCTACCGCGGACCGGAGAACCAGCTGTACCGGGTGGAGGTCCACGAGGGCGGCGAGGCGAAGGACGCCACCTTCAAGTGGTCCCGCGAGAACGGCTCGGTCGTCTTCCCCGTCGACGAACTCGACGGCACCTGGGTGCAGTTGGCCTCCCTCGGTCACGACGACAAGCTGGACCTGGACGTCGGCGACCACGTGGAGTTCGTCGACACCGCCTACGCCTCCCGCCTGGAGCCCCTGCCGCTGCTGCGCGTCGAGGAACTGGACCTGCCCGGCCGCCGCGTCCGCCTGTCCGCCGAACCGGACCCGGGCGTCGGACGGCTGGCGCACCTGAACCCGTACCTGCGCCGCTGGGACCACCACGGCGGCCCGAAGCGCAAGGGCCGCAGCACCGACCTGCGCGGCGGCGCGATCCCCGTCACGGAGGGGGAGTGGCTGCCCCTGGAGGACGGTGTCGAGGTGTACTTCGCCAAGGACGGCGGCTACCGCACCGGCGACCACTGGATCGTGCCCGCCCGCACCGCCACCGGCGGTGTCGAATGGCCGGTCGACCCGGCCCGCCGCCCCCTGCTCCGGGGACCGGCCGGCATCGCCCGGCACTTCGCCCCGCTGGCCCTGATCAAGGGCGAGGGCAGCGCGGTCGACCTGCGCCTGGCGTTCGGCCCGCTGGCGAGCAGCATGCCGGCCGCGGACGAGGCGACGCTCGCCGTCGAGGAGCAGGCCCGCCGCGAGGAGCAGGCCGCGGAGGACCCCTCCCAGGGGAGGTCCCAGACCACAGCGGAGGCGGAAGCAGCCGTGGAGGGAGACAACTGATGGCCAAGCCGCTGAGCGCGTCGAAGCTGGTGGAGATCCTGCGGGCCGAGGGCGTGACCGTCCACGAGGTCCGCAGATGGCGCACCCACAACCGCAACAGCAAGGGCCCCTGGGGTCCGGTCAACGGCGTGATGATCCACCACACCGTCACCTCCGGCACCGCCTCCTCCGTCGACATCTGCTACGACGGCTACTCGAGCCTGCCCGGCCCGCTGTGCCACGGCGTCATCGACAAGAAGGGCCATGTGCACCTGGTCGGCAACGGCCGGGCCAACCACGCCGGTCTCGGCGACAGCGACGTCCTGCGTGCCGTGATCAACGAGTCGAAGCTGCCGTCCGACAACGAGGCCGACACCGACGGCAACCGGCACTTCTACGGCTTCGAGTGCATCAACCTCGGTAACGGCAAGGACCCTTGGCCCGAGGCGCAGAAGGAGGCCATCGAGAAGGTGTCAGCGGCGATCTGCCGGCACCACGGCTGGTCCGAGCGCTCCGTCATCGGCCACAAGGAATGGCAGCCGGGCAAGGTCGACCCGCGCGGCTTCACCATGGACGGCATGCGCAAGCGCATCTCCCAGCGGCTCAAGGGCGGCGGTGGCGGCGGCAAGCCGGCCCCCGACCCGAAGCCGGCGCCCAAGCCGTCCCACGAGCCGTTCCCGGGGGCCGCGTTCTTCCACGTCGGGCAGCGTTCCCCGGTCGTCACGGCGATGGGCCGCCGCCTGGTCGCCGAGGGCTGCAGCCGCTACGAGGAGGGGCCGAGCCCCGACTGGACCGAGGCCGACCGCCGGTCCTACGCGCTGTGGCAGCAGAAGCAGGGCTTCTCCGGCAAGGACGCCGACGGCATCCCCGGCAAGCTCACCTGGGACCGGCTGAAGGTGCCCAGGTCCGGTAAGTGAGGGCGTGCGCCCCTCCCCGCGGAGGGGCGCACGGGTGTCACCAGCGGGGAAGCAGCCGCTCGTACTCCGGCTGGAACCGCTGCATGTAGCCGGTGTCGTCACGGCTTCGCACACCGGAGTCGACGTAACGCCGGTGCAGCTCACCGAGCTTGTCGTGGTCGAGCTCGACACCCAGCCCCGGTCCGGTGGGCACCCGCACCGCACCGTCGCGCAACTCCAGCACGCCCGGCACGATCACGTCGTCGGCCGAGTTCCACGGGTAGTGGGTGTCGCAGGAGTGGTCGAGGTTGGGGATGGCCGCGGCGACATGGGTCATCGCGGCGAGGCTGATGCCCAGGTGCGAGTTGGAGTGCATCGACAGGGCGAGTCCGAACGCCTCGCAGACGGCCGCCAGTTCACGGGTGCGGCGCAGCCCGCCCCAGTAGTGGTGGTCGGTGAGCAGGACCTGGATCGCGTCCTGTTCGACGGCCGGCTTCAGATGCTCCCAGGCGATCACGCACATGTTGGTCGCGAGCGGCATGGGTGAGTCCTTCGCCACCTCCGCCATACCGGGAATGCCCTTGGTCGGATCCTCCAGGTACTCCAGGACGCCGTCGAGTTCACGGGTGACGTACTTCGACGTCTCGACCGTCCACGCCACGTTCGGGTCCAGCCGCAGCGGCTGCCCGGGGAATGCCTCGGCCAGGGCCCGCACCGCGGCGATCTCCTCGTCGGGCGGGAAGACACCGCCCTTCAGCTTGAACGACCGGAAGCCGTAGCGCTCCTGCATGAGCCGGGCCTGTTCCACGATCCCGGCCGGATCGAGGGCCTCGCCCCAGTCGTCGCCGATCGCCGCACGGCCGTCGAGCGCGGGGTGTTCGGCCCACTTGTAGAAGAGGTACGCGGCGAACGGCACCGCGTCACGGACCCTGCCGCCCAGCAGGTCGCTGACCGGACGGCCGAGCAGCCTGCCCTGCGCGTCCAGACAGGCCACCTCGATCGCCGAGGTGGTCCATCCGCGCTCGTGGGAGCTCGGCACGGTCGGCAGCAGCGCCGCGTCGATCGCGGCGGCGACGGCGGTGGTGTCGAAGACGTCCATGCCGACGACGACCTCCGCGGCGGCGTGCAGCCGCGCCAGGCGGTCCGACCCGCCCGGCGACTCCCCGAGTCCCACGGTGCCGTCCTCCAGGACCAGTTGGAGGATGATCCGCAGGGCGAGGGGCTCGTGCACGCCGTTGGAGTTGAGCAGCGGCGGGTCGCCGAAGGCGATCGGGGTGACGACCAGCTCGCGGATACGCGTGGAGCTCATGCGCCGGCCACCTCCAGGCCGTGGTCGATGAGCTTCGCGAGCCGGGCGACGTGCTCCGGCGTCGGGTCGAGCAGCGGCGCCCGCACACCGCCGACATCCAGGCCCCGCAGCGTCACCCCGGCCTTGACGAGCGACACGGCGTACCCGGGGACCTCGTCGCGCAGGGCGACCAGCGGGCCGTAGAACTCGTCGAGGAGCCGGGAGACCAGGGCGTCGTCGTCCTCGGCGAGCGCCCGGTGGAAGGCCAGGGCGATCTCCGGGGCGAAGGCGAACACCGCCGAGGAGTACAGCTCCACGCCGATGCCCTGGTAGGCGGGCGCGGTCATCTCGGCGGTGGGCAGACCGTTGAAGAACTGGAAGTCCTCCGTGCCCGGAACGGCACGCACCGCGCGCACGATCCGGTGCATCCGCTCGATGTCTCCGATGCCGTCCTTCAGCCCCACGACCCCTGGCAGGGCGGCGATCGCGGCGGCCGTCTCCGCGGTGAGCCGGGCGGTGCCCCGCTGGTAGAAGACGACGGGCAGGTCCGTGGCCGCGATGACCTCCTCGACGTACCGCACGAGGCCCCGCTGCGGGGCGCTGACCAGGTAGGGCGGCAGCAGCAGGATGCCGTCGGCACCGGCGCGTTCGACGCGGGCGGCCTGGTCCCGGGCGACCGGCGTGGGGCCGCCGGCCGCCGCCAGGACCGGCACACGTCCTGCCGTGGTCCGCACGGCGACCCGGGTGGCCCGCTCGATCTCCTGGGCCGACAACGCGTGGAACTCGCCGGTGCCGCAGGCGACGAACACACCTCCCGCGCCCGCGGCGACCCCCGACTCGATGTGCTGGGCCAGCCGTTCCTCGTCCAGTGAACCGTCCGCCGTGAACGGCGTGACCGGGAAGAACAGCACTCCGTGGAACTTCATGTCTCCCTCAAACGTGGGGGGTTGGGTATCAGCCCTTGGTGGCACCGGCGGCGATGCCGGTGACCAGCGAGCGCTGCAGGAGCAGATAGACGATCAGGCTGGGGACCAGGGCGATGACCGCACCGGCCAGCACGACCCCGGAGCCGACCTCGGGGTCGGTGCGCAGGATGGACAGGGCGACGGTGACCGTGTAGTCGGTGGGGTCCTTCGCGGCGATCAGGGGCAGCAGGTACTGGTCCCAGATCATGATGAAGCCGAGCACCCCGGCCACACCGAGCGCGGGCTTGCACAGCGGCAGGATGACCTGCCACAGCATCCGCAGCTCGCCGACGCCGTCGATGCGGGCGGCCTCCTCGATCTCGGTGGGGATGTCCTTCATGAACTCCGTCAGGAGCATCACCGAGAAGCCCCAGGCGCCGAGCGGCAGGATCACGCCCCAGACGGTGCCCTTCAGGTCGACGCCGATCACGGGAACATGACCGAGGACGAGGGAGAGCGGGATGGCGATGACCTCCTCGGGGAGCATCATCGTCAGCATGAACAGGGTCAGGACCAGCGCCTGGCCCCGGAACTTGTGCCGGGCCAGGGCGTACGCCGCCAGCGTGCACACGGCGAGCTGGAGCAGCAGTCCGCCGCCCGCGATGACCAGGGAGTTGCCGAAGTAGTCCCAGATGCCGCGCTGGCCCGCCACGTCGAAGTTCAGCAGGGTGGGGTGGTGCGGGAGGAACGACAGGGTCGAACCGCTGGCCTTCTCGCTGAAGGAGCCGGAGAAGATCGTCAGGAACGGCGCCGCGAACACGCCCAGGGCGAGCAGGCAGAGCAGCACGCGCAGGGCCCAGGCGGGGCCCGGCCGGTCGCTCCAGCCGAGGGCGGTGTCGAAGCGGGCGGGGGTGGTGCGCTGCTTCCCGGCGGACCTGCGCGCGGGAGTGGCGGTCACCGGAGTCCGGACGGGGTCGATGGCGGGGGCGCTCATCTCACGTCTCCCCTCTTGCGGAGGTAGTTGACCGTGACGGTGAGCAGCAGCGTCACGCAGAGCAGAACCACGGAGGCGGCCGAGGCGCCGCCGATGTCGTTACGGGTGAAGCCGAGGGTGTAGGCGCGGGTCATCCACACGTCGGTGGAGCCGGCCGGGCCGCCGCCGGTGAGGACGTACACCTCGGTGAAGACGCGCAGGCCGCGGATGGCGGCGAGGGTGAGGACGATGCCGAGTGCGGGCCGGATCGCGGGCAGCGTGATGTGCCGCAGCCGCTGCCACAGCGAGACGCCGTCCATCGCGGCGGCCTCGTACAGCGAGCGGTCCACGCCCGCGAGTCCGGCGAGGATGATCACCATGTTGTACGGGGCGAGCATCCAGATGCCCATGGCCATGGTCGCCCACAGCGCGGTGTCGGGGTTGTCCAGGTAGGGCACGGGCCCCAGCCCGAGCAGCCCGAGGCCGCTGTTGATGAGGCCGTCGGAGGTCGGATAGTACATCAGCCGCCACATCTCACCCACCACCGCGGTGGCGGTGACGACGGGCAGGAACACCGCGGTCCGGATGATCTTCAGCGAGCGGGCCTGGCCCTCCAGCAGCAGCGCCAGCGCGGAGCCGACGAGGATCCCGCCGAGGGACATGCCGACACCGAGGACCAGCGTGTGGCCGATGGCGTCCTGGAAGCGGTGGTCGGTCAGGACCCGCGTGTAGTTGTCGAGGCCGACCCACTGGTCACCGAGGAAGGGCCGCACGTCGAAGAAGCTGAGCCAGACGCCCTTGCCCATGGGCAGGAACTTGAAGACGAGGGCCAGCAGCAGGCCCGGGGCGAGGAACAGCCAGGGCAGTACGGCTCTCCTGCCGATGATCCGGGCTCTGCGCCGCCCGGGTGTCGTCACGGTCGCGGTCATTTCAGCAGCTCCTGGTCCTTGAGGTCACCGGCGAGGGTGTCGTTGAGTTCCTTCAGGCCGGAGCGGACGTCACTGCCGCAGTAGGTGAAGATCGCGTTGAGCGCGTCGGCGGTGTCCTGCTTGACCGGGGCGAAGTCCGGCGCGTTGGGGAATTGCACGGAGGCCGTCTCGTACGCCTTCTGCACGACACTCCAGCGCGGGTCGTCGCGCACCTTCGCCGCGGACAGCGTGGAGTTGACGGGGATCCGCACGACCGGCTGATGGTCGCCGGTCATGGCGAGCGTCTGGCCCTCGGGGGAGACCAGGAACGCGGCGAGCGCCTGCTCCTGCTTCGCCTTGCCGGTCTTGGCGCCGAAGTAGACGTTCTCGCCGTCGGCCAGCACGTCGTTCCCGGCCGGACCCGCGGGCGCGGGCAGGACCTCGTACGTGTCCTTGCCGAGCGCCTTGTCGAAGGTGGAGATGTTGTACGGGCCGGTGAGGTACATCCCGGCGTTGCCGTCCTGGAAGTTGGTGGTGTTCGCGGTGACGGAGGTCAGGGCGCTGGGCTGGATGACACCGTTGTCGCCGCAGAAGAGGTTGTTCTTCATCCAGGTGACGGTGCGCAGGGCCGCCGCCGAGTCCATGGCGGGCCGGTAGCCCGTGCCCTCCTTCCGGAGGATCTGCACGCCGCCCTGCCACAGCCAGCTGGAGCCCCACCAGGCGACATAGCCGTTCTGGGCGCTGCCGGGGACGACCATGCCGTACGTGTCCTTCCTGCCGTCCCCGTCCGGGTCACGGGTGGCGAAGGCCTTGGCGAGGGCGAGCGTGTCCTGCCAGGTCTTCGGCTGCGGCAGCCCGAGCTTTTCCCGCCAGTCCTTGCGGACGAACAGGGTCATGGCCTGGCGGGAGTACGGGATGCCGTAGTGCCTGCCGTCGCGGCCCACCGTCGACGACCAGGACTTGGCGGTGATCTCGTCATGACCCGCGATCGACGCCGGGGTGATCGGCTTGAGCAGGCCCTGGGCCTGGTAGCTGCCCATCAGGGCCGTGTCGTTGATCATGACGTCCGGCAGGTCCTTGGTGGACGCGCGGCTCTGCAGCTGCTGGTCGAAGTTCATGACCGGCTGGTAGTCGATGTCGATGCCGGTCTTCTTCGTGAAGGCGGCGAACACACGGTCGTAGGTCTGGGCGGACTCCGGATCGCTCCGGGTCCACACCTCCAGGGTGTTCGGGTCGCCGGCCCGGGCGCTGCCGGAACCGGAGCCGCAGGCGGCCGTTCCGAACAGGAGTCCCGAGACGGCGAGCGTGGCGGCCAGGCGGTGCACGCGGTGGAGCCGCACGGCGGTACAGCGTCTACGATCCCGCATGGATGGCTCCGTTCATATACGTGAACCAACTTCACGAATCTAAATGATCGGCCAAGCTACGGATCGTTTCTGCGCCATGTCAAGACATGGCCGAAAGATTTCACCGACACCACACGACGCCCGGAAACGCCGAGAAAACAGCGACGGCCCCCACCGGGTCATCCGGACGCTGTTGGTAAATCCGCCCCGCTGGATCTCATCCAGCGGGGCGGATTGCTGCGAAGGGGGAGACGCGGGTGCGGGCGAGGGGTCTGCCGGTGAGCCAGGCATCAATGCGGGCGAGGTTGATCG
>NZ_POUC01000224.1 GCF_002891435.1 Streptomyces cahuitamycinicus
ACAAGCACAACATCGGCAGCCGCGAGACGACGTACGGCCTGATGAAGAACGGCTCCGTCACCGTGCTGCCCGAGTACAACGGCTCGCTGCTCGCCTACCTGGACCCCAAGGCCCAGCAGCAGTCCGCCGGTGGGGGCGGCGGCGCCGGTGATGCTGACCCGGACGCCGGCGGCCCGCACGATCCACCGGCACCACCGCCGGACCAGCGACGCCGGTATCCGGCCGCCGAAGGGCGTCAGCGCGATCCCGGTGAGCAACAGCAGGAGGACCGCGGTGAGCCGCAGCACGGCCCCCGGTACGGTCCGCGCCCGCACGGCCGTCGGCGCCTCGACGCAGGCCTGCGGCGTGCAGGGCGCGGTGGGCAGCCAGGCGCTCATCAGGCCGGTACGAGGGAGAGGAAGTGGCGCAGGTACCGGGCGTTGACGCGGCTCATCGGCAGCAGCACGTACAGGTCCGCCACGCCGAAGTCCGGGTCGTGGGCCGGTTCGCCGCACACCCAGGCACCCAGGCGGAGGTAGCCGCGCAGCAGGGCGGGCAGTTCGACGCGGGCGGCGGGCGCGGGACCCGGGGTCCACGGCAGCAGCGGCCGCACCCGGAATTCCTCCGGGGAGAGGTTCTTTTCGCGCACCCGGTCCCAGGTGGCGGACGCGAGGGTGCCGCCGTCGGCGAGCGGGACGGAGCAGCAGCCGGCGAGCCACTCGTGGCTCTGGTCGACCATGTAGCGGGCGATGCCGGCCCAGATGAGGCTGATGACGGCCCCGTCGCGATGGTCGGGGTGCACACAGGAGCGGCCGACCTCGACGAGCTGCGGCCGGATCCCGTCGAGCGCGGCCAGGTCGAACTCGCCCTCGGAGTACAGCCGCCCGGCGACCGCGGCGCGCTCGGGCGGCAGCAGCCGGTAGGTGCCGACGACCTGGCCGGTCGTCTCCTCCCGGACGAGCAGGTGATCGCAGTACGCGTCGAACGCGTCGATGTCGAGGCCCGGCTGCGGGCCGGCCAGCAGGGCGCCCATCTCGCCGGCGAAGACGTCGTGCCGCAGCCGCTGGGCGGCACGCACGTCCTCCTCGTTCCGGGCGAGGGCGACGGTGTAGCGGGTGGGGACGGTGGGCTGCGCGGGGCGGTCGACGGTCAGTACGCCGGTCATGGCTCTCTCCTGGTCACGGGCCGGTTCGGCGAGGCGGGGCGGGGCGCTGAGCGGTGTCGTGCGGTCCTGCGCCTCTGTTCTTCCGATGCCGACTGACCTGCGCGTGTCATGTGCAGAGAGAACGGGTGTGAGGTTGTTGAACGGCTCGCGCCCACCTGCGCCGGGCGCGTGCCCGGCGGCGCACCGAGCGTGAGGCGCGCGAGCGGGCCCTGGAGCAGGCCCACGCCGTCGACCGGGAGCTGCGGCGCCATGCCGTCGCCGCGACGCGGCACCGGCCGCAGAGCTAGCAGCTGACCGGCAGGAGCGTCCCGCAACTGCTCAACGCGGCCTATCTGGTCGACGACGGACGGCGCGCCGAGTTCGTCCGGGCCGTCGGCGAACTGGCGCGCGAGGCACACCGTTCGGCCGTGGAGGTGACCGTGTGAGGCCCGTGGGTCCCCTACTCCTTCGCCCGGTCGGACGAGGTGGAGTGCGCCGCGCACCGGGAGGTCCGCGCATGACAAGTGCCGGTCGCCGGTGGTGCCGGCCGCACGGGGGTTCCGTGGGACGGCCCGGAGCCGTACGCGCCCGTGGGCGTGCCGCTCGTCGACCTGCTCGACCGGGTGCTGGCGACCGGCGTCGTGGTCAGCGGCGACCTGGCGCCGGCCATCGCCGACGTGCCGTTGGTGCGGATCTCCCTGCACGCCCTGCTGGCGTCGGTGGGCGAGCGGGTGCCCGCGTCCTGGCCGGACAGCGGGCCGCTGTGACCGCGCCGCGCACCCACGGGCTGGACCTCGATCCCGAGCGGGTCAGAAGGACCTGGCGGCCCTGGTACTGACCGTGGTGGAGCTCCTGCGGCAGCTCATGGAGCGCCAGGCGGTGCACCGTTTCGACGAGGGGACGCTCCGCGCCGAACAGGAGGACCGGCTCGGCACCGCCCTGATGCTGCTGGACGAGCGCATGGACGAGTTGTGCGAGCAGCACGGGCTGCGGCGCAGCGACCTCAACCTGGACCTCGGCCCGCTGGGGCCTCTCCTCGCGGGCCCCGGGCGGTGACACGGCATACGAGACGGGGCCGGAAAGAGCACCGGTCCGGCCCCGCCCGTCCGCACTTGCCTGCGAACGCTCACTGCGCCCCTTCGGGGGCGCGGGGAACTGCGCGATCAGCCACGGACGACCCGCAGCCGCCCGGCGGCCGTCCCGCAACGGCGGCTACCGCTTCGCCTTCCGCGCAGCCCGCAACCACTCCTTGTTCATGCTCGTGATGGACATCAGCGGGATGCCCTTCGGGCACGCGGTGGCGCACTCGCCCGCGAGCGTGCACCCACCGAACCCCTCCTCGTCCATCTGCTCCACCATGTCCAGCACCCGCGTCTCGCGCTCGGGCGCCCCCTGCGGCAGTACGTTGAGATGGTTGATCTTCGCCGAGGTGAACAGCATCGCCGCCCCGTTTGGGCAGGCCGCCACGCACGCCCCGCACCCGATGCACTCGGCGTGCTCGAAGGCGAAGTCGGCATCCGGCTTCGGCACCGGCGTGGCGTGCGCCTCGGGAGCCGCCCCCGTCGGCGCGGTGATGTACCCGCCGGCCTGGATGATCCGGTCGAAGGCCGACCGGTCCACGACGAGATCCTTGATCACCGGGAACGCCGACGCCCGCCACGGCTCGACGTCGATCGTGTCGCCGTCCTCGAACGACCGCATGTGCAGCTGGCAGGTCGTCGTCCGCTCGGGACCGTGCGCGTCGCCGTTGATGACGAGCGAGCACGCGCCGCAGATGCCCTCGCGGCAGTCGTGGTCGAAGGCGACGGGGTCCTCGCCCTTGACGATGAGTTCCTCGTTGAGCGTGTCGAGCATCTCCAGAAAGGACATGTCGGGCGAGATCCCGTCCACCTCGTACGTGGACATCGTGCCGTCGGCGTCTGCGTTGCGCTGCCGCCAGACGCGCAGGGTGAGCTTCATGCGTAGCTCCGCTGGGTGGGGTGGACGTACTCGAAGACCAGGTCTTCCTTGTGCAGCACCGGAGCCTCGCCCGTGCCGGTGAACTCCCAGGCGGCGGCGTACGCGAACCGCTCGTCGTCGCGGGCGGCCTCGCCGTCCGGCGTCTGGGACTCCTCGCGGAAGTGACCGCCGCAGGACTCCTCGCGGTGGAGCGCGTCGAGGCACATCAGCTCGGCGAGCTCCAGGTAGTCGACGACGCGGTTGGCCTTCTCCAGCGACTGGTTGAACTCCTCGCCGGTGCCGGGCACCTTGATGCGCCGCCAGAACTCCTCGCGGATCTGCGGGATGCGTTCCAGCGCCTTGCGCAGCCCCGCGTCGGTGCGGGCCATGCCGCAGAACTCCCACATGAGTTCGCCGACCTCGCGGTGGAAGGAGTCGGGGGTGCGGTCGCCGTCTACGGACAGCAGGAGGTCGAGGCGGTCCTGCGTGCCGGCCAGCGCCTCCTGGACGTCGGGGTGTTCGCCGGTCACCGCGTCGTGGTGGGGGTTGCGGGCCAGGTAGTCGTTGATGGTCGAGGGGAGGACGAAGTAGCCGTCCGCGAGTCCCTGCATCAGCGCCGAGGCGCCGAGGCGGTTGGCGCCGTGGTCGGAGAAGTTGGCCTCACCGACCGCGAACAGTCCGGGGACGGTGGTCTGGAGGTCGTAGTCGACCCACAGGCCGCCCATCGTGTAGTGCACGGCGGGGTAGATCCGCATCGGCACCTCGTACGGGTCCTCGTCGGTGATCCGCTGGTACATGTCGAAGAGGTTGCCGTACTTGGCCTCGACGGCGCCCCGGCCCATGCGCTCGATGGCGTCGGCGAAGTCGAGGTAGACGCCCTGGCCGCCGGGGCCCACTCCCCTGCCCTCGTCGCACACGTTCTTCGCGGCGCGCGAGGCGATGTCCCGCGGGACGAGGTTCCCGAAGGACGGGTAGACGCGCTCCAGGTAGTAGTCGCGCTCGTCCTCGGGGATGTCGTTCGGGGGCCGCTGGTCGCCCTTGGCCCTGGGCACCCAGATGCGGCCGTCGTTGCGCAGCGACTCGCTCATCAGCGTCAGCTTGGACTGGTGTTCGCCGGTGCGCGGGATACAGGTGGGGTGGATCTGGGTGAAGCAGGGGTTGGCGAACAGGGCGCCGCGCCGGTGGGCCCGCCATACGGCGGTGGCGTTGGAGTTCATGGCGTTCGTCGACAGGTAGAAGACGTTGCCGTAGCCGCCGGAGGCGAGGACGACGGCGTCCGCGAAGTACGTGTCGATCTTCCCTGTGACCAGGTCCCGGGCCACGATGCCGCGCGCCCGCCCGTCGACGACGATCAGGTCGAGCATCTCGGTGCGCGGGTGCATCTCGACGTTCCCGGCCGCGATCTGCCGGCTGAGGGCCTGGTAGGCGCCGAGAAGGAGCTGCTGGCCCGTCTGGCCTCGGGCGTAGAAGGTCCGCGACACCTGCACCCCGCCGAACGACCGGGTGTCGAGCAGGCCGCCGTACTCGCGGGCGAACGGCACGCCCTGGGCCACGCACTGGTCGATGATCTCGACGGAGATCTGGGCGAGCCGGTGCACGTTGGACTCGCGGGCCCGGAAGTCGCCGCCCTTGACGGTGTCGTAGAACAGGCGGTGGACGGAGTCGCCGTCGTTGCGGTAGTTCTTCGCGGCGTTGATGCCGCCCTGCGCGGCGATGGAGTGGGCGCGGCGGGGCGAGTCCTGGTAGCAGAACTGGACGACGTGGTAACCCTGTTCGGCGAGGGTGGCCCCGGCGGAGCCGCCTGCCAGGCCGGTGCCGACGACGATCACGGTGTGCTTGCGCCGGTTGGCGGGGTTGACCAGCCTGGCCTCGAAGCGGCGCTTGTCCCAGCGCTCGTTGATCGGCCCGGCGGGGGCCTTGGTGTCGGCGACCGGTTCACCGGTCGTGTAGTCGGCGTAGGAAGTCATGTTCAGCTCACCACTCCGGTCATGACGCCCACGGGTACGGCGATGAAGCCGGCCGTGAGCAGCAGCGCGAGGACATCGGCGGCGGTCTTCAGGACGCGGTCGCGGGTGCGGCTGCCCACGCCCAGGGTCTGGGCCGCGCTCCAGAAGCCGTGCCGGACGTGCAGGCCGAGGGCGAGCATCGCGACGACGTAGATGACGTTGCCGTACCAGGTGGAGAAGGTGTCCACGACGTTCTGGTACGGGTGGCCCTCCTGGAAGCCGCCGGAGTGCACGGTGCCGGTCGTCAGGTCGAGGATGTGCCAGACGATGAACAGCCCGAGGATGACGCCGCCCCACCGCATGGTGCGGGTGGCGTAGGAGGCCCGTGCCTTCTTGTGCACGTACTTGCTCGGCCGTGCCCTGATGTCGCGGCGGCTGAGCTGGTACGCCGAGGTGGCGTGCGCGACGACCGCGACGACCAGCACGATCCGGACGAGCCAGAGTGTCCACTCGTAGTGCATGAACGGCTCGCCGACGGTGCGCAGCCAGTGCGCGTAGTGGTTGAACTCTCCCGCCCCGAAGAAGATCTTCAGGTTTCCGATCATGTGGACGACCAGGTACAGCAGCATGATCAGACCACTGACCGCCATCACGGTCTTCTTGCCGACGGTGGAGTCCCACACGGTGCGTGCGAGGGACGGCCGTCGGTCCGTCCGCGTTGCCAGAGCCATACGGAGCACGCTACGGACGCCCGGCCGATCGGTCCAAGACATGGTCCGGCTTGATTCCATAGGCGGGGGCTATCGTGGGAGGATGCAGTTCCAGCAACTCCAGTACTTCGTGGCCGTCGCCGAGACCCGGCACTTCACCCGGGCCGCCGATCTGGTCCATGTCGCGCAGCCGTCGCTGTCACAGCAGATCAAGGCGCTGGAGCGGGAGTTGGGCGCGGACCTTTTCCAGCGTGCCCGGGGCAACATCACGCTCACGGACGCCGGGGAGGCGCTCCTCCCGCTGGCCCGGCGCATCCTGGCCGACGCGGACACGGCGCGGCAGGAGGTGCAGGAGCTGGCGCAGCTGCGGCGGGGCCGGGTGCGGCTGGGCGCGACGCCGAGTGTGTGCACGGGTCTGCTGCCGGATGTGCTGCGGGCCTTTCACGATCGTTATCCGGGGATCCGCCTGCTGATTGAGGAGGGCGGGTCGCACGACCTGGTGCGGGAGCTGGCACGGGGAGCGCTGGATCTGGCGCTGGTCGTGCTGCCGCTGCCCACGCCGGCACCGGCGCTGACCACGGTCGAGCTGTTGCGGGAGGATCTCGTGGTGGTCTCGTCCCCGGACGCGCCGGGGCCCGGCCGGGGGAGGCGTACGGTGCGGGTCTCCGACCTGGAGGGTGAGCGGCTGGTGATGTTCCGGCACGGGTACGACCTGCGGGAGCTGACCGTGGCCGCGTGTCGCGCCGAGGGCTTCGAGCCGGACTTCGCGGTAGAGGGCGGGGAGATGGACGCGGTGCTGGGGTTCGTGCGGGCGGGGCTGGGCGTAGCCGTCGTGCCGCGCATGGTGGCGGCGCGGTCCGGCCGCGGGCTCCGGGTGACTCCCCTGGCCCGGCCCGGACTGCACCGCACCATCGCCCTGGCCCACCGTAGCGATGTGGCTCCGCCCCGGGCGGCGCGGGAGTTGCAGCGGATGCTGCTGGAGCGGTGAGGCGCTCGTGGCAGGCCGGCACCTGGGGGCATCGCGTGCGGCTGCGGCTACTGGGCCGGGGGGTGGTCGGCGGCCGGCCGGTGGGCGGACGCCAGGTGCAGGAGTTCGTCGACCGGCCACTGGTCGTAGACGTGTTCGCCGTACTTGGCGGCGACGACCCGGCCGCCGGGGGCGATCAGGAAGTCGGCGGGCAGGCCGAGCCTGCCGCCGGGCTGGCTGGTCGCGGGGAGGCGCTCGCGGCCGCGGGCGACCTCCCAGCCGCCACGCAGCACCGCACGGACGACCGGCCCCCAGGCGCGCGGGCTGAGCAGCGCACGGGGAGCCGACTCGACGCCGAACTCGACGTACAGCCGCTTGCCGGGGTCGGCGACAACCGCGAAGGGCAGGTCGGCGGTGTGCCGGCGCAGCTCCTCGGCGGGCGAGTGGAAGACGACGACCTCACGGACGCCGGCGGCCTCGATCTCCGCGTGCCGGCGGACCACCGACCGCAGGTGCAGATGGCACACCGGGCAGCCGGCGAACCGCCGGAACTGGAGGTGGACCAGACGCTCAGGATCGGGGACGGCGACCGCGTCCCCGACGACGGTGGTCATCCGGCGTCCGGTGACGGTGGAGCCGGGCCGCACCGGCCGTGCGGGCATGCGCATGAGCATGGATGCTCCCTGGGTAGGTGTACGGCGTACTCCTACGGAGTGTAGGCGTATGCCGTACACCTAACAAGGTAGGCGTATGGCGTACGCTGATCGTCGCCATGCCACGTCCCCGCTCACTCAGCCATGCCCGACTCGCCTCGGCCGCCCTCGCCGTGATCGACCGCGACGGGCTCGCCGGACTGTCCATGCGCTCGGTCGCCAAAGAACTCGGGATGAGCACGATGGCGCTCTACCGGTACGTGGACGACCGGGAAGAGCTGGAGAGGCTCGTCGTCGACCTCGTCCTCGGCACCGTGGACACCGAGCCCCCCGCTCCCGGCGCCCCCTGGCCCGAACGCATCGAGGTGCTGGTGCGGCGGCTGCGCGACGCCGTCGCCGCCCATCCGCAGATCGTGCCCCTGACCGTCGCCCACCGGCACCGGTCCCTTGCCGGGCTGCGCTGGTCGGAGTCGGTGCTCGGCGTGCTGACGGAGGCAGGGTTCGACGGCGACCGGCGGGTGGTCGCGCTGCGGGGCCTGCTCGGGTACGTCATCGGCGCCATCCAGCTCGAGCACCTCGGGCCCCTGTCCGGCGAGGGCACGGTCGCCATCAGCGAGCTGCCGCCCGACGCCTTCCCGCACATGACGGAGACCGCCCGTCACGCCCGGAAGGTCAGTGCCGACCGGGAGTTTCTGGGCGGTCTCGCGCTGCTGCTGCGCGGACTGGGCGCCTGACCCGGTCCCGCACGGCGGCCGGTCGCCCCGGGCGTCAGCCCGTCGCGTCCACCAGCGCCAGCTCGTGCAGCCGCTCCGGCGGGCCCGGGCGGGCGTAGTACCAGCCCTGGGCCGTGTCGCAGCCGAGTATCCGCAGCTGTTCGGCCTGCGCGCCGGTCTCCACGCCCTCTACCGTCACGGCGAGATCCAGACTGTGGGCCAGCGAGACGATGCCCTCGACGATCTTCAGATCGACCGGGTCCGCCGGGAACTGCTGCATGCTCTGGGTGAAGGACCGGTCCAGCTTCAGGATGCTGACCGGCAGCCGGCGCAGGTTGGCGAGGTTGGAGTAGCCCGTTCCGAAGTCGTCCAGGGCGATGTCGACGCCCATCTCGGCCAGCCGGCGCAGCGGCTTCAGCAGATCGTCGTCCGCGCCGATCAGCGCCGACTCGGTGACCTCCAGGCACAGCGCGTCCGGCTCGACGCCCGTGCGCTCCAGGATGTCGACCGTGTCCTGGACCAGCCCGGGATGCGTCAGCTGGCACGGCGACAGGTTGACGTTGATCCGCAACGGTCCCATCGCCTCGGCACCGCCGCGCAGTTCCCGCCACTCACGGGCCTGGCGCACCGACTGCTCCAGGACCCAGCGGCCCAACGGCACGATCAGCCCGGTGTGTTCGGCGAGCGGGATGAACCGGTCCGGGCCGAGCACCCCGTGCTGCGGATGCAGCCAGCGCACCAGGGCCTCGGCGCCCCGGACGCTGCCGTCGCCGAGATGCACCAGCGGCTGGTACTCGATGAAGAACTCGCCGCGCTCCAGCGCCGTCGGCAGCGCCGTGGTCAGCCCGTGCCGCGTGATGGCCCGGGCGTCCGCCTCCGGATCGGCGAGTTCGAAGCGGTTGCCGCCCGCCGACTTGGCCCGGTACATGGTGATGTCCGCACTGCGCAGCACCTCCGCCGGGCTGCGTTCCCCGGCCGGGCCCTCGACGATGCCGATGCTGCCGCGCACGGTCAGCTCCCGGCCGTCGACGCTGACCGGCGCGAGCAGCGCGTTCATGATGCGCCCGGCGAGCTCGTCGACGTCGCGCTGGGTGTCGGACCCGGTGGTCAGCGCCACGAACTCGTCGCCGCCGAGCCGCGCGACCATCTCGCCGGGCGCCGTGGCGCAGGACTGCAGCCGGTCGGCGACCTCCACCAGCAGCCGGTCCCCGGCGGCGTGGCCCAGGCTGTCGTTGATGGTCTTGAAACCGTCGAGGTCCAGGTAGCACAGCCCGAAGCGCTGGCCTTCCCCGGCGCCCAGTGCCTTCTCCAGGCGCTCGAAGAAGAACGTGCGGTTCGGCAGGCCGGTCAGCGCGTCGTGCGTGGCCTCGTAGCGCAGCCGCAGGTTCAGCAGCCGCCGCTCGGTGGTGTCCTCCATGAGGGCGAGCTGGTACTGCGGCTCGCCGTCCGCGTCCCGCAGCAGGGAGACCGTCAGGTTGGTCCACAGGACGGTTCCGTCAGGGCGGTGGAACGCCTTCTCCAGGTGGTAGTGCTCCCGGTCGCCCCGCACCAGTTCCTCGTAGAGCCGCCAGGTCTGCGGAGCGTCGTCGGGGTGGGTCCAATCGCGGACGTTGCGGCTGCGCAGCGTCTGGTCGGAGACCCCGAACATGCGCAGCAGCGCGCCGTTGACCTGCAGTATGTTGCCGTCGAGGTCGGCCATGCCGATGCCTATGGCCGCGCCCTCGAAGACGGCGCGGAAGCGCGCCTCGCTCGCGTGCAGGGCCTGGGCCACCACGCCCTGCGCCTTGAGGGCGGCCTGCGCGATGGCCTCCTGCTCGGCCAGGGTCCGCTCGCGCAGCGCCCGGGCGAAACCGGCGGCCATCGCGTGCTGGAGCCGCGCGCACCGGGCCCGCAGGCCCTCCTGGTCGCCGTCGCCGCCGCAGTACAGGACCAGGTAGGCGTCGACGCAGTCCAGGGTGCGGCTGAGCGCCTCCGGGTCGGTGCAGTGCGCGTCCACCAGGGCGGCGCCGACCGCCCTGCCCGCGTCGGAGTCGAAGGCCCGGGCACGCAGTGCCTCACTCAGCCGCCGGGCCAGGGGCAGCAGGTGCTCCTCGAACTCGGGGCGGGTCGACGACGTCGAGGTCACCGGGAAGACGGCCCGGCTCCAGATCGTCGCGAATCTGCGCAGTCTGTCCTCCGGCCCGTCCGGTTCCGCGGTCACGCCGTACGCCCCACGCCCGCGAACCCGGAGAACGCATAAGGATCCTCGTCCTCCGGTGCGGTGTCGGGCCGCCAGCGCGGCATCGCCACCAGTCCGGGTTCCACCATGTCGTACCCCTCGAAGAACCGCGCGATCTCGTCGCGCGAGCGCATGATCAGCGGGTTGCGGATGCCCTCGTACACGTCCACCGCCCCCCCGGCCCGCTCCGGCGGCAGGGGGATCCCCTCGTAGGAGGCGTGGGTGAGCACGAGCAGGCTGCCGGGCGCGAGCGCCCCGCACAGTTCGGCCACGGCCCCGTACGGGTCGTCCTCGTCCTCCACGAAGTGCAGTATGGCAACGAGGAGCAGCGCCACTGGCTGATTCAGGTCGATCAGCCGCTCCACCTCGGGGCTGTGCAGGATCTCCCGGGGCTTGCGCAGGTCCGCGGCGACGACGCCCGCGTCGTCGTTGCCCTCCAGGACCGCCTGGCTGTGCGCCACGGCCACCGGGTCGTGGTCGACGTACACCACACGCGCGCCGGGGCGGGCGGCCTGCGCCACCTCGTGCACATTGCCGAAGGTGGGGATGCCGGAGCCGATGTCCAGGAACTGGGTGAGGCCCTGGCCGGCCGCGTAGCGCACGGCGCGGCGCATGAAGGCGCGGTTCGCCTGCATGATCTTGGGGAGTCCCGGCATGAACTCCATGGCCCTGCGGGCCGCTTCACGGTCGACCTCGAAGTTGTGCGATCCGCCCAGGTAGTAGTCGTACATCCGGGAGACGCTGGGCACCGAGATGTCGATGCTCCGTGGGGCCCAGGCGGGACGCTCCATCTATCTCTCCAAGGCGTAGGCGATCCGGTGTTCGAGCAGAGGCTACTGATCGCCCGCCAACGGAGCGAGCCGAAACGGAAATTGACCATCCGTTCCCGGTCACTGCCTGCGGCACGTGCCGAATTGATACCCCTCCGCATGCCCCTCGAACATATGACGAACAGTGTTCGAGGCATTTCGGAGAGTTCCGGCCCGGAAGGGTAAAGGTGTTAGCAATTCGATGAGTTCAGGTGCAGAACGGCAAAACGGTCCGCCCCTCCGTGAGGCACGGAGGGGCGGACCGGGTCTGCGCTTCGGGTGGACGAGCTGATCAACCCTGGGGAGGTTTCCCTACTTCTCCGACGCGCCGACCGGCTTTCCGTCGGGGCGGATGGCGAACCAGGTGCCGCCGACGCCCTGGCCGTTGGTGTCTCCGGCCTTTTTGTCGCCCGCGAAGGTGTAGATCGGGATGCAGTCGATGGTCTGCTGCTTGATGCCATCAGGACGGTCGAAGACGACGTAGCCCCGGTTGGGCGTGGACCCCTGAAGGTCGATCCCCTTGGTGTCCTTCTCGTCGACCGGCGCGATGACCGGCCACTTCTCCAGGCAGTCCCCCGTGCACGCGGTCTTCATCGGCCACTGCGAGTCCTTCATGAACCGGTAGACCGTCATGCCGTTCTTGTCGATGACGATCTCGCCCAGCTCGGGGTCCTTGCGGGTGGACAGTCCGGGCAGTGCCTCGGTCCCTTGGGCGCCGCCGGCCACGCCGCCCTGCGCCTTCTTGCCGTCAGGAGCGAGCGCGTACCACTTGCCGCCCACGCCCTGGCCCTTGACGTCACCGGCGTTGACGTCCTTGGCGTAGCGGTAGGCGGGCCAGCCGCCGACCGTGAGCTGCTTGGTGCCGTCGGCCCGGGCGACGGAGCCGAGCAGCGCCTTGTCGATGCCCTCGCCGGCCTCGGCGTCGTCGGCCGGAACCGGCGGCCAGGTCTTGGCGCAGTCACCGTCGCAGTTCGACTTGGGCGGCTGCTCGGTGTCCTGGTCGAACCGGTACAGGGTGAGGCCGAGGCTGTCCGTGACCACCTTGCCGACCTTCTCGGCGGTGGAGACGGACAGCTTGCCGGCGGGGTTGGACGGGCTGGAGGCGCTGGGCGCGGCCGGCTGACCGGCCGCGGCGTCACCCGCCGCGCCCGCGGTGCCCGAGCCGATGCTTCCGTAGTCCCCGGGCGCGGCCGTGGCGCCCACGTTCTGGCTGGCCGCCGGTGGGCTGTCCTGACCGCACGCCGTCGTCAGCGCCAGGACCGCCGCGGCGCTCGCCACGAGTGAGGCGCTCCGCCAGGAGGTCTTCATCGTCAACTCCCCATAATCGCAAGGGTGTTGCAGCGCCCTGCTGCGCCGCCGCACGGTCATGAGTACGCACGGGGGCACCGATTGTGTTCAACCGGCGGCCAAATTTCTTTCCGCAACCCCTGACGAGCCCCGCTCGGAGCCGCACACACGTACACATCGAGCTCCCTGCGGGCGGCCCGCCGATCAAACCGGCGACACCCGAAGATCCCTCTTTCGGGGCAATCCCCTTGCGCCCCGGCACGTCCTGGCGTCACAGGGCTCATGATCTTCGTCGTGCATGGACCCCTCTCGACTCAACCCGCCCTTGCGGCGCGGGCCTTGGCTGCGGCGACGCTGACCTGGGCGCTCGTCGGCGCACCGATCGGGGTCGCGGTGGCCGACGCCTGCGCGTACGCCTCGACGGGGCCGGACGGCACCGAGGCGGTGGCGTACGCCGGAAGCAGGAAGAC
>NZ_POUC01000225.1 GCF_002891435.1 Streptomyces cahuitamycinicus
AGATGTGTATAAGGGACAGCGGGGGGCGGCGTGCGGAGGTTCACGCGCCGGTTCCCACCGCGAGCACCTTCGCCTCCACCCCCGGGTCGAGGCCCTTGCTCGTCCGGTCCGGGCGCTGCGGCGCGACACCGCCGATGCCGCCCAGCCAGTTCCAGGTGTCCGCCACGGTCTCCTCGACGGGCCGGCAGACCAGGCCGGCCCCGACCGCCCGGGAGACGTCCGCGCTGTGCAGGGCGTCGTGCAGGTCGCTGCCCGGCGGCACCCACACCGGCAATTGCGTCCACGGCTCGATGCCCGCCTCCAGGATCACCCCGGGCTCGGTCCAGCGGAGCTCGGCCGCACCGCCCGTGACCCGCGCGCACGCCTCGAGGAACGTCCCCATCGTGGCGTGCCCCTGCGGGCTCACCAGGGTGTACGGCCCGCTCAGCTTCTGCTTCGCCGCGCCGAGGATCCACTCCGACAGGTCCCGGACGTCGACGTACTGCAGGGGGAGGTCCCGCGGTCCCGGCGCCAGGACCGGCCCACCGCGGGACATCCGGGTCAGCCACCACGGGAGGCGGCCGACGTTCTCGTACGGACCGAGGATCAGCCCGGCCCGGACCAGCAGCGAACGGTCCGCGCCGAAGGACGCGACGGCGGCCAGCTCGCCGCCCCGCTTGTCCCGGGCGTAGTCGGTCTGCTCCGCGTCGGCCGACGCCCCCTCCACCACGGGCGCGTCCTCGGTGTACCCGGCGGGCGGCGCCCACGCGTACACCGAGCAGCTCGACACGTACACGTACCGGCCGGCGCGGCCCCGCAGCAGCCGCGCCGTGTCCCACACCGCGCTCGGCGCCGCCGACCACGTGTCGACGACGACGTCCCACTCACCCGGGTCGTCCGCCAGGGCGGAGAGACCGCCGGGCACGGTGCGGTCACCGAGCAGCGACCGCGCGCCCGGCGGGGCCTCGTGCCGCCCCCGGTGGAAGACGGTCACCTCCCAGCCCCGGCCCAGCGCCGCCTCCACGACGGCCCGCCCCACGAACTCCGTGCCACCCAGCATCAGAAGCCTCATGCCGGTGACTCTGCCCGGTCGGGCGAGGGGGCGGAACGGGGATCTGCTGTCAGCAGACGGTGCACCCCCGGTCGCCCGGGGGCGTCAGTGTCCCGTCGGCGGCACGTACGTGTAGCCGACGCGGCGCACCGTCCGGATCGTGTCGCGGTGCTCCACGCCCAGCTTGCGGCGCAGGCGGGCGACGTGGACGTCGACCGTGCGGCCGTCACCCACGTGCCCGTAGCCCCACACCGTGCCGACCAGCTGGTCGCGGGTGTGCACCCGGCCCGGGTGCGCCACCAGGTGCGCCAGCAGCTCGAACTCCAGGTACGTGAGGTCGAGGGGCCGCCCGGCCACCCGGGCGGTGCGCTGCGCGGTGTCGAGGCGGATCAGCGGCTCGCCGCCCGGCTCGGCAGCGGGCACCGGCCCGGCGACCTGCGGCAGGCCGGGCACCGCCACCGGGAACGGCGGCTGCTGGTCGGCCGGGACGAGCACCAGGTAACCGACCATCGGCGGCTGCCCCGGCAGCGTCGGCAGGGCGTGCGGGGGCGCCGGCAGCCAGGTGGCACCCGGCAGCAGGTCCGCGACCGTCACCACCTCGTCCCGGTCGACGGCACGCAGCCGGTGCCGGGAGCCGTGCGGCGCGGGGATGTCGAGTTGGGCGGCGGTGGACAGGGAACGAGAGGTCGCCATGAGAGGTCAGCTCTTTCGCGCGAGGAGTTCGTCGGGGAGGTCGACGGCCGCGATTCGTGGTCGGGCTCGCCGAGGGAGACGTACGCGGTTCGCGCCGGCCGAAGGCCTGGTGTACGGCGTCAGAGGGCCGGCGCGTTCATCGCGCGGCAACACACCCGGTCGAAGTCGTGGTCCTGGCGGGACGGCCAGAAGGGCTCGAGGTCATGACGACCCGTCGCGGTGCACTTCTGGTAGCCGGTCATGACTCCATTGAAGCAGAGCTGATCCCCGCTGGGGGACCCTCCTCTCACTGCTTGGACAACCCCCTGCCCGTCAGGGGCGGGAGGAACTGCGCGCCAAGCAACGACGGCGCGGCGGACGAAAGGGGGCGCCCACCGCGAACGGTGAGCGCCCCCTCAGGAGCCTGCGGGGCGGATCAGACCTGGCCGGCCTTCTCCAGCGCCGAGCAGCAGGTGTCGACGAGCAGACGCGTCACCACGTACGGGTCGACGTTGGCGTTCGGGCGGCGGTCCTCGATGTAGCCCTTGCCGTCCTTCTCCACCTGCCACGGGATACGGACCGAGGCACCGCGGTTGGAGACGCCGTAGGAGTACTCGTTCCACGGGGCGGTCTCGTGCAGGCCGGTGAGGCGGTCGTCGATGCCGGCGCCGTAGTTCTTGACGTGGTCGAGCGGCTTGGAGCCCTCGCCGAGCGACTCGGCCGCGGTGATGATCGCGTCGTAGCCCTCGCGCATCGCCTTGGTGGAGAAGTTGGTGTGCGCGCCGGCGCCGTTCCAGTCGCCCTTGACCGGCTTGGGGTCGAGGGTGGCGGCGACGTCGAAGTCCTCGGCGGTGCGGTAGAGCAGCCAGCGGGCCACCCACAGGTGGTCGGAGACCTCCAGCGGGGCGACCGGACCGACCTGGAACTCCCACTGGCCGGGCATGACCTCGGCGTTGATGCCGGAGATGGCGAGGCCGGCCTTCAGGCAGTTGTCCAGGTGCGCCTCGACGACGTCACGGCCGAAGATCTCGTCCGCGCCGACACCGCAGTAGTAGCCGCCCTGTGGGGCGGGGAAGCCACCCTTGGGGAAGCCGAGCGGGTAGCCGTCCTTGAAGAACGTGTACTCCTGCTCGATGCCGAAGATCGGCTCCTGCGCCGCGAACCTCTCCTCGACCTCGGCCAGCGCCGCACGGGTGTTGGTGGCGTGCGGGGTGAGGTCGATGTTCAGGACCTCGCACAGCACCAAGATGTCGTCGCCGCCGCGGATCGGGTCCGGGCAGGTGAAGACCGGGTTGAGGACGCAGTCCGAGGCGTGGCCCTCGGCCTGGTTGGTGGAGGACCCGTCGAAGCCCCAGATCGGCAGCGCGTCCAGACCGGCGGGGGAGCCCGGCATGATCTTCGTCTTGGAACGCAGTTTGGCCGTCGGCTCGGTGCCGTCGATCCAGATGTACTCAGCCTTGAAGGTCACGGGCCTCATCCTCGGGTGTGTCCGGGCGCGTATCGCGGGTGCTTGCGGCGCTGCGGCACTGGGGCGCCGCGTCTGCTGCCCGGCAGCCTGGCAACAGGCGATTTCCCGGCCATTGCTCGGATGTGAACCCCGTGTTACCGGGTGAGGCTGTGCCGTACTTCACGGCGAGAGGCCGCTCTGCGCCGGGCACCGGCTTCCCTCCGTCAAGCCGGTGCCCGGCGCCGCGCGGCCCGCACACGCCCGGTCCTGCTGCCCCTGGCCGGGGGCAGCAGGACCGGTGACACGTACGAGGTGGGCGGCCGAGGGGGTGGCCGCCGCCTCATCGGTTCACTGGGTCGTACGGCGTCACCCCACCTTCTCGATCAGGGCCCGGCGGATCAGGAACTTGCCGGGCTCACGGACCTGTTCGAAGGCCGCGTTGTTGAGCAGCGCACAGCTGCCGGAGACCGAAGTGACCTCCACCGTCGTGGACTTGTCGTTGTCCAGGTTGGTGACCTTCAGCTTCGTGCCGGCCGGGAACTGGTTGCTGGACGCGGCAGGCGCACCGCCCTCGCCGGAGAGCGTGACAGTGGAGCCGTTGCACACCTGCTGCCCGGAGGCGGCGGCACCGCCGCCGGTGTCTTCCGCGGGGGCGGACCCGGCCGGCTGCGAGGGCTGCGCCGGGGCTGCCGGGTCCGAGGGCTGTGCCGACTGGGCGGGCTGCGACGGCTGTGCGGTCTGGGAGTCCTGAGCCGACTCCCCGACGGCGCATCCCGACGCCTCCTGCTTCCGCTTGATCTCCGCGACGACCGCCTCGCGGTTGGCGATCCGCGCCTCGGACTGCGCGTCCGGGTCGGCCCGCTGGTCGGCGATGAACTTCTGGTTGTTGCCGAGGGCGGTGGCGAGACCCAGGCAGACCGTCGACTCCGACGCCGACTTGGGGGTCGGCGCGGCGTTCGACGTGCTCGCCATGGCGAAGGCCCCGCCCCCCGCCACGGTCGCCGCGCTCACCAGCAGCGCGATCTTCTTCTTCGTGCCGAGAGTTCTCCTACGCGACATGCGCGCCTCCTGAAGAGGTAGGGGAGCGTACGCCGCTATGTACGAGATACCGAACGAGGTTACTCAGCGGTTACAGGAGTCACCGAAGTGACCTGTGCCACAGGCGGGTCGGCGGCTCGCCGGTGCGTCAGCGCGACAGGGCGTCCCGTACGGCCTCGTCGGTGCGGCCGACCACCGCCGTTCCGTCGTCCGCGGTGATGATCGGGCGCTGGATCAGCTTCGGGTGCTCCGCGAGCGCCGTGATCCAGCGGTCGCGCGAACCGGCGTCCCGCGGCCACTCCTTGAGGCCGAGGTCCTTGGCGTCGGCCTCCTGGGTACGGGTGATGTCCCAGGGTTCGAGACCGAGGCGGTCGAGCACCCCCCGGATCTCGTCCTCGCTCGGCACGTCCTCCAGGTAGCGGCGGACGGTGTATTCGGCACCCTCGGCGTCGAGCAGCGTCAGGGCGCTGCGGCACTTCGAACACGCGGGGTTGATCCAGATCTCCATGAGCACACGGTACGCGCCGACCGTCTTGTTCGATTTCCTGATGCCTCACCCGTACCTCCCGGACCTGCTGTGACGCGACGCCAATTCCCTTCCTCACCTGGGGGTTTGTGGCTCCTTGTGAACTCCCCGTTGTCAGTGCCGGGCGGTAGACTGTAAGCAGTGTTCGAGGGTGGCGCCGGGGATGCCGACGTCTTCGGTGAGCCGCCCGACCGCGACAGGAGGATGCCTGTGCCCGCTGCCGCCCTGAAGTCGAAGCCGTTGCCCACCCAGTCCACCGCGAAGCGTCCCGTCCTGCTCGACCTGCCGTACGCGCCCGTGGAGAAGCGACCGCTGCCGCCGGGCCGGCCCCGCCAGTGGTACGTGACGCACAACCGCCGCCTCAAGGCGATGCGCCTCGCCATCGCCCTGCTCGACTCGGGCGTCTACATGCCGAACCAGGCCCGCAACGAGACGATCCGCGACACGGCGGAGCAGATCGGAGTCCACCCGCCGTCGGACACGACGTGCCACATGGTGCGGGCGTTCATGCGGTACGCCCGCTGAGCCGCTCCGCTTCGAGCGCCGGGCGCCCCGAACGACGGGGCGTCCGGTGCTCGTTCATGCCGCCCGGCCCGCCGAGGCGGCGCGAGCAGGGGGTACGTCACCGGAGGAGGCGGCAAGCCCCCGCGTGCGTGAGGGGCGGGAGGCGCGGCGGGAGGCCCTGGCCCGGGATGCGGACCGAACGCACGGCAGGAAGCCCTGGCGTGCGTCACGTGCGGGAGGCGCGGGAAGAAGTCCTGGAGTTGGTCACGTGCGGGAGGCCCGCGGGGCCCGGTCAGGGGAGCTGCTCGACGAGCTCGACCTGCCCTCGGCGCTGATGACCACCGGCTCGCACGGGCCGCACGTGATCGTGCCCGGGCGGGGGAGGCCCGCCGCCCGTCCCGGACGTCGGCCGGCCGACCGGTGCTCGGGCGGGCCGCCGCCCCTCAGCCCTGCGTCAGCTCCTTCTCCAGCGGCGTGCGGAAGCGCGGGCCCCGACCGGCCCGCCGCCTCAGGCGTACCGCTCCATCAGCCCCTCCACATACGCCTCCAGGCGCTCGCCCAGCACCCGCGGCGTCAGATCGGTCCGGCCCAGCTCCCGCCAGGGTCCCGCCAGCTTCGCCGCGGCGGGCACGTAGGCCAGGGCGTCGAGCAGCCGCCAGTACAGATGCTCCGCGCCGTCGGCCAGGCGCCGCCCGCCCCGGGCCTCGTAGCGCTCCCGGAAACCGAGGCCGTACTCGGGTCCGTGCAGCAGCGCCAGAGCGGTGGAACAGTGGGCGACGTCCAGGTCGGCAGGCCCCCACGAGGTCTCCACCCACTCGACGACACCACTGACCCGGAGGTTGGCCCCCGAACCCGTGAACAGGACGTTCCCCGGGTGGAAGTCCCGGTGCAGGAAGCAGCCGTCATACGGCGGCGGATCGCGGCGGATGACGTCCACGGCCCGCTCCCACCCCGTAGGGACCGCCGCCGGAGAGGTCCACGCCTGGTACGCACGCGGACGCTCCCGGGGAACGATCCGGTGGATGCGGGCCAGCTGACCCGCCAGCAGGTCCAGCCGCGGGCCGAGTTCCTCCTCGTCGACCCGGACCCGCCCCGGCAGCACGGGCATCAGCAGGGACGGATGGTCGCAGTGCTCGCCGGTCGCGTCGACACCGATCAGCTCGGCGGCCGGTACCTCCTCCTGCTCCGCCAGCAGTGTGAGGATCTCGGCCTCGCGGGCCAGCAGCCCGGGCGCGTGCCGCCGGAAGAAGGGCTTCACGAAGGTCCGCAGCGCCAGCTCGGTGCCGTCGTCGAGGGTGAGCCGCCGCATCTGGGCGCTCCAGCCACCGGTCAGAAAGGCCGACTTCTCGATCGTCCGGCCCTCCGGGAGCTGCTTGGCCACCCATGCGCGGGTCGCCGTCCAGCCCTGTTCGCCGAGTCCGGTCAGGACGGCGGTGACGAACTCCCTCCGGTCGTCGGGGTGATCACGGAACCACAAACCCAACCGGTGCCCCGAGTCCGGGAGTTCCCGGTGGGTGAACTGGGAGCGACGGGCCAGCGCCTCGGAGAACGCCTCCGTCACGGCGGGCGGGATGACCTCGTCCGTGCCCGGCGTCACGAGCACCGCCCGTCCCTCGAAAGCACGCAGGACGTCGAGCGCGGGGGCGGCGTGCCAGCTCCCGGGCGTGCGGATGATCTCGCTGAACCGCCCGCCACCCGTGCCGAACGGCACGTCCCACGCCTCGGCCGCGTACACCGCCGGCGCGCACAGCCCCAGGGCCGCCACCCGCTCCCCGTAGTGCCGTACGAGATCCGCGACCGTCTGGCCGCTCATGCTGAACCCGGCCAGCACCAGCGGCGCGTCCACGCGCGCGTGGGCGTCGATGACGGAGACGGCCTGTTCGAAGCGGCGGCTCAGGCTCAGCTCCCGCAGCAGGCCGGTGCTCTCCCCGTGCCCCGAGAAGTCGAAGGCGAGGGCGTGACAGCCGTGCCCGGCGAACTCCGCCAGCAGCGGCATCAGCCGCGCCTTGTTTCCGTTGCCCGCGCCGTGCAGCAGGACGACCGTGGCCCGGGCCGGCTCACCGCCGCCGCCGGTGACCAGCCCGCTGAGCTGTTCGCCGCCGACGACGTGGGTGAAAGGGATCAGCTCACTCATACGGCCATTCACTCACGCGGCCCGGACCCATGAAGGGCGTTCAAAGCCCTGGCCCACGAGGGCGCTCACAGCCCTGGCGCCCCCCACACCGGGAACCAGCGGCTCAGGTCCGGCTCCAGGCGCAGATCACCGGAGAGCGCGGCTCGCACCTGGAGTTCGAGCGGGTGGTCGCGCCGCTGCGTGCCGTCCGGCAGGGGCGCGAAGGGGTAGAACGTGCCGCGCTTGTAGAGGTAGACCAGTGCGAGCCGCCGACCGGATGGATCCTCGAAACCCGCCAGGCTGCACAGCAGTTGGGGTCCGAACCCGTTGGCCTCCAGCTGGCTGTTCACGGCGTGCAGGTCGTTCACGAGCGCGGGGAGCCGGTCGGGGGAGCGGCGCGAGACGAGCCAGGTGTAGCCGTAGTCGTCCCGCCGCAGCTCCACCGGCGGGCCATCGCGGTCGGTGTCGGCGTCCAGCAGGTCCTGCACCTCCCGGTGGGACTGCTCGAAGGCCGCGCCCTCGACGGTGGCGAAGCACACCGCGCCGTGCCCGGTCGGCGTGAAGCCCGTGGCGGCCTCCAGCGTCACGGCCGCCGAGGGCAGCGCGAAGAGCCGGTCGAGATCCGCCCCGACCGGTTTCGTCCGGCCGAGCAGGATGTCCAGCAGCCCCATGCGTCGGTCACCTCCCTCCGGGCGCCGTCGGCCCGCCCAGCTCGGCGGAGATCCGGCCCAGCTGGTCGAGCCGCTGCTCCAGGCTCGGGTGGGTCGAGAAGAGCCGTGCGATGCCGGGCTCGCGGCCCAGCGCCGGCGTGAAGTAGAAGGCGTTGAAGGCCTGGGCCGTGCGCAGATCCCTGGCCGGGATGCGGGCGATGTCGCCGGAGACCTTGGTGAGCGCGGAGGCCAGCGCCGAGGGCCGGCCGGTGAGCAGCGCGGCGGCTCGGTCCGCGGCCAGTTCCCGGTACCGGGACAGGGCCCGGATCAGCAGGAAGCTGATCGCGTAGACGGCCGCCGAGACACCCATCACGGCGGCGAAGACCGCAGCCGTGTTCTGGTCCCGCCGGCCCCCGCCGAACAGCTGCGAGTAGAAGGCGAACCGCACGATCAGCCCCGCGATCACCCCGAGGAACGACGCGACGGTGATCACGGCGACGTCCTTGTGCGCCACGTGCGACAGCTCGTGCGCGAGCACGCCCTCCAGCTCGGCCGGCTCCAGCCGCCGCAGCAGCCCGGTCGTCACACACACCACCGCGTGATCGGGATTCCGCCCCGTCGCGAACGCGTTCGGCATGTCCATCTCCGACACGGCGACCACCGGCCCCGGCATGTCGGCCAGCGCGCACAGCCGGTCGATCACCGCGTACAGCTCGGGATACTCCTCCCGCCGCACGACCCGCCCGCGCATGGCGTACAGCGCGATCCGGTCGGAGAACCAGTACTGAGCGCCGAGCAGCGCCGCCGCGATCACCACGACCAGCACCCACGATCT
Source organism: Streptomyces cahuitamycinicus (assembly GCF_002891435.1). Classification (GTDB taxonomy): domain Bacteria; phylum Actinomycetota; class Actinomycetes; order Streptomycetales; family Streptomycetaceae; genus Streptomyces; species Streptomyces cahuitamycinicus. The sequence continues at coordinate 8,816 of NZ_POUC01000225.1, forward strand.
CAGCAGCACGATCAACGCTGCGACGAACCCCACGTACAACAATCCGAGCAGGAACAGCGTGATCCCCATTCGGGTGGTCAGTCGCCGATCGCTCTGGAAGCGGCTGTGCATCTGCATCACCCCGCAGTCACGCACTCGTCCCACCGCCAGTGTGCACCCGGTGCTCCCCATGAACGGGTCGTGATCACCCCCGGGGCCGGCAAAGGCCGTCAGCCGTCGGCGGTCACCGCGTAGCCGGGCACCGACGGCCACCGCACCGTCAGCACGACCGACTCCTCCTCCGCACGCCACGAGTGATCGACGCCACGCCCCCACACGACGTAGTCCCCCTGCCGCTCCAGCAGCACGCTGCGCCCGGGCAGTGCGACCCGGAAACGCCCGCTGACCAGGACCAGGAGCGCTGTCCGTTCCTCACCCCGCACCCACCGCGAGCGCTCGTCGCCGCGCGGGTGCACACCCCACTTGATCTCCACCGCCCCGCTGTGGCGCGGATCCCCGGCGTCCTTGAAGTGCCCGAGGAGCCACCCCCGGTCCAGAGCGGCGTCCTGGCCCGCGTTGCCCACATACACGCTGTCGTCCACGGCGCCGGACGCTAGCAGCCGCCGGCCCTAGTAGGGAGCGCGGAAGTTGATGTACCCGAGCAGTACGATCACCGCCGCCACGCAGCCCAGCACCACCGCGGTCGAGATCCACGAGGAGCGGCGGCGGGAGCCGACGTGCTCCGGGCCGGCCCGGAACGGCACGGGCCCGGGTGGGTTGTGCTTCCAGCGGGAGGCGAGCATACGGGCCCGGGCCGAGGGCTCCTTGTGCTCGGCTCCGTCCGCCCATCTGAGGTCGAACTCCCGCTGCTGGTCGCCCTGTTCGTGCTCCGGCATGTCTGCTCCACCCCCGTGTGGTCCTGACCCAAGAATAGAACAAACGCCCGCGCCCCCGCTGCCGGAACAGCAGCGGGGGCGCGGGCGTCAATGCCTGGATCAGGCGTCGATCACACGTCGAAGTACAGCTCGAACTCGTGCGGGTGCGGACGCAGCTGCAGCGGCGCGATCTCGTTGGCGCGCTTGAAGTCGATCCACGTCTCGATCAGGTCCGGGGTGAACACGTCGCCCTGGAGCAGGAACTCGTGGTCGGCCTCCAGGCGGTCCAGGACCGCGCCGAGGGAGGTCGGGACCTGGGCGACGTTCGCGTGCTCCTCGGGAGCCAGCTCGTACAGGTCCTTGTCGATCGGCTCGGCCGGCTCGATCTTGTTCTTGATGCCGTCCAGGCCGGCCAGCAGCAGCGCCGAGAAGGCCAGGTACGGGTTGCCGGAGGCGTCGGGCGCGCGGAACTCGACGCGCTTGGCCTTCGGGTTCGAGCCCGTGATCGGGATACGCATCGCGGCGGAGCGGTTGCGCTGCGAGTACACCAGGTTCACCGGCGCCTCGAAGCCCGGCACCAGGCGGTGGTACGAGTTCACCGTCGGGTTGGTGAAGGCCAGCAGCGACGGGGCGTGCTTGAGGATGCCGCCGATGTAGTAGCGGGCGGTGTCCGACAGGCCCGCGTAACCGGCCTCGTCGTAGAAGAGCGGGGAGCCGCCCGTCCACAGGGACTGGTGGACGTGCATGCCCGAGCCGTTGTCACCGAAGATCGGCTTCGGCATGAAGGTCGCGGTCTTGCCGTTCTTCCACGCCACGTTCTTCACGATGTACTTGAAGAGCTGGAGGTCGTCGGCGGCGGCGAGCAGCGTGTTGAACTTGTAGTTGATCTCGGCCTGGCCGGCGGTGCCCACCTCGTGGTGCTGGCGCTCGACCTGCAGGCCGGCGCGGTTCAGCTCCAGGGAGATCTCGGCGCGCAGGTCGGCGAAGTGGTCGACCGGCGGGACCGGGAAGTAGCCGCCCTTGTAGCGGACCTTGTAACCACGGTTGTCCTCCAGGGCGCCGGTGTTCCAGGCGCCGGCCTCGGAGTCGATGTGGTAGAAGGACTCGTTCGCGCTGGTCGCGAAGCGGACGGAGTCGAAGACGTAGAACTCCGCCTCGGGACCGAAGTACGCCGTGTCGGCGATGCCGGTCGACGCGAGGTAGGCCTCGGCCTTCTTCGCCACGTTGCGCGGGTCGCGGGAGTACTGCTCGCCCGTGATCGGGTCGTGGATGAAGAAGTTGATGTTCAGCGTCTTGTCACGGCGGAACGGGTCGACCCGGGCGGTCGAGAGGTCCGCGCGCAGCGCCATGTCGGACTCGTGAATGGCCTGGAAGCCCCGGATCGAGGAGCCGTCGAAGGCCAGCTCCTCGTCAGCGTCGAACGCCTCCGCAGGCACCGTGAAGTGCTGCATCACGCCCGGGAGGTCGCAGAACCGGACGTCTACGAACTTGACATCCTCGTCCGCGATGTACTTCTTGGCCTCGTCGGCGTTCTGGAACATCCAGCTCCTCCTACTCCCGACCGTCCCGCCGGGGTGGTAGTTCGTTCGTGCGGCCAGTGCGGGTGGCACACGCTGACCTCGACCCTAGGGACGCGTGGTTTCTCGGGCGTGACTCATTTGTTTCGCACAAGTTAACCGGCTCACCCACCACCGTAGCCCGGACACACCCCGCCGTGCCCTGGTCATTTACGGGCGCAGTACCGTGGACGGGTGGACAACAGGCAAGCACTCGGATCGTGGCTTTCCGGGCCCCGCGCGGCCGCGGAAGAGGCCGGTGTCGACTTCGGATACCGGGGCGAGCAGCTCGGTCTGCCCGAGGAGGGACCCGGCTCGATCGCCCGCCCGGGCCGCCGGCTCGGCGCCCTCGCGGTCGACTGGGGCCTGTGCCTCCTGATCGCATACGGTCTCATCACGCAGAGCTACAACGAGGCGGCCCAGATCTGGGCGCCGCTCATCATGTTCGGGCTGATGGTCCTCACGGTCGGTACGGTCGGCTTCACCCCGGGCAAGCGCCTGCTCGGCCTGCGGGTGCTCGCCCTGGACACCGGCCGGGTCAGCCCGTGGCGCGGCGCGCTGCGCACCGTCCTGCTCTTCCTCGCGATCCCCGCCCTGATCTGGGACCGCGACGGCCGCGGCCTGCACGACCGGCTGGCCGGCACGGTCGAGGTCCGCATCTGACCCGGACCGGCACGAAGACATGAACGAGGGGCGCCCGGGTGATCCGGGCGCCCCTCGTTCATGTCGTGTGCGGGGTGTCAGCGAGTCTTCGGCCCGCCCTTCGGCAGCCGCATGCCCTTCGGCATCGGCCCCTTCGGCAGCGGCATGTTGCTCATCAGGTCACCGAGGGCGCGCAGCCGGTCGTTGGTGGCCGTGACCTGCGGGCCGGTCAGTACGCGCGGGAGCTTCAGCATGGTCGTCCGCAGCTTCTTCAGCTCGACCTGGCCCTCGCCCGTGCCCACGACCAGGTCGTGCACGGGGACGTCCGCGACGATGCGGTTCATCTTCCGCTTCTCGGCGGCCAGCAGGGTCTTCACCCGGTTCGGGTTGCCCTCGGCGATCAGCACGACGCCGGCCTTGCCGACCGCGCGGTGCACCACGTCCTGGTTGCGGTTCATCGCCACCGCGGGGGTCGTCGTCCAGCCTCGGCCGATGTTGTCGAGCACCGCCGCCGCGGCGCCGGGCTGTCCCTCCATCTGCCCGAAGGCGGCCCGCTCGGCCCGGCGCCCGAACACGATCGCCGACGCGAGGAAGGCGAGCAGGAGGCCCAGGATGCCGAGATAGATGGGGTGACCGATCAGGAAGCCGATCGCGAGGAAGACACCGAAGGTGACGATTCCGACTGCCGCGAGTACAAGGCCGATCTTCTTGTCGGCCTTGCGGGTCATCTTGTAGGTCAGAGCGATCTGCTTCAGTCGCCCGGGGTTCGCAGCGTCCGCTGCAGGTTCCTTCCTCGCCATGCCCCGCAGTCTACGTGCCCCCACAAGCGCCGACGACGGCAGTGCCCGCCTGGGCCCCTGGGGGAGGGCCGGGGGTCTGGGACG
>NZ_POUC01000226.1 GCF_002891435.1 Streptomyces cahuitamycinicus
GGGGTGTGGTGCATCGCCGTCGGGGCGACCGCCTGCGTGGCCGTGCTGATCACGATCCGCGCGCTCGCCGACGAGACGCTCGCCCGCCGGGATGTCATGGAAGCGGTCGACGACCTGGAGGTACTCGTGGCGGGTGGTGAGCTTGCGAGCGATGCCCCGCTCCCAGCCGTCGATCAGCGCCAGGGAGAAGATCCACGCCATGGCCGCACCCCAGGCGGCCGGGAGCAGGGCACGCCAGGGCAGGCGGGCCGCCAGCGCGGGGCCCTGGGTGACGGTGGCGATCGCCACCAGGACGGCCGCCGGGGTGCCGGGGCCCAGATGCGGCTCCCAGGACGCCAGCAACGGTGGCCAGTCGACGAACAGCGTCCGGCGGGTGTCCTCGATGTGGCGGCCGACCGATACGGACACCGTCACGAGCAGCACGGCGGCCCCGGCGGCGTACAGGTCGCGGCGCAGGCCTCGGGACGGCGGGGCGGAGGGCGGAGTGCGGATCACACCGGCACGCTAGGCCGCGCGGCCGGTCGCGGACCCCCGACCGGGCCCGACGTCAGCGTTTCGTCATGGGTCGCGCCCCCTCCCGCGGGCTGCTCGCGGCCTACCGTCGGCTCATGCGAGACGAACCACGCGCTCCACGGCTCCCCACGTCCCCCGGCTTCTGGCGCAGCCCCCTGCGCGGCCCCCGGTTCACCTCGGTACTGGGTCTGGTGCTGCTCGCCGGCATCACCGTGCTGTTCGTGACGGGCCTGCTCTCGTACGCCGCCTACAACCCGGACCTGTCGCCGGTCAACGACAAGACCCCGGACAAGGGGATCCTCGGCCTCTACCTCTTTGCCTGGCCGACGAACCCGCACTGGCTGTACCGGCTGAACCAGGGCGTCCACGTCACCCTCGGCATCACCCTGATCCCCGTCCTGCTCGCCAAGCTGTGGTCCGTCGTGCCGAGGCTGTTCGCCCTGCCCCCGGCCCGCTCGCTCGCGCACGCCCTGGAGCGGATCTCGCTGCTCCTGCTGGTCGGCGGCGGGCTGTTCGAGTTCGTGACCGGTGTCCTCAACGTCCAGCTCGACTACGTCTTCCCGGGCTCGTTCTACCCCCTGCACTTCTACGGCGCCTGGGTGTTCTTCGCCGCGTTCGTGGCCCACGCGCTGCTGAAGACGCCCACGGCACTGCGCAATCTGCGGCGGCTGCGGGAGGAGAGGGACGACCTGGTGTCCCCGCGTCCCGCCGAGCCGACGGTCTCCCGGCGGGGCGCCCTGTGGTTCGTCGGGGGCGGTTCCCTGCTGCTGTTCGCCACGACCGTCGGGCAGAACTTCGGTGGCCCGCTGCGGCGCACCGCCCTCCTCGCCCCGCACGGCGGCGCCGAACCCGGCAGCGGCCCCAACGGCTTCCAGATCAACAAGACCGCCGCGTACGCCGGTATCGACACGGCGGAAACGGCCGGGGACGCGTGGCGGCTCGTCGTCACGGGGCCCGCGGGCACGGTCCGGCTCAGCCGTGCGGAGCTGGCCGGGCTCCCGCTGCACAGCGCGGCGTTGCCCATCGCCTGCGTGGAGGGCTGGTCGACGCCGGATCAGTGGTGGCGCGGAGTGCGCCTGCGCGACCTGGCGGCCCTCGCCGGGTACGAGGACGACCCGCCGGACGTGTTCGTCGAGTCCCTCCAGCGGCGCGGCGCCTTCCGGAAGGCCGCCCTGCGCGCCAACCAGGTGGCCGACCCGCGTTCCCTGCTCGCCCTGTACGTCAACGGCGAGGAGCTCTCCCCCGACCACGGCTACCCGGCGCGGATCATCGTGCCCGCGGCGCCCGGTGTGCTGAACACCAAGTGGGTGGCCCGGATGACGTTCGGAGACCTGTGATGCGCGCACCCCGGCTCCCGGTCGGCAGCCCCTTCCACCTTCTCCTGCTCGCCTGCTCGTTCGCCCTCGCCGCCTACGCGGGAGTACGGCTGCTCGCCGACGACTGGTTCGGCGTGGCGCTGTGGGTCGTGGGCGCGGCGCTGCTGCACGACCTCGTGCTGCTGCCGCTCTACGCTGCGGCGGACCGGGCCCTGGTACGGGGCCTGGGTGCGGTCCGCCGCCGGGAGTGGGTCCTGTACGCGCGCGTACCGGCGGCCCTGTCCGGCCTGCTGCTCCTCGTGTGGTTCCCCCTGATCAGCGGCATGGTGGCGGACCGCTACCGGTCCGCCACCGGCCTGCCGCCGGATGTGTTCCTCGCGCGCTGGTTGCTGATCACCGCGGTCCTCTTCGCCGGCTCGGCGCTGCTGCTGGTGGTGCGGCTGCTGCGACTGCGCAGGGCGGCGAAGTGCCGTCCGCCGGCCGTCCACTGACCGGCCCGCTTCCAGGCCCGCGCGTGTCCGAGCAGCGCGCGGGTGCCGAGCCGCGCCCAGGGGAAGGGGTCGCCGGCGGTGGCCCGGGTGTCGGTGATGCGGACCCGCACGCGTTCGTCGACGTCCGCGGGGGCGGTCTCGGCGATCAGCAGACCGCCGGGGCGCAGGAGCCCGGCCATCCGCTCCAGCAGGACGCGCGGGTCACCCCCGATGCCGATGTTGCCGTCCATGAGCAGCACGGTGTCCCAGCGGCCCTCGCCGGGCAGCGGCTCGAACACCGAGCGCCGCAGCGCCTGGCCGCCGAGCCGCACGGTGTGCTCCACCGCGGCCTCGCTCACATCGATGCCGAGGGCGACCCGGCCCCGGGCGGCCAGTTCGGCCACGAGCCGCCCGGGCCCGCACCCCACGTCCAGCACGGCCCCCTCACACCGGTCCAGCACGTCCCGGTCGACCGCGTCGGCGCGGGCGCACCAGCGCTCCACCTCCAGCGGAAGCAGCCAGCCGTCCGTACGCCGCAGGAACAGGGGGCCGCGACCGGCGCGCAGGGCGGCGTCGTAGGGGTCGGCGGCGGCCCAGGCCAGGGCGGTGGCGGGTGGGGCGCTCATCGGGGACCGGCCGGACGCGAGACCTGCTCGGCGACCGGCACCCCGGACGCCGAACAGCGGGCCAGCCGGGCCGCGAAGCGCCCCCGCGGGGCGAGTGCCGCGACGGCGTGGGCGTCGGCCGCGGTGTCGACGTCGCGCAGCGGCGGCAGGTCGCACACCTGCAGTCCCGCGGCGACCAGCCGCTCCCGCTGCACGGCGCCCGTCACCGGCGTCGACATGGGCACGCCCCGCAGCAGAGCGGGGTCCGGACACGCCAGCCCGAGGGCCCAGAAGCCGCCGTCCTGCGCCGGGCCGAACCAGGCGTCGCAGCCGGCGAAGTCCACGGTGAGCAGCTCCGGGGTCACTTGCGGGGTGTCCATGCCGATGAGCAGGGCGGGGCCGGTGCAGCCCGCGAAGGCCTCCGCCAGCCGTTCGTCGAGACCGCCCGCGCACTGCGCCACGACGTCGAAACCCGGCGGCAGCCAGGGGCCGGGGGCACCGTCGAGCACCAGGACGCGCCGGGAGGCGGGCGCCGCGGCCACGGCGTGCAGCGTGTCCGCGAGGGACGCTTCGGCAAGTTCGGCTGCCTCCTCGGGCGTGAACGGCGGCGTGAGCCGCGTCTTCACCCGGCCCGGTCGCGGCTCCTTGGCGATGACGAGGAGTGTGGTCAACGGACGTTTCCCCCTTCGTGCGCGGGGGTTTCGGCCAGCACACGGCTCATGTCCCGTACGGCCTGCCACGTACCGCGCCACGTACCCGTCACCTTCGAGGCCCCGGCACGCGGCAGGTACGGCACGTCGTGCTCGGCGATCCGCCACCCCTCGTCGGCCGCGCGGACGACCATCTGGAGCGGATAGCCGCTGCGCCGGTCGCTCAGGCCGAGGGCGAGCAGCGCCTCCCGGCGGGCGGCGCGCAGGGGGCCGAGGTCGTGCAGGCGCAGCCCGGTGCGGCGACGCAGCATCCGGGCGAGTGCCAGATTGCCGGCCCGGGCGTGCGGCGGCCACGCGCCCCGCCCCTGCGGGCGCCGCCGCCCGAGCACCAGGTCGGCACCGCCGTCGCGCACTTCACGCACGAAGGGGGCCAGGAGTCCCGGGTCGAGGGAGGCGTCGCAGTCGCAGAAGCACACCACGTCGGCGGTGGCGGCCGTCAGTCCGGCGTGGCAGGCCGCGCCGAAGCCCCGACGCGGCTCGTGCACCACGGTCGCGCCCCAAGCGTGGGCGATGCCGGCCGAGCCGTCCGTGGAACCGTTGTCGACGACGAGCGCGCGCCAGCCCGGCGGAATCCGTTCGAGCACCCAGGGAAGGGCCTCGGCCTCGTTCAGGCAGGGCAGCACCACGTCGACGTCCGGAGGTGTCATCGTCACGGCTTCACCCTACGAACGCGAATCGGGCATTCCGGGCAGTCGCTCCTTACGAAACGCGGACGTCGGGAGGCCAGGGCGGTGCCCGGACCCCACCGGCGGCCCCGTGGTGCCAGGCTGGGGGCATGCAGCAGCAGCCGTACGAGCCCCCCGGGACCGCGGGCGGGGCCCCCAGGATCCTCGTCGTCGACGACGATCCGACCGTCGCAGAGGTCGTCGCCGGATACCTGGACCGCGCCGGATACGCCGTCGACCGGGCCGACGACGGCCCGACCGCCCTCACCAGCGCCGCCGCGCGCCGGCCGGACCTGGTCGTGCTCGACCTGATGCTGCCCGGTATGGACGGTCTGGAGGTGTGCCGGCGGATCCGCGGCCAGGGCCCCGTGCCCGTCATCATGCTCACCGCCCGCGGTGACGAGGACGACCGCATCCTGGGCCTGGAGGTCGGGGCCGACGACTACGTCACCAAGCCCTTCAGCCCTCGCGAACTCGTCCTGCGCGTCGAGTCGGTGCTGCGGCGCAGCCGCCCCGCGGCCACGGGGGGCCGGTTGGCAGCGGCCGGTCTGACCGTCGAGCCGACGGCCCGCCGGGCCACCAAGAACGGCACCGAACTCGCCCTCACCCTCCGCGAGTTCGACCTCCTCTCCTTCTTCCTGCGGCACCCGGGGCGGGCCTTCGGCCGCGAGGACCTGATGCGTGAGGTGTGGGGGTGGGACTTCGGTGACCTGTCGACCGTCACGGTCCACGTGCGCCGCCTGCGCGGCAAGGTCGAGGACGACCCGGCCCGGCCCCGGCTGATCCAGACCGTCTGGGGCGTGGGCTACCGTTTCGAACCCGGTGAGGGGGACGACCGGCCGTGAGCGACAACCTCCTGATCGCCCTGTACGCCTTCGCCGGTGCCGCCGCGACGGGGCTGACCGGGGCGGGTGTACTGCGCCTGATCCGCCGCCGCTCGCTGACCGTCTCGCTCGCGGTGGTGGCGGCGGTCGGCGTCGTCGCGATGCTCGCCGGCACGCTCGCCGTCGCCTGGGCGATGTTCCTGTCGGCGCACGACCTGACCGTCGTCACCACCGTCGTCGCCATGGCGGCCGTCGTCTCCCTGGCCACCGCCCTGCTGCTGGGCCGCTGGGTCGTCGCCAGCAGCCGTGAACTCGCCGTGGCCGCGCGCTCCTTCGGTGACGGCGGGGACTTCGCCGCGCCCGACGGGCCCGCCACCGCCGAACTCGCCGCGGTGAGCCGCGAGCTGGCGGCCACCAGCGCCAGACTCGCCGAGTCCCGGGAGCGGGAACGCGCCCTGGAGGCCTCCCGCCGGGAACTCGTCGCCTGGATCTCGCACGACCTGCGGACCCCGCTGGCCGGTCTGCGCGCCATGTCGGAAGCCCTGGAGGACGGCGTCGCCGCCGATCCCGCCCGCTACCTCCGGCAGATGCGGACCGAGGTCGAACGCCTCAACGACATGGTCGGCGACCTCTTCGAGCTCTCCCGCATCCACGCCGGGGCCCTGGCCCTGACCCCAACCCGGATCTCCCTGTACGACCTGGTCGGCGACGCCCTCGCCGGCGTCGACCCCCTCGCCCGTGCGCACGGGGTGCGGCTGGTTGGCGGCCGTGTCGAGCCGGTGCCGGTGGAGGTGGACGGCAAGGAGATGAGCCGAGTGCTGGGCAACCTGCTGGTCAACGCGATCCGCCGGACCCCGGCCGACGGCACGGTCGCGATCGCCGCCGAGCGTTCCCCAGAGGGTGTCGTCCTGTCGGTGACGGACGGCTGCGGCGGCATCCCCGAGGAGGACCTGCCGCGCGTCTTCGACACCGGCTGGCGCGGCACCCACGCCAGGACGCCCCCGGCTGGGGCGGGCCTCGGCCTCGCCATCGTGCGCGGCATCGTGGAGGCCCACCAGGGCCGGGCCGACGTACGCAACATCCCCGGGGGCTGCCGCTTCGAGGTGGTCCTGCCCGCGGCCGCTTCGTGACCCCGGACAGGCGCCGCCCCGCGCCCCCGGGCCACGCTCCGGCCACCGCGACCGCGACCGCGGCCCCGACCGGCGGGCCGGCGCCCGTGGGCACCTCGCTGTCGCCTCGGCCTCGGCGACGGCGGCGCGGCTCGACTGGCGGGCTGGTGCCCGCGGGACGGGAGCAGTGGCGCGAGGCCCTGGCTTCCGCGTAGGCCATCCCGGCTTGGCCCTGATCGGCGGAGCGGTGCCAAGCCCGCGGGAGCCGCGCCGTGAGCGCCACGGGTGGGCGCCTTGCCGACGCGCCGCCTCCGCGGTCCGGCCGTCGGGCCGCGTCACCGGCGGGCGGGCCGGGTGTTCGGGTCGCTCCCGCGGGCTCGGTGGGGTCGGCAGTCGGTCGGTGTGGCCGTGGCGGCCACCGCCGCGGTGTGCGGTGTGGTTCCGCGCCACGGTGTGGTTCCGCGCCGCGGTCTTCGCCGCGACCGGCGGCGTCGGCGGCCATGGGTGCGATCGGTCTCTACGGCGACCGGTCTCTACGGCGACCGGCGTCGTGGGCGCCACGGGCGCCAGCCGTTACTCATCCGGGCCCGCCGCCGAGGCGCCCCGCATCCCCGCCCGCGCGAACTCCGTCATGCCCTCCTCGAAGCCGACAGCCGGCTTCCACCCCAACTCCGCCCGCAGCCGCGAGGAGTCCGCGGTGATGTGGCGGACGTCCCCGAGCCGGTACTCACCCGTGACGACCGGCTCGGGCCCGCCGTAAGCGGCGGCCAGCGCCCGCGCCATCGCGCCGACGGTGTTCGGGGTACCGCTGCCGGTGTTGTACACGGTGAGCGCCCCCGGGGCGACCGCCGCCTCCAGCGCCACGGCGTTCGCCGCCGCCACGTCCCGGACGTGCACGAAGTCCCTGCGCTGACGGCCGTCCTCGAACACCCGCGGGGCCTCGCCCCGGGCGAGCGCCGAGCGGAAGAAGGAGGCGACACCGGCGTAGGGGGTGTCCCGGGGCATGCCCGGCCCGTACACGTTGTGATAGCGCAGTGACACCGCCGACCCGTCGGTGCAGCGGGCCCAGGCGGCGGCCAGATGCTCCTGGGCGAGCTTGGTCGACGCGTACACGTTCCGCGGATCGGCCGGGGCGTCCTCGCGGACCAGCCCGGGGGAGAGGTCCTCCCCGCAGACCGGGCACGGAGGCTCGAACCGGCCCGCGCCGAGCGCGGCCACGGCCCGCGGCCCGGGCCTCACCACCCCGTGCCGCGCACACGTGTACCGTCCCTCGCCGTAGACGACCATCGACCCGGCGAGCACCAGGGTCGGTACGCCCGCCTCCGCCATGGCCGCGAGCAGCACGGCCGTCCCCAGGTCGTTGTGTGCGACGTAGTCCGCCGCGTCGGCGACCCCGTCGCCGAGCCCGACCATCGCGGCCTGGTGGCACACGGCGTCCACACCGGCCAGGGCGCGGCCCACCGCCGCCGCGTCCCGCACGTCGGCCGCGGGATCCTCCCGCACGTCGAACACGATCGCCTCGTGCCCCCGCTCCCGCAGGGTGGCGACCACATGGGACCCGATGAACCCGGCACCGCCGGTGACCAGTACGCGCATACGGGCACGCTAAGCGCCGGCCGCCGCCGCCCCACGGGAGCGCGGCCGTACGTCATGACTCCGTAAGACAACCCCGAGCACCGCTGACCAGCGAGCCCGGAGCGGGGCGCCAGTTCTTACGCGACGGTGACGCCCGGCCGGGACCAGTGGTCCTTCCTCGTCACATTGGCCACTGTGATCACACCTGACACACCTGACACACCGACACATCTGACAGACGAACGGAAGGCCACCATGAACCAGGGACACAGGCGCAACCGGAAACGCCGTAACGCGATCGTCCTGGTCGCCGGGCTGGCCGCGGGCGGTGTCGGACTCACGCTGGTCAACATGCAGGCCAACGCGACCGACGCCCCGCGTGCCACCACCCGCGCGGCCTCACCCATCTCCTGCCCCTCCGTGGCCGACCGGCTGCCGGACGTGCCCCGGCAGGCGCGTGCGGAGGTCGATCGCAATCTGCGCCTGCTGGAACCGCAGATCACCGAGGCCGGAAACCGGCTGGCCGCCACGCGGGGCCAGGGCGGTGCGGACTTCGTGCGGAACGCCATCCTCGGCCCGCTCAAGGACAAGCGGACCGCCACCGTCGACCGCATCGCCATCGCGATCAGCCGCACGGGCGCACCCCGGCCGCAGGGCCTGGGCAACCTGGCCGCGTGCACGCTGGCCGGCGCAGGCCAGGGGCAACAGGGGCAGGGAGCGAGCCCGTCTCCGGCCGCCGGCAACGGCCCGGTGCCCGAGGACTTCGTGGACATCACCAAGGTCACCCCCAACGTGCCGGCCCCGCCACGCACCAACCGCAACGCCTCCAAGGGCGCCTTCAAGACCCGCTGCGGTGTCAACGCGGAAGGCCGGCACAACTCCGACAACGTGATCGTCGCTCCGGGGGTGGGCAACGGAGCCCACCACACCCACGACTACGTCGGCGCCATCGGCGTCGACGCCTTCACCACCGACGACACCCTCGCCGCGGCCCGCACCACGTGCACCAACGGCGACCGGTCGACCTACTACTGGCCGGTGCTGCGCGACCGCGGCGGAGTCGAGGAGGCGGACGCGGACAAGCCCGGCGGCGGAGCCGAGGGCAACGTCGGCAAGATCCTCACCCCCACGTCCGTGAGCCTCACCTTCGTCGGCAGTCCCACCACCAAGGTGGTCGCCATGCCGCGCTTCCTGCGCATCATCACCGGTGACGCGAAGGCCAACGCGAACGGCGGCGCCAACGCCAACGCGGCCTGGTCGTGCACCGGCTTCGAGAACCGCGTCCAGCTCAAGGACAAGTACCCGATCTGCCCGGCCGGCAGCGAGCTGGTCCGCACCGAGCGCTTCCAGAGCTGCTGGGACGGCAGGAACACCGACAGCGCCAACCACCGCAGCCATGTCGCCTTCGCCGACGCCCGGGGCAGGTGCCCGGCCGGATTCAAGGCGGTCCCGCAGCTCGTTCAGCGCCTCACCTACAGCGGTCTGGCCGGCAGCAGGGCCTTCGCGGTGGACAGCTTCCCCGAGTCGCTGCACAAGCCCATCACCGACCACGGGGACTTCATCAACGCGATGCCCCAGCGGCTGATGAAGCAGGCCGTCGGCTGCATCAACTCCGGCCGCCGCTGCGGCTGAGTCCGCTGAGTCCGTGTCTCACAGCAGCTTCTCGAGCCAGTGGTGGGCATAGGCTCGTCGTTGAAAGCGGGTACCTCGGTGTACCCGCTGTCGCGGCAGAGACGCATGGCCGCCTCCAGGGCCTTGTTGGTGTCGAGCCGCACCCGGTCCCTGCCGTGCCGGGCGGCGCGGGCCTCCAGTCCGGACTCCAGTCCGGACAGCAGACGCCGGGCCAGGCCGAGACCTCCGGACCGCGGGGAGACCCATAACCGCTTGATCTCCGCGGGCGCCCCGGCCGGCAGCTCGAGCCCGGCGCAGCCCACCGGCTCGCCGCGCGACCGGGCGACGACGAACAGGCCGCGCGGCGCCCGCGGTTCGTCCGGGTCGGGCAGCAGGCCGCGGCCGGTCTCAGGCGTCGCGGGGCCCGAACCCGATCTCCTTCGCCGTGGTGATCCGGGCGCCCATGTTGCGCTCCATCATCTCCAGGGCCGCCGTCGCCAGGTGCGGATGGATGGAGGCGACGGCGTCCTTCGGCACCGTCACCTGCAGATGGCGGATGTGCGCGTCCAGCGCGGAGTAGAGGACACACTGTTCGGTGACCTGGCCGGTCAGGACCACGTGCCCGACGCCCAGGCTCCACAGGAGGTAGGACAGGGGCGTCTCGAAGAAGACCGAGTGGCGTGCCTTCACGACGAAGAGCGACCGGTCGTCGGGCCGGATCGGCTCGATCAGGTGGGCGTGCGGCTGGGACAGGGCCGCGTCCAGCAGCTCCCCGTGGTGCGAGCGCCACCGTCCGAAGTTGTCGTTCACGTAGATCACGGGAACGTCCGCCTCGCGGGCCCGCCCGAGCAGCTCGGTCAGGACGGGCACGATCCCTTCCACGGACGGCACGAGGAGCTCGGCGTCCTCGTGGTCGTAGGTGTTGATCATGTCGATCACGATCAGAGCCGACCGCGCCGGGTCCGCGTCTGGTTCCATGCCCTCCACCGCGGCCCCCGTGCTGTCACTCATGGGGTGCGGTGACCTGTGGCGAAGGTGGACGTCGGAGCATCGGATCTCCCGAGTGGAGCGGGTGGTGCGGGTTCCGGGATGTGCTGCTGAGTACCCGGGGGTGAGGCGGGTCTAACAACCCGCTCGGGTGTCGGTCACATGAAGCCGCGCTCATGCCACCTGAGGACTGCCGGCGTGCGCAGGTGCGCTGAGAGCCTGCTCCAGCACGGTGATGTCCGGGACGTCCTTCGGCCGTCGGAGCCGGCGCTTGTAGGCGAGCACGTGCCGAAGCCGGACGAAGCGGATTCCGGCGACCACGTCGGCCTCGTCGATCAGGTCGTCCGTAGAGACATCCGGTGGGAACCAGACGCTGAACACTTCTATTCTGCCGCCCCAGAAGGCAGCCACAGGGTCTCCACCGATCTTGGAGACACCGAGGTCACCGTCCCCGCAGGCCTTCTGCCAAGCAGGCCCCCGGGCGACGATATCGAGGTCCCCGAGCGACCTCCTGAGTCCATGCGCCAGCATGGGGCCGCTCCCGAACACCGCGCAGTGATCCGGGTCGAGTTCCAGTGACAGCAAACGCTGCACCAATGGATGTGCCCGGATGTGCGTCTGCTTGGCTGCGTCGCTCATCGGATCTGCCCGCCTCTCGCCTCTGGGTGCATCCGGATCGGGTCGCCCGAGACGACTCTGTCCTGCTGACCTGCGGTGGCATATCCGAGCGGCTACTCAAGCCTGGTGCGGCCGGGTACTCACGGGCAGTCGGCGGCACAGCCGGCGGCGATGGCGGCCCGCCGGAAACCCGCAGGGCGGGCGGGCCGACCGACGCTCTTGCACCGTGGCCACAACGCGGTTCCGCACCTGCGCACTTGTCCTCCGAGGCGGCCATCGCGCGCCTTATGATGCCCAGGGGGGCCGTGATTCATCATCCGGTCCGCGTATCGGGAGTCTTCTCGGAGTCATGGGGGCAACGTGGAGGACTGGGGGCCACTCGTTCCCGCGGTCGCGCAAGTGTGGCCGAAGGCAGCGGAGTTCGTGCACGGCGCCGACCTCGAACGCTTGGCGTCACATGTTCTGACGGCGTTGAGGGCGCTGGACGCCGTACAGCACGACTCCGCCACCGGCGGCACGGAGGAGACGCCGGCGCCCGAGACGTATGAGGCCATCAACTCGGCGGCGCGCGAAGTGGCCCGGGCATTCGAGACCCACGCTCCGCTCGGAGCCATGCTGGCTGCCGAGTTCGACGCCCTTGCGGCCCGCCAGGAGCGGTTCGGCCCCGCCGCCCCACCGCCGCACTGGGTCGCTTGGCAGCGTTCACTGCTGGTTCCGGTGCTGTACGCCACGGACCGCGCGCTCGACCAGAAGCGGACCGGCTTCGGTGCGGGGCGCGGTGAACTGACCTACGGGGAAGCCCGGGTGGGAATCCCCGACGATCACCGTATGGGCGCCGCGGAGAAATCCCGTGTGTGGAGGCTGCGCTTCCGTGACGATCCGGCCAGGGTCGCGACACTCGGCGCCGTGGCGACGTCCACCGCCCAGGAGTTCACCGAGCTGACCCGCAAACGGCTCGCGGAGTGCGAGGTGAACCAGGCACTGCTGTTCGTCCACGGCTACAACGTCACGTTCCGCGACGCCGCGATCCGCGCGGCCCAGATCGCCTACGACCTGAACTTCACCGGTGTCCCCCTGCTCTACAGCTGGCCGTCGAAAGGCACGGTCGGTGGCTACGTCGCGGACGAGAACTCCGTCAGCCGCGCTGTGCCGTACTTCCAGGAATTCCTGCGCCTGATTCTGACCGGGACGAACGTGAGCGAGGTGCATGTGCTGGCCCACAGCATGGGTAACCGGCTGCTCACCGAAGCGCTCGCCGACTTCGACACCACGAGCCTGCCCGAGGACTCCGGCCGGCTCGGCCAGGTGGTCTTCGCCGCGCCCGACGTCGACGCCGAGGTGTTCCGCCGGCGCCTGCCCCGCATCGCCCGTCAGGCGGCCGGTTGCACCCTCTACGCATCGTCCGTCGACCGTGCCCTGGCCGCCTCCCGCACCCTGGCGGCCGCACCGCGCGCCGGTCAGGCCGGCGCCGGAATCGTCGTGGCCCCGGGGCTCGACACCGTCGACGCCGGCGCTCTCGACACCGGACTGATGGGCCACTCGTACGTGGGCGACCACACGTCCGTCCTCGCCGACGTCTACGGCCTGCTGCGGCAGGCCCTCCCGCCGTCCCGGCGCTTCGGGCTGGTGTCCGTGCCGCACGCCGACGGCTCCTACTGGTCCTTCCAGCCGCAGAAGTGACGCCTGCCGAC
>NZ_POUC01000227.1 GCF_002891435.1 Streptomyces cahuitamycinicus
GGCCGGGGGAAGGCCGCGCTGCTGGTGGGGCGCACCCGGTCGGGGTCGGCGCCGATGAGGGAGAACACCTCGCGGGCGAGGTCGTACCACGTGGCCTCGCCGGAGTCGGTGGCGTGGAAGACACCGTGCGTGTCGGGGCCGAGCCGGGGGCCGAGGTCGGTGATCCGCTCGGCGACGTCCGCGCTCCAGGTGGGCTGGCCGCGCTGGTCGTCGACGACGTCGAGGGTGTCGCGGCGGGCTTCCAGTCCGATCATGGTCCGGACGAAGTTGGAGCCGTGGACGCCGTAGAGCCATGCCGTGCGCAGCACCGCGCTCGCCCCCGGCAGCTCCTCCAGCACGGCCTGTTCCCCGGCCAGTTTGGTGCGGCCGTAGGCGGTGCGCGGGCCGGTCGGGTGATCCTCCGGGTAGGGGGTGGTGCGGGCCTCGCCGGAGAAGACGTAGTCGGTGGAGACGTGGATCATGCGGGCGCCGTGCACCGCGCACGCCCGGGCCAGCAGGCGTGGGCCGTCGCCGTTGATCTCCAGGGCGCGGGCCTCGTCCGTCTCGGCGTCGTCGACGGCCGTGTAGGCGGCGCAGTTCACGACGATGTCGGGGTGGTGCTCCCGCACGGCGGCGTCGACGGCCTCGGGGCTCGTGATGTCCAGGGCGGCACGGTCGAGGCCCACGACGCTCTCGCCGCGGCCCGTCAGTTCCCCGACGACGTCACGGCCGAGCATGCCGCCCGCGCCGGTGACAAGCCACCTCATGCCCGCTCCTGGGCGACGCGCTGCTTCAGCGGCTCCCACCAGGCCCGGTTGTCGCGGTACCAGGCGACGGTCTCGGCGAGGCCGGTGGTGAAGTCGTGGCGGGGGCGGTAGCCGAGTTCGTCGCGGGCCTTGGAGCAGTCGACGGAGTAGCGCAGGTCGTGGCCCTTGCGGTCCTCGACGTACTCCACCCGGTCCCAGTCCGCCCCGCAGGCGTCCAGGAGCAGGCCGGTGAGCTCCTTGTTGGTGAGCTCGGTGCCGCCGCCGATGTTGTAGACCTCGCCGGGCCGGCCCTGGGTGCGGGCGAGGTCGACGCCCTGGCAGTGGTCGTCGACGTGCAGCCAGTCACGGACGTTGCGGCCCTCGCCGTACAGCGGCACCTTGTGCCCGTCGAGGAGGTTCGTCACGAACAGCGGGACGACCTTCTCGGGGAACTGGTGCGGGCCGTAGTTGTTGGAGCAGCGCGTGACGCGCACGTCCAGGCCGTGGGTGCGGTGGTAGGCCAGGGCGAGCAGGTCGGAGGAGGCCTTGGAGGCGGAGTACGGCGAGTTGGGCTGGAGCGGATGGTCCTCCGGCCAGGAGCCGGACTCGATGGAGCCGTAGACCTCGTCGGTGGAGACGTGCACGAAGGGGCCCACGTCGTGGCGCAGGGCGGCGTCCAGCAGGGTCTGGGTGCCGAGGACGTTGGTGCGGACGAAGTCGGCGGCACCGCTGATCGACCGGTCCACGTGGGACTCGGCGGCGAAGTGCACGACCTGGTCCGCGCCGGCCATCAGCTTGTCGACGAGTTCGGCGTCGCAGATGTCCCCTTGCACGAACTCCAGCCGGGGGTGGGTCAGTTCGAGGTTGTCGAGAGTGCCGGCGTAGGTGAGCTTGTCCAGCACGGTGATGCGTGGCGCGTCGGGCGCGTCCGAGGCGAGGAGTGCGCGGACGTAGCGGGAACCGATGAACCCGGCGGCGCCGGTGACGAGGAGGTTCATGAAGTGATCTGCACCTTGCTGTGATCTCCGAGGACGAATCGGTGGGCGCTGGGGACGCTGGGGGCGGGAGTCACCTCGACGTGCCGGCCGATCAGCGAGGCCTCGATCCGGCCGACGCCCTGGATCGAGGAGTCCCGCAGCACGATGGAGAACTCCAGCTCGCTGTCGGTGATCCGGCAGTTCTCGGCGATGGAGGTGAAGGGACCGACGTAGGAGTTGCTGACGAGGGTGCCCGAGCCGATGACGACGGGCCCGACGACACGGGAGTTGACGATCCGTGCGCCCTCTTCGAGCACCACGCGCCCGATGGTCTCCGACACGTCGTCCACCTCGCCGTCGATGCGGCGCTCCATGGCTTCGAGGACCGTGCGGTTGACCTCCAGCATGTCGCCGACGTTGCCGGTGTCCTTCCAGTAGCCCTTGATGACCGTGGAGCGCACGTCGGCGCGGGTGTCGATCAGGTGCTGGATGGCGTGGGTGATCTCCAGTTCGCCGCGCCAGGACGGTTCGATGGCGCGGACCGCCTCGTGGATCCGGGGCGTGAACATGTAGACGCCGACCAGCGCGAGATCGCTCTTGGGCTGGTCGGGCTTCTCCTCCAGGCCGATCACCCGGCCGGACGGGTCGAGTTCGGCGACGCCGAAGGCGCGAGGGTCGGCCACGCGCGTGAGCAGGATCTGGGCGTCGGGCCGGTGACCGCGGAACTCGTCGACGAGGCCGGTGATGCCGCCGACGATGAAGTTGTCGCCGAGGTACATCACGAAGTCGTCGTCACCGAGGTAGTCCCGGGCGATCAGTACCGCGTGGGCCAGCCCGAGGGGCCGCTCCTGGGGTATGTAGGTGACCTTGAGGCCGAACTTCGACCCGTCCCCCACCGCTTCCTCGATCTCCTCGGCCGTGTCCCCGACGATCATTCCCACGTCGGTGATGCCGGCCTCGGCGATCGACTCCAACCCGTAGAACAGCACGGCCTTGTTGGCCACGGGCACCAATTGCTTGGCCGACGTGTGTGTGATCGGCCTCAGTCTTGTTCCTGCGCCGCCGGACAGCACGAGAGCCTTCATTCGGTTCACCTTAGTCGTGATCCGGCAGCTGTGAACATCACTTCTTTCAGTTGTCGACGGGCGGAGTCACCCGGGTCGTCGCCGCGCGGTCCTGCGGAGGTGCCTCAGTCCTCACCTCGGACGATGTTCCACTCCGCTCCGGAGCGCACCGCTCCAGCGGTGCCCCGGTCCTCGACGGCGGGGAGGCACGTCCGCAGCGCGGCCTTCTCGCGCAGGCGGCGCGCCTTCGACCAGCCGGTTTCGTGCCGGCGGACGACGGGCTTCTCACTGGTGTCCATGGACTCCACGACTCATCATCTTCCTTCTGCTTCCACTGATGTCCGAGTCCCCAGCGACAATCCGAACAAACCCGGACCGGGACGCCTGTGCCGCGCTGCCGAAACCCCCCGCCGCCGCCCGGCGTTCCAAGACGGACGACGGTCCCGCGCACGGCGAGGTGGGCGGGACCGTCCGGGGGTTGCTGCCGTTCAGGCGTTGGGGCGCGCGGCGCTGATGTCGCCGAGCGCCGAGTCCGGATCGCGCTCCATGGCCATGTCGCCCAGGGAGACGATGCCCACGGGGTGCCCGTGGTCGACGACCGGGATGCGGCGTACGGAGTGCTCGCGCATCAGCTCCACCGCCTGGACCAGATCGTCGTCGGGGCTGACGGTGACCAGCTCGTCGCTGCACGCGCCGGCCACGGTGTTCCGCTCCGGGTCGCCGCCCCCGCTGACCGACCGGACCACGATGTCCCGGTCGGTGACCAGGCCTCGCAGATGGTCGCCGTCCGTCACCAGGACGGCTCCGAGGTCCTCGTCGCGCATGATGCGCGCCACCTCGGCGACGGAGGTCTGCGGCTCGACGGTGACCGGGTCGCCGGTCATGATGTCGCGGACATGCTGAGCCATGACGTTCCTCTTCCTTCGGCTCGTGGCGGTTGCTCCGTCCTACGTCGCGCCGGGTACCCGGTCGGCGTGCGGTGTCACCAGGTGCGGCCGGCCTCCAGGAGCCGGTCGCGGACAAGGGTGACGTGCGGGTTGTCGGAGGCGCCCGGCCGCTGGACGAGGAAGCCGGTGTTGATCGGCGCGTCCTCGGGGGCGTCGAGGAGGACCAGGGCGCCGGACGACAGTTCCGCCGCGCACAGGTATCGCGGCAGCACGCTGAACCCGGCCCCGGCCGTGACCAGCGCCAGGACGGCCCTCAGGTCCGGCACCGAAACGGCGGCGCGGCAGTTCAGGCGCCGGCCGAAGACGTGCCGCCAGTAGCGGCGCACGATGGGCAGGTCCTCGGCGTAACTGATGAGCGGGACGTCCTGCAACGCCACAGGTCCGTCGGCGGCGGGGCGCCGCGCGACACGGTCGGCCCAGGCGGGGGCGGCGACCAGGACGAACTCCTCGTCGACCAGCGGCACCGCGGACAGGGTGCGGCCGCGGGGCCGGGTGGTGGCGATCACCAGGTCGTGGCGGCCGGCGCGCAGTTCGTCGAGCAGGGGCTCGGTCAGTCCCGTCGTGACGCGCAGCCGTACGCCTTCGGTGACGAGCGGGGCGAGGGCGGGCAGGGCCCGGGTGGACAGCAGCTCGGCGGGCCCGGCCAGATGGACCGGCTCGGCGCGCGCGCCGCGGGGGCCGTGACCGGTGGCCTCCGCGAGCGCGTCCAGGGGCCCCGCGACACGGGCCGCGAGTTCGTCGGCGACGGCGGTCGGGGCGACGCCGCGCGGCAGCCGCTCGAACAGCTCCCGGCGGGTCTGCCGCTCCAGTGAGCGGATCTGTGTGGTGACGGTCGGCTGGGACAGGCCCAGCAGCTGAGCGGCGGCCGTGAAGGAGCCGGACCGGTGGACGGCCAGGAAGGTACGCAGCAGGTTCAGGTCCGGCTGCGCGGGCGTGCCGATGGCGCCGAGGGGGTCGAGGGGCCTCACACGATCCGACCCTACTGCGCCCCGCCATTGGAATTCCTATGTCCGGCATTGGTGCTGCCATTGGAAAACCGGCGGTCCGGGCACCTACGGTCAGTTCTCGTACCAGTCATCGCCGCGCTGTCCCACCGCGGCCCGTCCCACGGAGATGCACCCACCATGTCGAAGATCCTCTTCGTCGTCACCGGCGCCGACACCTGGACCCTGGCCGACGGCACCGAGCACCCCACCGGCTTCTGGGCCGAGGAGGCCGTCGCCCCGTACGAGGCGTTCCGGGCCGCCGGTCACGACGTCGTCGTGGCCACGCCCGGCGGTGTCGAGCCCACCGTCGACCGGGCCTCCCTGGCCCCCGAGGTGAACGGCGGCCAGGAGAACGCCGACCGGATCGCGAAGGCGCTGGAGTCCTTCGCCGAGCTGCGGCGTCCCGTCCGGCTGGAGGACGTCCGGCTGGACGACTACGCGGCGGTCTTCTACCCCGGCGGCCACGGCCCGATGGAGGACCTCGCCGTGAACGCCGACTCCGGCCGGCTGCTCGCCCGGGCCCTGGAGTCGGGCAGGCCGCTCGGTGTCGTGTGCCACGGGCCGGCCGCGTTGCTGGCCGCTGCGGGGGCCGACGGCGAGAACGTCTTCGCCGGATACGAGGTCGCGGCGTTCACCAACGCCGAGGAGGTCCAGGGCGGTCTCGCCGACCGCGCGAAGTGGCTGCTCCAGGACCGTCTCACGGAGGCCGGGGTGACCGTGCGGGCCGGGGAGCCGTGGGCCCCGCACGTGGTCACCGACCGCAACCTGGTCACGGGCCAGAACCCCGCGTCGTCGGCCCCGCTGGCGGAGGAACTGCTGAAGCGACTGGGCTGAGGAGTCGCGCCCGCAGGGGCTCAGCGGCCCAGCACCAGCTCCGCCCACACCTGCTTGCCGCCGCTGACCGGGAGGGTGCCCCAGGTCGCGGAGACGGCCTCGACCAGGAGGACGCCCCGGCCGCCGGTGGCCTCCCAGCCGATGCTGGACGGTCTGACCGGCGAGCGGGGTGAGGCGTCGGCGATGGCGACGCGCAGCCGGTTGTTCACCAGGGTCAGGTCCATGCGGACCTTGCCGTCGGTGTGGACGAGGGCGTTGGTGACGAGTTCGGAGACGACGAGGAGGACGGCGTCGTACTCGGCAGTGACGCCCCAGGAGCGCAGGGTGCGGCGGGCGAAGCGGCGGGCGTGCCCGACGGCCTGGGGCACCCGCCACACCGTCCAGCTCTCCCGCAGGGGGCGCAGCTCCATGCCGTCGTAGCGCAGGAGGAGCAGGGCGACGTCGTCGCTGCGCGGGGCGTTGCCGAGGAGGGCGTCGGCGACCAGCCCCAGGTCGGTGGGGGCGGCGCCGGCGAGCTGCTCGGCGAGGTGGTCCATGCCGTCGTCGATGTCGGAGCCGGGGGTCTCGACGAGCCCGTCGGTGACGAGGGCGATCACGGTGCCGGGCGGCAGCCGGAGCGGGCTCATGGGGAAGTCGGCCCGGGCGACCACCCCGAGCGGCGGTCCGCCCTCGGCCTCCGCGATCTCGGTCCGGCCGTCCGGATAGCGCAGCACCGGGGGCAGGTGCCCGGCGCGCACGCACCAGGCGGAGCCCTCCTCCAGGTCGACGTCGACGTAGCAGCAGGTCGCGAAGAGGTCGCTCTCCATGTCCACGAGGAGCCGGTTGGAGTGCGCGACCACCACGTCCGGCGGGTGGCCCTCGACGGCGTAGGCACGCAGGGCGGTGCGCATCTGGCCCATGAGGGTGGCGGCGCCGGCGCTGTGGCCCTGGACGTCGCCGATGACCAGGGCGACGTGGTTGTCCGGTAGCGGGATGACGTCGTACCAGTCGCCGCCGAGTTCGAGCCCGGCCGTGCTCGGCAGGTAGCGGGCGACGGCCACCGCGCCCGGCAGCCGGGGCAGGCTGCGGGGCAGCAGCTGGCGCTGGAGCATGCCGACGAGTTCGTGCTCGGCATCGAAGGCCCGGGCCCGTACCAGGGCCTGTCCGGCGAGTCCGGCGCAGGCGGTGAGCAGGGCGCGTTCGTCGGTGCCGAAGTCGTGCGGGGTGTCCCAGCCGATCAGGCAGGCGCCGGCCATGCGGTTGCCCGCGGGCAGCGGCAGGACGGCGAGGCCGCCGGGGCCGACCTCGGCGAGGGCGCGTTCCAGGGGGCTGCCGGCGGGCCAGATGCGGGCCCGGCCCTCGCGCAGAGCGGCGGCGAGGGTGGGCATGGCGCGCACGGGCGCGTCGGGCCACTCGGTGCGCCACTCCGACCGCCACAGCTCGGGCCAGGCCTCGGGCTCGGGCGGGTCGAGGACGGTGACGACGAGCCGCTCGCTCTCCAGCTCGGCGAGTGCGATCCGGTCGGCCCGCAGCGGCCTGCGCAGTGCGGCGACCACGGCCTTGCCGACGTCGCGGACGGTGACGGCGGTGGCCAGCGCGGTGGCCAGGCGCTGGACGCGGACCACGTCGGTGACGCCGGAGCGCAGCGTGGAGGCGTCGACGACCGTGCCCACGAGCCGTGGCGGGCGGCCCTCGCCGCCGGGCAGGAGGCGCCCGCGCAGCCGGAGCCATTTCGGCGGCCCGGTGGGCTGGAGCACCCGGAATTCCAGCTCCCGGTCGCCGATGGACATGTGGTCGGCCTCCACCACGGACATCAGTGACGGCAGATCCTCGGCGACGGTCAGGCTGAGGAGCGTCTCGACCCGGCCGTCGAATTCCACGGGGTCGAGGCCGAAGAGGTCCAGCAGGTCGTCGCCGACCCGGACACGGCCGGTTTCCATGGCGAGGCTGAAGGCGCTCGGCGGCAGGTCGCCGGCCTCGGCGGGCGCCGCCGGAGTGGTGAGGGCGACCGCTTCGGAGACGAGTTCCAGGCACCTGAGGTCGTCGGCGGTGAATCCCCCGGGATGCTCGCTCACGGCCAGCAGACAGCCGCCGTCCCCTTGCACGGGAAGGGCCGTCAGGAAGAAGTCGCCGGAGGGTACGCGCCGCGCCTGGGCGTCCGCGGCCAGTTCCGCCGGGCCCAGCGACACCGGCCGTCCGCCGCGGTGGGCGGCGGCGACCGGGGACCGTCCGGCCCGCGGGTAGCTGTCGCGCAGCCCGTAGAGCGTCCTCGGGACCCCGGCCGACTCCATCAGGTACAGCAGCTCGCCGTCCTGGCCGGGAGCGTAGACGGCGGCGAAGGCCGCACCGGCGAAGACGAGTGCCTGTTCGAGGACGCGGCGCAGCCGTTCGGGTGACTCCTGATCGACCGCGATCGCCTTGAGGGCACCTTCGGCACGCATCGATCGCGTTCCGCGCTCTTGGGCGCCCTGACTGACCACGTTGGCCATTACAGCGCTTATGAGACACCTGCGCAGCCCCTGTGGGCGTTCCGTGGAGGAGCCTCGGCGAGCGCGCTCGAAAGAATCCGAACATGTCTTGACGCGTGAGTTCCGCACGGTGTTCTGGTGACAGGCGTGACTGTGCGTGCCCGGCAGGTGGCTGGAAAGCTCGGTGCTCGTCGCGGAGGGGGACGCATGGACAAGCGGTA
The DNA here is from genome assembly GCF_002891435.1 of Streptomyces cahuitamycinicus. Lineage (GTDB taxonomy): Bacteria > Actinomycetota > Actinomycetes > Streptomycetales > Streptomycetaceae > Streptomyces > Streptomyces cahuitamycinicus. Next base: position 8,202 of record NZ_POUC01000227.1, read on the forward strand.
CGAGGTGTACGCGCTGGCCGACCGGCATTTCTACGAGACGCCGGACCGGCTGGCGCGGAGCGGGCAGGGGAGCGCCGCCCACCTCTACGAGACGGCCCGCCGGCCGCTGCCGGAGGGCTGGGAGTCGGCCCGGATCGGCGACTGGCTGACGATGACGCCGCTCGGCCCGGACGGCGAACCGCTGCAGGGCCCGGCCCAGGGGTGGAAGATCCACGCCTCGGCGACGCGGGCCAACGCGGAGGAGGTCGCGCGGATCGTATGGGACTACTGCGTCGAGTGGCGCGTCCCCTTCAAGTTCGTGCCGGGCCCGCACCTGCTCCACCTGCGCAACACCAAGTACGCGCCGCGCGACGGCAGCGGCAAGTTCGTCACCGTCTACCCGTCCGGCGAGGAGCAGCTGCACCAGGTGCTGCGCGAGCTGGGCGCGCTGCTGGAGGATTTCGAGGGGCCGTACATCCTCACCGACCTGCGCTGGGGCGAGGGCCCGCTGTACGTCCGCTACGGCGCCTTCGCACGGGCGTTCGTCGTGGACGAGCGGGGCTCGCTGGTGCCGGCGGTGCGGGACGGCGAGGGGCGGCTGGTGCCGGACCGGCGGTCGCCGTCCTTCCAGGTGCCCGAGTGGGTGACACTGCCGGCGTTCCTCGAGCCGCACCTCGACGCGCGGAACAACACGACGACCGGCAACCTGCCCTACCGTATCGAGAAGGCGCTGCACTTCTCCAACGGCGGCGGTGTGTACGCGGGCACCGACACCCGGGACGGGAGCAGGATCGTCCTCAAGGAGGGCCGTCCGCACGCGGGTCTCGCCTCGGACGGGGCCGACGCGATCGCCCGGCTGGAGCGGGAGAAGCAGGCCCTGGAGCAGGTCGCGGGCACGGGCGTCGTCCCGGAGGTGCGTGACTGGTTCGAGCTGGGCGGGCACCGCTTCCTGGTGATGGACTTCCTTCCGGGCCGTCCGCTCAACTCCTTCTTCGCCGAGCGGCATCCGCTGCTCACCCAGGACCCCGACCCGGAAGCCGTCACGGCGTACACGGCGTGGGCGCTGCGCATCCACCGCAGGGTGGAGGAGGCCGTGGCGGCGGTGCACGCCCGGGGCATCGTCTTCAACGACCTGCACGTCTTCAACATCATGGTCGCCCCGGACGAGGAGACGGTGTTCCTCCTCGACTTCGAGGCCGCGGCCCCCGCCGAGGAGAACGGCCGCCAGGTCGTCGCCCACCCCGGGTTCTTCGCGCCGCCGGACCGCCGGGGCGCCGACGTCGACCGGTATGCGCTGGCCTGTCTGCGGCTGGCCCTGTTCCTGCCCGTGACCACGCTGTTCGTGGTCGACCGGGGCAAGGCGGCACACCTTGCCCAGGTGATCGCGGAGCAGTTCCCGGACGTGCCGCGGGAGTTCCTGGACGAGGCGGTCACGGAGATCACCCGGGAGGTGTCCGGCCGTACGGTGGCCGCTCCGTCCTCGCCGGTGGACCCGGGCGACTGGCCGTACAGCCGCGACTCGATGGTCAAGGCCATCCTCGCCTCGGCCACCCCGGAGCGTGACGACCGGCTCTTCCCCGGTGACGTCGCCCAGTTCTCGGACGGCGGCGGGCTCGGGCTCGCCCACGGCGCCGCGGGGGTGCTGTTCGCACTGGACGCGGCCGGCGCCGAGCGGTACGACGAGGGCGAGCGCTGGCTGCTGGACCGGACGGCACCGGCCCCGGTCGGCACCCCGCTCGGCCTGTACGACGGGCTCGCGGGCGTCGCCCTGGTCCTCGACCGGCTCGGGTACCGGCAGCGGGCCCTCGACCTGGTCGAGGGCATTCTCGCCGAGCGGTGGCAGAAGCTCTCCTCCGACCTGCACGGCGGACTGGCCGGCCTGGGTCTCGTCCTCGGGCACCTGGCCCGTACGACCGGCGAGGCGGAGCTGGGCGAGCGGGCCCACGACGCCGCGCGGATCCTCGTCCAGCGGCTCACCGAGCCGGTCCCGGCCTCGTCCCGGCCGCGCGCCGGACTGCTGCGCGGCGCGAGCGGCCCCGCCCTGCTCATGCTGCGGCAGTACGAGTGGACCGGCGAGGAGGCCTGGCTGGAGGCGGCGGCCGTTGCCCTGCGCCGGGATCTGGCGTCCTGCGTGACCCGGGAGAACGGGTCGCTTGAGGTCGACGAGGGCTGGCGGACCCTGCCCTACCTCGGTGACGGCAGCGCGGGCCTCGGCATGGTCCTCGACGATCTGGTCGCCCACTCCCCCGGTCTCGCCGGGGAGTTCGGTCCGGCCCGCTCCGGTGTGCTCACCGCGGCCACCTCACGCTTCTACGCGCAGCCCGGGCTCTTCCAGGGCCGCGCCGGAATGATCCTGCACCTCAGCCGCACGACCACGCCGGGCGCGACCGAGGACCGCCTGGCCGGTCAGATCGCCGGGCTCGGCTGGTTCGCGATGGCGTACCAGGGCCAACTGGCCTTTCCCGGGCACCAGATGATGCGGCTCTCCATGGACCTCGCCACCGGAACGGCAGGGTGCCTGCTGGCGCTCGGCGCGGCCCTCGGCCCGGCGACCGACGCCCACCTGCCGTTCCTCCCGCCGCCCGGAAGGCGGCCCCACTGACGCGGCTGCGCGATCCCGCGGAGTCGTGACACCACCCCGTCCCCACGGATGACCACGGACGGACACCCAACGGAAGGACACACCATGGCACTTCTCGACCTGCAGACCATCGAGACCGAAGAGCGCACGGACGGCGGCGGCAACAGCACGGTGAGCCTGCTCTCCTGCATCAGCGCCGCGAGCGTTCTGCTCTGTCTCTGACCGACGGTCTGCTCGCTCCGGGCGGCTCCCTCCCTTCGGGGAGGGGCCGCCCGGGGTCCTTCCCGTCCCAGGAAAGGCCCGTATGACCACGTGCGGCGACGACGACCCGGCGGCCGGACACGCTCGCACGCTGCTGCGCACGGCCACCCGGTACAGCGGGTCCCGCTGTGCGGCGCTGTGCCTGGTGAGCATCGCCGCGACGGGTGCCGGACTGCTGCTCCCGGCCGTTCTGGGCCGGGCCCTCGATCTTCTGCTGGCACACGCTCCGGCGACCCGCTGGGTGCTCTGCTGCGCCGGCCTCGTGCTGCTGCTCGGTCTGCTCGACGCGCTCCAGACCGTCCTCACCGGCACCGTCGACGCCCGCACCACCGCGTGGCTGCGCCGCAGGCTGACCGGGCACGTGCTCGGCGTCGGCCCGCGCGCCGCGGACCGCTTCGGCTCCGGTGACCTCGTCGCACGGCTGGTCGGCAACGCCGCCGAGGCGGGGACCACTCCGGCGGCCCGTGCGGCGCTGGTCGCCGCGCTCGCCGGTCCCGTCGGCGGGGTGGTCGCGCTGGGGCTGATCGACTGGTGGCTGGCGGCCGTGTTCCTCGCCGGAGCCCCTGTGCTCGCCCTTCTCCTGCGCGCCGTCTCCCGGGACACCTCCGAGAGCGCGGCGCGCTACCAGCGGGCCCAGGGCCGGATCGCGGCCGCGCTGGCGGAGGCCGTCGAGGGGGTCCGCACCGTCCGCGCGGCCGGCACGGAGGGCCGGGAGACGGCCCGGGTACTGCGGCCACTGCCCGATCTGTCGCGGGCCGGGCACCGCATGTGGCGGGTGCAGGGGCGGGCCGCGGCCCGGGCGGTCGCCGTGGCGCCGTTGCTGCAACTCGCGGTCGTCGCCGTGGCAGGTGTGCTGCTCACCCGGGGCAGGCTCTCGGTGGGCGAGGTGCTCGCGGCCTCCCGGTACGCGGTGCTGGCCACGGGCGTCGGTGTACTGGTCGGCCGGCTCGCGGGCCTGGCCCGGGCCCGGGCCGCGGCCCGGCGCCTCGGCGAGGTCGAGGCCGAGCCCGCCACCCCCTTCGGCGCCCGCCGGCTGCCCGACGGCCCCGGGCGGCTGGAGCTGCGCGGGGTGACGGCCCGGCGCGGCGGACGCGACGTGCTCGACGAGGTGGACCTCGACGTGCCGGGCGGCACGACGCTGGCCGTGGTCGGCCGGTCCGGGGCGGGCAAGTCGCTGCTGGCCGCGCTGGCCGGACGGCTGGCCGATCCGGACGCGGGCGAGGTGCTCCTCGACGGCGTCCCACTGCGCGAGCTGACGCACGACGACCTGCGCGGCGCCGTCGGATACGCCTTCGCCCGGCCCGCCCTCCTCGGCGGCACGGTCGAGGAGGCGATCGGCCTCGGCCTGCCGTCCCCCTCCCCCGGCCGGATCCGGGAAGCGGCCCGCACAGCCCTCGCGGACGACTTCGTCCGCCGCCTCCCCAAGAGGTACGACACGGCCGTCGCCGACGCCCCGCGCTCCGGCGGCGAGTCCCAACGGCTGGGTCTGGCCCGGGCGTTCGCGCACGGTGGCCGCCTGCTGATCCTCGACGACGCGCTCTCCAGCCTCGACACGGTGACCGAACGGCACATCACCGACGCCCTGTTCGGTGTCGGCCCGGGCACCACCCGGCTGCTGGTCGCCCACCGCGGCGCGACGGCCGCGTGCGCCGATGCCGTGGCGTGGCT
>NZ_POUC01000228.1 GCF_002891435.1 Streptomyces cahuitamycinicus
CCCCGAACGGCACCGCCGCCCGCACCACCTCCGGCGGACGCACGGTCTGCGAGCGGCCTGCCCAGAAGTGCTGCACGGCGAACCCCGCCGCGACGACGAGCACCACCGTCAGGGCCAGCACATTCCGCCGCTCCAGACCGTACCTGGCCTGCAACCACAGCGGCATCCGCTCCCGCAGCGCGAGCCCGGCCCGCTCCCGCCAGGCTCCCTCCGCCGCGCCACTCTCCGCGCTCTCCGACTCGGCGAAAGCACCCACGGCAGCCGGCCCTCGCCGGGTCTCTTCGACACCGACGGAACCCGCCGGCCCCGGCGGCCCTTGCCCCGACTCCCGCCGCTCACCCGCCCGTTCGACCGGCTCGGCCCGGCCCGGAGGCCTGGCCGAACCGGCAAGCTCTGACCCGGCAGGCTCGGCAGGCTCTGACTGGGCCGGTCCAGTCGGCTCGGCAAGCTCGGCAGGCTCGCCGAACAACACCTCTGCGCGCCGCCGGATTTCCTCCGCCGAGGCATGATTCCGGCGGGCTCGCCCGCGTGCGACAGGCGTGTGCCGGCGATGACGGACGCGCCCGTCGGACACCGGCCCACGGCCCGGGCCACTGGTCGCGGTCGCTGTGCGTGAACGTGATCGAAGTGCCATGCGACGAGGATCGGCCACCTCGGCCCACTCGCGATGATCTTGCCCGATTCCCGGGGACGATCCCCCGGTTGTGGACAACTCCGTCCCTCACACGGGCGACCCGAGCTTCACAGCAACGTTCACCGGGGCGAAACCACGACTCCCAGCAGTCCGGGCCCCGTGTGCGCCCCGATCACCGCCCCGACTTCGCTGACATGCAGATCGGCCAGCCCTGACACCCTCGTCCGCAGCCGGTCGGCGAGGGCCGACGCCCGGTCCGGGGCGGCGAGATGGTGCACGGCGACATCCACCTGGGCGCTGCCGGCACGGTCGGCCGCGATCTCTTCGAGGCGGGCGATCGCCTTGGACGCGGTCCGCACCTTCTCCAGCGGTTCGATACGGCCGTCCGCCAGTTGCAGCAGCGGCTTCACCGCGAGCGCCGAGCCCAGCAGGGCCTGCGCGGCACCGATACGGCCGCCGCGCCGCAGGTAGTCGAGGGTGTCCACGTAGAAGTAGGCGGAGGTGCCCGCGGCCCTCTTCTCCGCGGCCGTGACGGCCTCGTCCACCGTCCCGCCCGACTCCGCGGCCTCCGCGGCGGCGAGCGCGCAGAACCCGAGCGCCATCGCGATCATGCCGGTGTCCACCACCCGCACCGGCACCGGCGACTGCCGTGCGGCCACGACGGCCGCGTCGTACGTACCGGAGAGTTCGGCGGACAGGTGGAGGGAGACGATGCCGGTGGCGCCGGACTCGGCGACCTTGCGGTACGTCTGCTCGAAGACCGCGGGAGCGGGTCGCGAGGTCGTCACGGGGCGCCGCTTCTGCAAAGCCTGGGCGAGGGCGCGGGTGGAGATCTCGGTGCCCTCTTCCAGCGCCCGGTCGCCGAGGACCACGGTCAGAGGTACCGCCGTGATGCCGTGACGCTCCATCGTCCGGGTCGGCAGGTAGGCCGTTGAATCGGTGACGATCGCGACATGGCGGGACATGAGCTGGAGGTTACCTGCCGTAGCGCCCGTGCGGCAGTCCGACCCCTGCGCCCCGCGGCGAGCGTGGCCGGATCAAGTGGTGCTCTCGGGGCGGGGCTTCTTCTGCCAGGGGTAGGTCGGGCGCGCCGCCGGCGGCGTGATGGCGGGCCGTGCCGGTTCCTGAGCGGAGCCGGACTGCGCGGTGTCCGGCCAGGTCTGCCCGCCCGTGGCGGCATCCGCGGCGGGCGCCTGGGGCCACGCCGGCGGCGAGGACTGCGGCGGCGAGGCCTGCTGCCGGGCGGACGCCGGCTGCGCCGAGGACGAGGGCTGCTGCGAGGACGCGGGGTGCGGCTCCGGAGCCGTCCAGTGCCGCAGCGCCCCGGACTCCAGGTCGATCTGGGCGCTGAGCGAGTCCAGGTCGTCGTCCGCGAAGCGGCGGGCCCGGTCGCGGGCCGCCCAGCGCAGTGAGTCGGCCGCGTGCGCGATGCGCTCGGTGCGCTCGCGCAGCCCGGGCAGGCGCTCGCCGAGCGCGGCGCGGTCCGGCTCGGACTCCAGGCGCTTGAGCTCGTCGTCCAGCTCATGGCCGTGCGCAGTGAGCCGTTCGAAGAGGCCGACGGACTCCTTCAGGGACTCGTCCTCGGCGACGGCCGCGTTCAGCGCGTCCTGCGTGGCGCGCATCGACGTGCGCAGCTTCAGCCGGAGCTGGGCGAGTTCGCCCGCGGCGCCGGGCTGGGCGAAGGACTTGGCGCGCAGTGTGTGGTCCTCGACCGTGCGGCGGGCCTGGGTGATGCCGCGGTCCACGCCGCGCTTGGCGGCACCGACCGCCTTCACGGTGGCGTACGCCCCGAGCCCGAACAGGAGCACGAAGAGCAGGGCGAAGACGGCGATCACTGCATCCACAAGTGCTCCTCCTCAGGACGTCACGGCGCTTCGCGTCGCTCTTCAACGGTAAACGCAACGGGCAGGCCTGGAGTTCCAGAAAAACCCCGAACCTGCCCGTAGGGGACCACCCCGAGAGGGGACCCGCCCGTAGCGGACCACCCCGAGAGCGCTCCGCACGCTCCGCCCCGGCGGTCACGCCGGAACGATGTTCACCAGCTTCGGCGCGCGCACGATCACCTTCCGGATCCCGGCGCCGCCCAGCGCGGCGACGACCTTCTCGTCCGCCAGCGCGGCCTTCTCCAGCTCGTCGTCGGAGATCGACGGCGCGACCTCCAGCCGCGCCTTGACCTTGCCCTTGATCTGCACGACGCAGGTCACGGTCTCGTCGACGACGTACGCGGGGTCGGCCACCGGGAAGTCCTGGTGCACCACCGAGTCGGTGTGCCCCAGCCTTCGCCACAGCTCCTCGGCGATGTGCGGGGCCAGCGGGGCGACCATCAGCACCAGGGCCTCGGCGACCGGGCGGGACACGGGCCCGCCCACCTTGGTCAGGTGGTTGTTCAACTCGGTGACCTTGGCGATGGCGGTGTTGAACCGCATGCCCTCCAGGTCGCCGCTGACGCCGTCGATCGCCTTGTGCAGGGCGCGCAGCGTCTCCTCACCGGGCTCGGTGTCGACGACGGTGACCTCGCCGGTCGCCTCGTCGACGATGTTGCGCCACAGCCGCTGCAGCAGCCGGAACTGGCCGACCACCGCGCGCGTGTCCCACGGCCGGGAGACGTCCAGCGGGCCCATGGCCATCTCGTACAGGCGCAGCGTGTCGGCCCCGTACTCGGCGCAGATCTCGTCCGGAGTGACCGCGTTCTTCAGGGACTTGCCCATCTTGCCCAGCAGCCGGGAGACCTTCTCGCCCTGGTACCAGTAGGCGCCGTCGCGCTCCTCCACCTCGGCGGCCGGCACCGCGATGCCGCGGCTGTCGCGGTACACGTAGGCCTGGATCATGCCCTGGTTGAACAGCCTGTGGAACGGCTCGGCGGATGAGACGTGGCCCAGGTCGTACAGGACCTTGGACCAGAAGCGGGCGTACAGCAGGTGCAGCACGGCGTGCTCGGCGCCGCCGACGTACAGGTCGACACCACCGTGCGGCTGCCCCTCGCGCGGGCCCATCCAGTACTGCTCGATCTCGGGGTCGACCAGCTTCTCGGAGTTGTGCGGGTCCAGGTAGCGCAGCTCGTACCAGCAGGAACCGGCCCAGTTGGGCATGGTGTTGGTCTCGCGCCGGTACGGGCGCGGGCCCCGTCCGTCGCCCAGGTCCAGGGTGACGTTCACCCAGTCCTCGTTGCGCGACAGCGGCGTCTCGGGCTGGGTGTCGGCGTCGTCCGGGTCGAAGGTGCGCGGCGAGTAGTCCTCGACCTCGGGCAGTTCCAGGGGCAGCATCGACTCGGGCAGGGCGTGGGCGATGCCGTCCTCGTCGTAGACGATCGGGAAGGGCTCGCCCCAGTAGCGCTGGCGGCTGAACAGCCAGTCGCGCAGCCGGAAGTTGACGGTGCCCTCGCCGACGCCGGACCGCTCCAGCCACTCGGTGATGCGCGCCTTGGCCTCGGCGACGCCCAGGCCGTCCAGGCTGACCTCGTCGTTCGAGGAGTTGATGATCTTCGCCTCGTACGACGCGAAGGCGTTCTCCCAGGTGGAGGTTTCCGTGCCGCGACCGTCGGTCGGTTCGACGATGCAGGTGATCGGCAGCTCGAAGGCGCGCGCGAACTCGAAGTCGCGCTGGTCACCGGCCGGGACGGCCATGATCGCGCCGGTGCCGTAGCCCATCAGGACGTAGTCGGCGATGAAGACCGGGACCTGCTCGCCGTTGACCGGGTTGGTGGCGTACGCGCCGATGAAGACGCCGGTCTTGTCCTTGGCCTCGGCCTGGCGCTCCACGTCGGACTTCGAGGCGGCCTGGGCACGGTAGGCGGCGACGGCCTCACCGGGGGTGGCGTGGCCGCCGGTCCACACCTCGTGGGTGCCCTCCGGCCAGGCGGCCGGGGTGAACTTCTCCACCAGCGGGTGCTCGGGCGCCAGGACCATGTAGGTGGCGCCGAACAGGGTGTCGGGGCGGGTGGTGAAGACGGTGATGCGCTCGCCGTCGATGGGGAAGTCGACGCGGGCACCCTCGCTGCGGCCGATCCAGTTGCGCTGCTGCAGCTTGATGGCCTCGGGCCAGTCCAGCGCGTCCAGGTCCTCCAGCAGCCGGTCGGCGTAGGCCGTGATGCGCATGTTCCACTGGCGCAGCTTGGCCTTGAAGACCGGGAAGTTGCCACGCTCGGAGCGGCCCTCGGCGGTGACCTCCTCGTTGGCCAGCACGGTGCCCAGCCCGGGACACCAGTTGACCGGCGCGTCGGAGGCGTAGGCCAGCCGGAACTCGCCCAGGACGTCGGCCTTCTCGGCGGGGCTCAGCTCGCTCCACGCGCGCGTGTGCCCCGGAACGGGCCGCTCACCGGACTCGAACGCGGCGACCAGCTCGGCGATCGGGCGGGCACGCCCGGCCTCGTGGTCGTACCAGGAGTTGAAGATCTGCAGGAAGATCCACTGGGTCCACTTGTAGTAGTCCGGCTCGATCGTGGCGAACGACCGGCGCTTGTCGTGGCCCAGACCCAGCCGGCGCAGCTGGGACTTCATGTTCTCCATGTTGGCCTCGGTGGACACGCGCGGGTGCGTGCCCGTCTGCACCGCGTACTGCTCGGCGGGCAGGCCGAAGGCGTCGAAGCCCAGGGTGTGCAGGACGTTGTGGCCGGTCATCCGCTGGAAGCGCGCGAAGACGTCCGTGGCGATGTAGCCCAGGGGGTGTCCGACGTGCAGGCCCGCACCGGAGGGATACGGGAACATGTCCATGATGTACTTCTTGGGGCGGGCGACGGTCTGTCCGTCACCGGTCAGGTCACCCTTGGGGTTGGGTGCTGCGTAGGTGCCGTCGGCGTCCCAGAAGTCCTGCCAGCGTGCCTCGATGTCGGCAGCCATGGCGGCCGTGTAGCGGTGCGGCGCCGTCACCTCGGAGGTGGCGGCGGGGTTCGTCTCGCTCATGATCCTCAAAGCTCCATCGATCGTCTCTGCCTGCGGCTGTCTCGTTCGAGAAACGAAAAATCCCCTCGCACAGGAGGGGACGCCGCGCCGATGCCGGCCACTCGGTTCGTCCGGTGGCCGGGACTGATCAGCGCGGCCCGCTAAGCAGAAGGCGTACGGCACGCATGGCGCTAGGGTACCGCAGGCCCCCAGCGCGTCGCGACGCGCTTTCGCGGGGGTGTCTCGGTGCCCGACAAGCTGAACCAAGGTCAATAGTTACTTCGCGTAACAGTCACTAAGGGACAACAGAACAACCACATTGTCCTTTGATAACAACGCAATAACTCAAACCTCGTACCCATCGGTATGGCTCCGCTTAGAGTTCGGCAGCGGGACCGCTGCTTTCCCGAACCGCTCGGAGTTGCCCCCATGAACCCTCATCGCAGTATCAGCTCACCACCCCCGCTCGCCGGGACGTGGGGAGGCCGGTCGTGAACCAGTTCGACTCCACGGCAGACGACTCGTTCGCCGAGTTCTTCAACTTCGGTGCGGGCGTGCTGTCCCTCGTGTGTCTGACGTGCTCGGTGATCTGGGGCCTGGTCGCCCAGGACCGGATCCTCCTCGACGCACGCCGCCGCATCCTGGCGCAGGCCGTGCACCGGACCACGGCCGTCGCCTCGATCGTCTTCCTGCTGGTGCACATCGGGGTGAAGCTGGCGCTGTCCCACACCTCGTGGGTCGCCGCGGTGGTTCCCTTCGGGCTGGTGTTCACCGACGACGAGGCCGTCATGGGCCGGTCGTTCCTCATCGGCCTCGGAACCCTGGCCAGCATGCTCATGATCTTCGTGGCCATCACGGGCATGCTGCGCAACCGCTTCGCGTCCCCCGCGCCCGTCGCCGCCCGCTGGCGGGCCATGCACATGCTGGCCTACCCGGCCTGGTGCGCCGCGCTGGTCCACGGCCTCTACGCGGGTCGCGCGGCCAAGCCGACCTTCGTCGTCCTGTACTGCCTGTCCCTGGCCGGAGTGGCCGGCGCCCTCGCCCTGCGCGCGGCTCCGCGCCAGGTCAAGCGCCAGGTCGCCGACAAGGTCGCCTCGCTGATCGGGCCCGGCGAGGGCCCGGACCGCAGAGATCTGGAGGAGAGCCGGGCCCGGGCAGGCGGCGGCTCCGCGCTGCCCGGCTACGACGGCCGGGAGGCACCCGCGCGCTCCTCGGCCTCCCCGTCGGGTCCGCTGTACGAGAGGGCGGAACGCCCTGCGGTCAAGGAGCCGGCGAACGGCTTCGCCGCCGCCTACCGGGCCGTCTCGGGCCCGCCCCAGGGTCAGCAGGCCTTCGCGCCCGGGCCGACCACCGCCATGCAGCTGCCGCTGGACATGCAGCCCACCGAGACCATCCCGACCGTGGACGGCCCCTCCAGCACCTCCGGCAACTGGCCGATCCCGTCCCCGCCGCCGGTCGGCGAGGCCCCGCCGTCGGCCTACGACCCGCTCCAGGACACGGGCTTCAACATCCCGCCCTACGACCCCCTGCAGGACACCGGACAAAGCATCCCTGCCTATGGCAATCCAGGCGCCGCCGGCTTTGGATCGAGTGACGTGTACGACACGGGTGAGACGAATGCCGTCTACGACACGTACTACCCGAACGACACGTACAACAGCGGTCCCGCCACTGAATCAACGCCCGGTGCGTCCTATGACTTCGACGCTCCGGGATCGGGCGAACCTTGGAACACGCCTTCCGGAGGCTTTAAGTGAACGAGGCCCTGCCCGACGTACCCGAAGTCCGCGTCGTCGGCCTTCCTCAGCTCACGTCAGGCTTCGACCTTGTCGATCGGCTCGATCTGCCCATGCACCTCAAGGTGCACGGGCCGCTCGAGCCGATGGGCGGCGAGCAGCTCGCGCAACTCGCCGAACGCATCAACCTGAAGGGCCGCGGCGGCGCGGGCTTCCCCTTCCACAAGAAGCTGCGCTCGGTGGCCGAGGCGGCGATCAAGCGCGGCGTCCGGCCCGTCGTCGTCGTGAACGGCAGCGAGGACGAGCCGGCCTGCCGCAAGGACACGGTGCTGATCAACCGTGCTCCTCATCTGATCCTGGACGGTGCGCTGCTGTGCGCCGAGGCCCTGGGTGCCCGCACGCTCGTGGTGGGGGTCACCCGTGAGTCGACCCAGCGTTCCATGGAGGCCGCGCTCGCCGAACGCGGCCTCAACAACGGCCGCCGCTCGGCCCTGCGCGCGCGTGTCCAGCGCAACCCGGTCCGCATGGTCACCGGTGCCGCCGCGTCGCTGATCCGCTCGATCGACGGCGGGCCGGCCATCCCGCCCGGCCGCAAGGTCAGCGCCTCGCAGAACGGCGTCGGCGGCGCACCCACCCTGCTGTCCAACGCCGAGACCTTCGCCCAGCTGGCGATCGCCGCCCGCATCGGCCCGGAGCGCTACGGCAACACCGGCCTCTACGACGAGCCGGGCACCGTCATGCTCACGGTCTCCGGCGCCGTCGCCCGCCCCATGGTCATCGAGGTCCCGACGGGCGTGCCCCTGCGGTACGTCCTGCAGCTCGCCGGCGCACCACCGGTGCCGCAGGGCGTGCTCACCGGCGGCTACCACGGCAAGTGGATCGACGCGGCGACGGTCAACGAGGCGATCGTCTCGCGCAACTCCCTGGACGCGGTGGGCGGCGCGCTCGGCGCCGGCGCAATTCTGCCGATCACTCAGGACACCTGCCCGCTGGGCGAGTCGCTCCGGGTGGCGCAGTGGCTGGCCGAGGAGAGCGCGGGCCAGTGCGGCCCCTGCTACCTCGGTCTGCCGGCCGCGGCGCGCGGCCTGGAGGACATCCTCAACGGCGGCGGGCCGGCCGCCCTGGAGGCGCTCAAGCAGGTCGCCAAGAACGTGAAGCGGCGCGGCGCGTGTTCGCACCCGGACGGCTCCGCGATGTTCCTCGAGTCGACCATCAAGGCGTTCACGGACGACTTGGCCGCCCACGTCCTCGGTAACGGCTGCGGACGGCCCGTGGAGGGCGTTCTGCCGCTCTTCGAGGGCGGCAGGGCCCCCACGGGCATCCCGGGCGGCGGCGAGTCCGAGGAGAACGGCCCCAGCCGTCAGAAGATCTACGTGGACTGGACGCTGTGCCGGGGCCACGGGCTGTGCGCGGACATCCTCCCCGAGGTGTTCCAGCTGGGGGCCGACGGTTTCCCGACCGTGGCGCAGGCGCAGGTACCGCGGTACGCCGAGGCCAAGGCTCTACGCGCGGTGCGCCGCTGCCCGGCGCTGGCGCTGCGCCTCGAGGAGGCAGGTGCGCCGGGCGCGCCGTCCCGCAACCTCCCGGTCCTCTCCCAGGGCCGCGGCCGCCGCGCTCTCGGCCGCTGAGCACACGTACGGCGGGCTCCCCTCAGGGGCCCGCCGTACTCATACCCAGTGCTCACACCCACGACAAGAAGGCGGGCCATCCGATCGGATGGCCCGCCTTCTCAACCTCTGTGGAGCTAAGGAGAATTGAACTCCTGACCTCCTGCATGCCATGCAGGCGCTCTACCAACTGAGCTATAGCCCCTTGCCAGTGCTTCGCCGGGTTTCCCCGGCGGCGAAGCCAACTTTACTGGCCCATCAGTCCCAACACCAAATCGGTTTCGCTTCGCCCGAAATGACCGTTATGCCGTGACGAACGAGTAGAACCGCTTGAGCGTGCAGTGCTCCTCCAGCAGCCGGCCGTAGATCGGCTCGCCCTCCAACTCGCGGTACGTTTCGATGGGGTCGCCTTTTATGATCAGCGCCCGCGCGCATTCCTCGCACCAGTACTGGTAGTCGGGATTGATCGGTTCCATGTCGCGGACGATCGGAGTCCCGCTGCCGCACCAGTCGCACTTTCGCCTGTGTGCACCCATCGATCAGCTCCAGCTGTGGCCGCAGGCCGTGCACACGTAGGAAATCCCGCCGTTGTCGCCGAGCATCTGGGCCACGTGCGCGGAACCGCAGGAAGGGCAGCTGAGGCGGGTGGACATCTCCCGTGTGAACGCTGCTTCGAGGAGGTGGTCGACCTCCTCGCGGATGCTCGCAGGCATCGCTACTCCTCCCGTCGGGCCGCGCCCCCTTCCGGCCGTTTGATTCTGCCACGGCCGGACCAATACGGTCAGCGACGCCTCAGTACCAGTCCGGACACGGCACGGGGCAGCGCCGTAGAGGTATACGCCTCAGCCAGGCCGAGTGACTCAAGCCGGAGCACGAAAAATCCCGCCCCCTGACCGGGAACGGGATCTTGACGTGGAGCTAAGGAGAATTGAACTCCTGACCTCCTGCATGCCATGCAGGCGCTCTACCAACTGAGCTATAGCCCCTCGCGTCCGTCCCCGCCGGGCGGGGCGAACAAGAAGAACTTTAGCGTGCGACCTGCCGGAAAGTGAAATCCAGGTCAGTCGTCGTCGCCGAGCACCGGTTCCGGCAGGGTGCCGGCGTTGTGCTCCAGCAGGCGCCAGCCGCGGGCTCCTTCGCCGAGCACGGACCAGCAGCAGTTGGAGAGTCCGCCGAGGCTCTCCCAGTGGCGGGGATCGAGACCCAGCAGGCGGCCGATCGTGGTGCGGATCGTGCCGCCGTGACTGACCACGACGAGCGTGCCGTCCTCGGGGAGCTTCTCGGCGTGCCGGAGCACCACGGGGGCGGCCCGGTCGGCGACCTCGGTCTCCAGTTCGCCGCCGCCGCGTCGTACGGGCTCGCCGCGCTTCCACGCGGTGTACTCGTCGCCGTAGCGGCCGATGATCTCCTCGTGCGTCAGTCCCTGCCAGGCGCCCGCGTAGGTCTCGCGCAGCGCCTCGTCGTGGGTGACGTCGAGGCCGGTGAGCGTGGCGAGCTCGACGGCCGTGGCCGCGGCGCGCCGGAGATCGGAGGCGATCATCGCGTCCGGCTTCAGGGAGACGAGGAGCCGGGCGGCGCGGCGGGCCTGACCGAGACCGGTCTCGGTCAGCTCGACGTCCGTGCTGCCCTGGAAGCGGCGCTCCACGTTCCACGAGGTCTGGCCGTGCCGCCACAGGATGATGCGCCGGCCCCGGCCCTTCCCGGCGGACGCCTCACTGAAGGAGGTCACCGCCAGTCACCGTCCAGCTCCGCCGCCTCCTCGGCCGCCCGCAGCTTGGCGTGCTCCTCGGCCTTGCCGCGGGTGGCCAGGGCCTCCTCGGGCAGTTCGAGCTCGGGGCAGTCCTTCCACAGCCGTTCCAGAGCGTAGAAGACGCGCTCCTCGCTGTGCTGGACGTGGACGACGATGTCGACGTAGTCGAGGAGCACCCAGCGGGCCTCGCGGTCACCCTCGCGGCGCACCGGCTTCGCGCCGAGTTCCTTCGAAAGGCGCTCCTCGATCTCGTCGACGATCGCCTTGACCTGGCGGTCGTTGGGTGCGGAGGCCAGCAGGAAGGCGTCCGTGATGGACAGCACGTCACTGACGTCGTAGGCGACGATGTCGTGGGCCAGCTTGTCGGCAGCCGCCTGGGCGGCGGTGTTGATCAGCTCGTGAGAGCGGTCGGTCACGGTCACTACAAGGCTTTCGGTCGGCGGACACTTGACACCAAGGGTCTCACGGACCGCCGTGGGTCCCCCACGCGATGACGGGGATCACGTGGGGGGCCCGTCCCGCCGTCTAGTCGGACGACGGCTTGTAGTCCTGGCCGAGGACGACGGAGACATCGGCGCTCGTGGAGATCTTCCCCTTGGCCACGGAGCCGGCGGGCAGGCCCAGGGTCTTGGCGACCTCGGTGGCGTTCGCCTTGCCGGCGGCGTCGGCGTAGACGACCTGGGAGGTGGCCCGGGCGGTGCCAGTGCCGCCGTCCAGGAAGGTGAAGCCGCCGTTGAGGAGCACGACGCGGGCCTTCTCGGTGTTGTCCCTGACGCCGGTGGCGTTCTGGACGGAGACACTTACGGCGGCGTCCTTGTCGGGGCTCTTGGCGGTGCCGCCGAGGACCTTCCTGACGATCCCGGCGCCGGTCTGGGCGCTGAGCGTGCCGTCGCTCAGGACGGGCAGCAGGTCCGTCTTGTAGTCGCCGCCCTTGGCGAGGTCGGAGAGCCCGGCGAGGAAGGTGCCGAGGTCCTTGTCGGTGAGGGACGGATCGAGGATCTGCTGCAGCGTCTGGATCGTGGTCGTCGCGGCCTGCGGGTCGGAGGACAGCTTGCGCAACATGCTCTGCAGGACCTGCCCGAAGCGCTCCAGCTGGGCGTTCTGGGCCTCGCCGGGGGCGCGGTAGGTGGCGTAGGCGACGGCCATCTTGCCGCTGAGGGTCTGGGCCCGGCCCTTGTTGACCAGGGGGGCGGCGCCCTTCTTCTTGGCGGCGGGGTCGGGGACGGCCGTGTCGGTGTCGACGTCGATGTTGCCGACGAGGTCGACGAGGTTCTGCAGGTAGGGGGTGTCCAGGCGCCAGGTGCCCTCGATGTCGGTGCCGAGGACCGTGTCGAGCGCGTCGCGGGTGCCGTCGGAGCCGTCGTCCTCGACCGACTTGGCCAGGGTCGTCGTGGTGCCGTCGTCGCTGGTCAGAGCGAGCGAGTTGGGCAGCAGGACGGTGGTGCCCCGCTGGGTGGTCGTGTTGTCGACCAGGAGGGCCGTGGCGGTGCCGTCGCCGTTGACGTCGTGCAGGTGGACGACGATCACGTCGCGCTTCTGGGTGCCCGCGGCCGTCGCGGTGCCGGTCGCGGAGCCGTCGGAGGACAGGCCGGGCAGCTTGCCCGCGTACCAGAGGTAGCCGACGCCGCCGGCCGCGACGAGTGCGAGCACGACCGTCAGGGCGACGATCCGGCTGCGGGCCCGGCGCCGGGCCTCCTCACGGCGTTCGGTGCGGTTCTCGGTGAACTTCAGCCAGTCGATGACGTCTTCGGAGTTGGCGTCCGGTTCCTCGACGAAGGCGAACTGCTCGGTGTGGTAGTCCCGCTGCGGTTCGGCGGGGGCTTCCCGGTCGTGAGCCGGTCCGGCCTGCTGCGGGATGTGGGCGGCCTGCTGCGGGACGGGGGCGGTCTGCTGCGCGGTCTGTTCGGCGGTGCGGGACTGCCGGCCGGTGGCGTCGGCAGCGGTGGCCTGGCCGTAGGGGTCGTGCTGGGTGCTCTGCGGGGGGCCGCCCTGGTGCGAGCCGGTGGCGTACGGGTCGTAGGCGCCGTAGGG
>NZ_POUC01000229.1 GCF_002891435.1 Streptomyces cahuitamycinicus
GTCGGCAGCGTCAGAGGTGTATAAGAGACAGGTCCGGTCCAGGCGCGCCTTCCGGGACCGCCGGTCCCGGTACGCATTCCCCGGCCGCCGGTCCGGATGTGCCTTCCGAGGCATTCGGTCCCGGTGTGCCGTCCGAGGCCACCGATTCGGTCCTGCCATTCGGGGCCACCGATCCGATCGTGCCGCCCGGGGCCCCCGATCCAACCGTGCGATCAGGGCCCGCAGAACCGGCGGGGCCCGCAGAACCGGCGGGGCTCGCTGGGCTGCCTGGGCCCGCCGTACCTTCCGGGCCCGCCGTACCTTCCGGGCTCGCTCGGCCTTCCGGGCTCGCTGGGTCGTCCGGGCCCGCAGAACCGTCCGGGCCCGCAGAACCGCCCGGCCCCGCCGTCCCGTACCCGTTCGGCGAGCCCGGTACCGGCGTCGCCGCGCTCTCCCTCCGCTACCGGATCGGGGTCGCCCTGGCGCTGGCGGTCGTCGCCGTCGGGGTGTGTGTGCATCTGGGGATGACGTTCCTGCACGTCGCGCCGGCGAACACGGTCACCAAGGCGCACGGCGAGGCCGTGGACGACTGGATCTACCCGGAGTTCGAGCAGAACTGGAAGCTCTTCGCGCCGAACCCGCTGCAGCAGAACATCTCGATCCAGGTCCGCGCCGGGGTCCGGGGGCCGGACGGCATGACAATGACCACCGGCTGGTACGACCTGTCCGCCGAGGACGGCAAGGCCATCGACGGCAATCTGCTGCCCAGCCACACCCAGCAGAACGAACTGCGCCGGGCCTGGGACTTCTACGTCGCGACGCATGACAGCGAGAACCGTCCGGTGGGCCTGCGCGGTTCGCTCTCGGAGTCGTATCTGCGCCGGATCATGGTGCTGCGTCTGGACCGTGACGACGCGGTACGGGCCGCGACCGGGGGCGACGGTGTCGTCGAGCGGGTGCAGGTGCGTTCCCGGACCAGCAACGTGCCGCCGCCCGGGTGGAGCCGGGAGAAGGTCTCCACGACGCCGTCCTACCGGGAGCTGCCGTGGTGGAAGGTCCCGCAGGACGAGGCCGCGGGAGGCGTGCGGTGAACCGCTTCTCGCTGGCCGTCTCGGGCGGTATCGCCCGTGTCACCGAGGCCGCCCTGGGCCCCTACCAGACGGCCGTCATCCGTATCGGCTTCAGTGCCACCTGGCTGCTGTTCCTGCTCCGCGAGCTCCCCCACCGCCACGAGCTGTACGGTCCCGACGGCCCCTGGAGCTGGGATCTCGCCCAGCAGCTGATCGCGTCCAACGGCGCCTTCACCGCGCTGATGTGGTCGGACGGGCGGGTCTGGTTCGAGATCGTCTACGCGCTCGCGGTCCTCTCCGGCGTCCTGCTGATGCTGGGCTGGCGCACCCGCACCATGTCGGTGCTGTTCATGGTCGGTGTGCTGTCGCTGCAGAACCGCAGCGTCTTCATGGGCGACGGCGGCGACAACGTGCTGCACCTGATGTCGATCTACCTGGTCTTCACGAGGTGTGCCCAGGTGTGGTCGCTGGACGCTCGGCGGGCGGTGCGGGACCGGGCGGCCCGGGTGCGGGGCGAGCGGGTCACGGACCGGACCGGGCCGGTGCTGTGGGGCGTGTTCGGGTTCGTGCTGGTCGCCGTCACCCTGGTGGGCCGGATGGAGGTCGACCGGCTGATACCCGCACTGCTGTGGACGGTGTGGGTGGTGCAGGGCTTGTGGTGGCTGGTCGGGCGGCGGGCCGGGACCGGTGAGCCGCGGATCCTGCTGGACGTGATCGGCAACGTCGTGCACAACGGCGCCCTGCTGGTGATCATGGCCGAGGCGTGCCTGATCTACGCGACGGCCGGCTGGTACAAGGTCCAGGGCTCCCGCTGGCAGGACGGCACCGCGGTCTACTACCCGCTCCACCTGGAGTACTTCTCGCCCTGGCCGGGGCTCGCCGATCTGCTGTCGGCCAGCGGCACGATGGTGATGCTGGTGACCTACGGGACGGTCCTGGTGCAGGTCGCCTTCCCGTTCACCCTGTTCAACCGGCGGGTGAAGAACGTCCTGCTGGCGGTGATGATGACCGAGCACGCCGTGATCGCCGTGGTCCTCGGTCTGCCGTTCTTCTCGCTGGCGATGATCGCGGCGGACGCGGTGTTCCTGCCGACGGGCTTCCTGCGCCGCCTGGGCGACCGGGCGGCACACGCGTGTGCCCGGCTCGCGCGCCGGGGCCGGCGGGTGTCCCTGCCCGGGCAGCGGGCCCATGAGAAGCACGACGCCGAGCACGTAGGCTCCGGGGCATGACCGACCCCGTGACCCTCTGGCACCGGCTCGCCGGCGACACCGTCCTGCTCGACGGGTTCCACGCCCTCAAGCACGCGCTGCGTTTCGGTGCCGAGGTGCCGGTGGCGGTCACCGCGGACCGGGCCGCCGCGCTCGCCCTCGCCGACGAGCTGGCGCCGGACGTACGGGACGTGCTGGCCGGGCTGCTGACGGAGGTGCCGTACGAGACGTACACGTCGTTCGTGCCCCGCCCGCACCCGACGGCGGTGGCCGCCCTGGCGGTGCGGCCCTCCCGCGAGTCCAGCCTCGAGAAGCTGGCCCGGACGCCCCGCACGGCCCCGGTCGTGGTCCTCGACAACCCGCGCAACCTGGGCAACGCGGGTGCGGTGATCCGTCTGGCCGCCGGTTTCGGGGCGACCGGTGTGGTGACGACCGGGACGGTCGACCCCTGGCATCCGACGGTGGTGCGCGGCGGGGCGGGTCTGCACTTCGCGACGGCGGTGGAGCGGCTGGCCGCCGACGAGCTGCCGCCGGGCCCGCTGTTCGCCCTGGACCCGGAGGGCGACGACATCCGGGGCGTCAAGCTCCCGGACGACGCCGTCCTCGCGTTCGGCTCCGAGCGCACCGGCCTGTCGGCCGAACTGCGCGCCCGGGCGGACCATCTGCTGTCCCTCCCGATGCGCCCCCAGGTCAGCAGCTACAACCTGGCGACGAGTGTGGCGATGACGCTCTACCACTGGAGCGCGGGCTTCGGGGCGTCCCTTCAGGGACGCGGGGAGCTGCGCGAGCTACCCACCGCGGCGGGTACTCGCGCGACGACGAGAACCCCCGAGCTCCTGGAGGACGACAGGCCCTCTGGGCGCCTCTAGGCGTCCCGCCGCACCTCGACCACCCGGAACCGGTTGGCGACGAACGCCCCGTCGCACAGTGCCGCGCTGGCCGCCGGATTGCCGCCCGAGCCGTGGAAGTCGGAGAAGGCGGCCGTCTGGTTCACGTACACCCCGCCCGTGAGGTTCAGCGACAGCTGCGCCGCCTCCTCCAGGCAGACCTCCTGGACGGCCTGCTCGACCTCCGGGTCGGTCGTGTAGGCCCCGACGGTCATCGCGCCCTTCTCACGGACGGTCCGGCGCAGCAGCTCCGCCGCGTCCGCGGCCGAGTCGACCGCCACGGCGAAGGACACCGGTCCGAAGCACTCGCTCATGTAGGCGGCCTCGTCGTCCGGCTTGGCCCCGTCCAGCTTGACGATCACCGGCGTGCGGACGACCGCCCCCGGGAAGTCCGGGTTGGCGATCTCCCGGGAGGCCAGGGCGACCTCGCCCAGTCCAGAAGCGGCCTCAAGCCTGGCCTTCACGTCCGGGTTGACGATGGCGCCCAGCAGCGCGTTCGCCCGGGCGTCGTCGCCCAGCAGACCGTCCACGGACTTGGCGAGGTCCGCGACCACCTCGTCGTAGGACTTGGGGCCCTGGTCGGTGGCGATGCCCTCGCGGGGGACCAGCAGGTTCTGCGGGGTGGTGCACATCTGGCCGCTGTAGAGGGACAGCGAGAACGCCAGGTTGGAGAGCATGCCCTTGTAGTCGGACGTGGAGTGGACGACGACGGTGTTGACGCCGGCCTTCTCCGTGTAGACCTGCGCCTGGCGGGCGTTGGCCTCCAGCCAGTCGCCGAACTCGGTCGAGCCCGTGTAGTCGATGATGCGGATCTCGGGGCGCAGGGCGAGCGTCTTGGCGATGCCCTCGCCGGGGCGTTCGGCGGCCAGCGCGACGAGGTTCGGGTCGAAGCCGGCCTCGGTGAGCACCCCGCGCGCGACCTGCACGGTGAGCGCGAGCGGCAGCATCGCGCGCGGGTGGGGCTTGACCAGGACGGCGTTGCCTGTGGCGAGGGAGGCGAACAGGCCCGGGTAGCCGTTCCACGTCGGGAAGGTGTTGCAGCCGATCATCAGGGAGATGCCGCGCGGGACCGGCGTGAACTGCTTGTTCATGGCCAGCGGGTCGCGCTTGCCCTGGGGCTTGGTCCACTCGGCGTTGTCGGGCGTGCGCACCTGCTCCACGTAGGCGTACGCCACGGCCTCCAGGCCGCGGTCCTGGGCGTGCGGCCCGCCCGCCTGGAACGCCATCATGAACGCCTGGCCGGAGGTGTGCATGACCGCGTGGGCGAACTCGTGGGTCCGGTCGCTGATGCGCTTGAGGATCTCCAGGCAGACCACCGCGCGCTGCTCCGCGCCCGCGTCGCGCCAGGCCCGCTGTCCGGCCTTCATGGCGGGCAGCAGCACGTCGAGGTCCGCGTGCGGGTACGTCACGCCGAGGCCGACGCCGTAGGGGGACGTCTCGCCGCCCACCCAGTCGTCCGTGCCCGGCTGGCCGAGGTCGAGGCGGGAGCCGAGCAGGGCGTCGAAGGCGGCCTTGCCCGCCGCCGCGTCCAGGCTGCCGTTCTCCCCGTAGGCCTTCGGGTGCTCGGGGTGCGGGGACCAGTACGCGCGGGTGCGGATCGCTTCCAGCGCCTGGTCGAGGGTGGACCGGTGCCGGGCGATCAGCTCGTGCGCCGAGAGTGCGGCGGTCATGGGTGACCAACTCCTCGTCTCAAGAACTCCTCGTCGAGTTCATGACCTGGGCAGAAACCTGGGCGTGAACACTCGGACAGAGCTAGAGTAACCGAACGATCGGTCGGTTCAAGGGGGTCCGCCGCATCTGTGGAAAACCCCGTGCGGGAGGATCGCGCACATGACAGCACTCGACCTCAGCAGTCCCGTGGCCGTCGTCGGAACCGGCACCATGGGCCAGGGAATCGCCCAGGTCGCGCTGGTCGCGGGCCATCCCGTACGGCTGTACGACACCGTCCCGGGGCGGGCCCGGGAGGCGGCCGAGGCGATCGGCGCCCGGCTGGACCGGCTAGTGGAGAAGGACCGGCTCACCGGCCCCGACCGGGACGCCGCCCGAGCCCGGCTGCTGCCCGCCGAGGACCTGTCCGAGCTCGCCGACTGCGCCCTGGTCGTCGAGGCCGTCCTGGAGCGGCTGGACGTCAAGCAGGACCTGTTCCGCGCGCTGGAGGGCATCGTCGACGACGACTGCCTGCTCGCCACCAACACCTCGTCGCTGTCCGTCACGGCCATCGGTGGCGCCCTGCGCATCCCGGGCCGGTTCGTCGGCCTGCACTTCTTCAACCCCGCGCCGCTGCTGCCCCTGGTCGAGGTCGTGTCCGGGTTCGCCACCGACGTCTCGTCGGCCACGCGCGCGTACGAGACCGCCCGGGCCTGGGGCAAGACGCCGGTCGCCTGCGCGGACACCCCCGGCTTCATCGTCAACCGCATCGCCCGGCCCTTCTACGCCGAGGCCTTCGCCGTCTACGAGGCGCAGGGCGCCGACCCGGCCACCATCGACGCCGTGCTGCGCGAGTCGGGCGGCTTCCGGATGGGAGCGTTCGAGCTGACCGACCTGATCGGCCAGGACGTCAACGAGTCCGTCACGCAGTCGGTCTGGCAGTCCTTCTTCCACGACGTGCGCTTCACGCCGTCCCTCGCCCAGCGCCGCCTGGTCGAGTCGGGCCGGCTCGGCCGCAAGACCGGCCACGGCTGGTACGACCACCGCGAGGGCGCCGAGCGCCGTGAGCCGGACACCGCCGAGCGGCGGCAGCCGCCCGCGTACGTCGTCGCCGAGGGCGATCTGGGGCCGGCCGCCGAGCTGCTCGGGCTGATCCGCGAGGCGGGCATCCCGGTCCGTGACGAGAGCGACGACGACGACCAGGGGGCCTGTCTGCTGCTCCCGAGCGGCGGCCGGCTCGTCCCAGCCGACGGGCAGACCGCCGTGGAGTTCCGGGACATCGTCTACTTCGACCTCGCCCTGGACTACCGCCGGGCCACCCGGATCGCCCTGTCCGCCTCCCAGGACACCTCCCCGCAGGTCGTCTCGGAGGCCGCCGGCCTCTTCCAGGCGCTCGGCAAGCAGGTCAGCTTCATCGGCGACATGCCCGGCATGATCGTCGCCCGCACGGTCGCGCGGATCATCGACCTGGCGCACGACGCGGTCGCCAAGGGCGTCGCCACCGAGGAGGACATCGACACCGCGATGCGCCTCGGCGTCAACTACCCCCTGGGCCCCTTCGAGTGGAGCCGCCGCCTCGGCCGCACCTGGGCCTATGTGCTCCTGGACGACCTGCACCGGCGCGAACCCTCGGGCCGCTACGCGCCGTCCCTGGCGCTGTACCGCCACGCCCACGCCCCCGACCCGCGGGAAGGCACAGTCTCATGACCACCGCCAAGCGCGACACCTACACCCCGGACACGCTGCTGTCCGTCGCCGTCCGGGTGTTCAACGAGCGTGGCTACGACGGCACCTCCATGGAGCACCTCTCCAAGGCGGCCGGCATCTCCAAGTCGTCGATCTACCACCATGTGGCCGGCAAGGAGGAACTGCTGCGCCGGGCGGTGAGCCGGGCCCTGGACGGGCTCTTCGGGATCCTCGGCGAGGAGCACGCGCGCGTGGGTCGTGCCGCCGACCGCCTCGAGTACGTCGTCCGGCGCATGGTCGAGGTGCTCATCGCCGAACTGCCCTACGTGACCCTCCTGCTGCGCGTGCGGGGCAACACCGACACCGAGCGGTGGGCCCTCGACCGGCGCCGCGACTTCGACCACCGCGTCGCCGACCTGCTCAAGGCCGCCGCCGCGGACGGGGACGTGCGCGCCGACATAGAGGTCCGGCTGGTGACCCGGCTGGTCTTCGGCATGATCAACTCGATCGTCGAGTGGTACCGGCCGGACGGCCGCGGCATGAACGAGCGCGAGGTGGCCGACGCGGTGGTGCAGGTGGCCTTCTCAGGGCTGCGCAAAGCCGCCTGACGGCGTCCCTCTGCGTGAGTACCCGCGCGTGGGCGGGGAGCGGACCTCACCCCTGCGGCTCCAGGTCCTCCTCCTCGAACACCAGCAGCGTGCGCGTGCTGAGCACCTGCGGGATCGCCTGCAGCCGGGTCAGCACCAGCTCGCGCAGCGCCCGGTTGTCGGACACGTGCACCAGCAGCAGCACGTCGAAGTCGCCGCCCACCAGGGCGATGTGGGAGGCCCCGGGCAGCTGTCTGAGCTCCTCGCGCACCGTGCGCCAGGAGTTCTGCACGATCTTCAGCGTGATGTAGGCGGACGTGCCCTGACCTGCCCGTTCGTGGTTGACGCGGGCGCCGAAGCCGCGGATCACGCCGTCCTCGACGAGCCGGTTGATGCGGGCGTAGGCGTTCGCGCGCGAGACGTGGACCCGCTCGGCGACCGAACGTATCGAGGCGCGGCCGTCCGCCTGGAGCATGCGCAGGATGTCCTGATCTATGGCGTCCAGAGGTCGCGCCGGCGGCAGCGCGCCGCCGTCGTCCTGCCGCTCGGCCATTTGTTCAGATGCCACCTGCGCCGACCTCCCTACCATGGACGTACTGCGTCCATCTCAGGCCGTGGAGAACCGTTTGTCCACAGCCTGAGGCCACCCATAGCCAAATTGTGCCGTCGACCGAACAATCGGTAGGTGAGGCGGGTCACAGCCGACGCGCCTCTTCGAGCCGCTCCCACGAGGAGGTGCCGTCATGACGGTCATGGAGCAGCGGGGCGCTTACCGGCCGACCCCGCCGCCCGCCTGGCAGCCGCGCACGGATCCCGCGCCGCTGCTGCCCGACGCGGAGCCGTACCGCGTCCTCGGCACCGAGGCGGCCGCCAAGGCCGATCCTGAGCTGCTGCGGACGCTGTACGCGCAGCTGGTGAAGGGCCGCCGCTACAACGCGCAGGCCACCGCCCTCACCAAGCAGGGCCGTCTCGCGGTCTACCCCTCCACCACCGGCCAGGAGGCCTGCGAGGTCGCCGCCGCGCTCGTGCTGAAGGAGCAGGACTGGCTCTTTCCCAGCTACCGCGACACCCTCGCCGTGGTCGCCCGGGGTGTGGACCCGGTCGAGGCGCTCACCCTGCTGCGCGGCGACTGGCACACCGGCTACGACCCGTACGAGCACCGGGTGGCCCCCCTGTGCACCCCGCTCGCCACCCAGCTGCCGCACGCCGTGGGCCTCGCGCACGCCGCCCGCCTCAAGGGCGACGACGTGGTCGCGCTGGCGATGGTCGGCGACGGCGGCACCAGCGAGGGTGACTTCCACGAGGCGCTGAACTTCGCCGCCGTCTGGCAGGCCCCGGTGGTCTTCTTCGTGCAGAACAACGGCTTCGCGATCTCCGTCCCGCTCGCCAAGCAGACCGCGGCCCCGTCGCTGGCCCACAAGGCCGTCGGCTACGGCATGCCCGGCCGCCTGGTCGACGGCAACGACGCCGCCGCCGTGCACGAGGTGCTCTCCGACGCCGTACGCCACGCCCGCGCGGGCGGCGGCCCCACCCTCGTCGAGGCGATCACCTACCGCGTCGACGCCCACACCAACGCCGACGACGCGACCCGCTACCGCGTCGACGCCGAGGTCGAGACCTGGCGCGAGCACGACCCGGTCCAGCTGCTGGAGCGCGAGCTGACCGGGCGCGGCCTGCTCGACGAGGCCGGCATCGAGGCCGCCCGCCAGGACGCCGAGACCATGGCGGCGGCCCTGCGCGAGCACATGAACCAGGACCCGGTCCTCGACCCGATGGACCTGTTCACCCACGTCTACGCCGAACCCACCGGCCAGCTGCGCGAGCAGCGGGACCAGCTGCGGGCCGAGCTGGAGGCCGAGGCCGACACCGAGGGGGGCACGCACCGATGACCACCGTCGCCGTCAAGCCGGCCACCATGGCGCAGGCCCTCACCCGCGCGCTGCGCGACGCCATGGCCGCCGACCCCGCCGTGCACGTGATGGGCGAGGACGTCGGCACCCTCGGCGGCGTCTTCCGCGTCACCGACGGACTCGCCAAGGAGTTCGGCGAGGACCGCTGCACGGACACCCCGCTCGCCGAGGCGGGAATCCTCGGCACCGCCGTCGGCATGGCGATGTACGGCCTGCGGCCGGTCGTGGAGATGCAGTTCGACGCGTTCGCCTACCCGGCGTTCGAGCAGCTCATCTCGCACGTGGCCCGGACCCGCAACCGCACCCGCGGCAAGATGCCGCTGCCGATCACCATCCGCGTCCCCTACGGCGGCGGCATCGGCGGCGTCGAGCACCACAGCGACTCCTCCGAGGCGTACTACATGGCGACTCCGGGGCTCCATGTCGTCACGCCCGCCACCGTCGCCGACGCCTACGGGCTGCTGCGCGCAGCCATCGCCTCCGACGACCCGGTCGTCGTCCTGGAGCCGAAGCGGCTGTACTGGTCGAAGGACGCCTGGAACCCCGAGGAACCGGCGCCCGTCGAGCCGATAGGCCGCGCGGTGGTGCGGCGCCCGGGCCGGAGCGCCACGCTCATCACGTACGGGCCCTCCGTACCCGTCTGCATGGAGGCGGCCGAGGCGGCCCGGGCCGAGGGCTGGGACCTCGAAGTGGTCGATCTGCGCTCCCTGGTGCCGTTCGACGACGAGACGGTGTGCGCCTCGGTACGGCGGACGGGACGCGCGGTCGTCGTCCACGAGTCGGGTTCCTTCGGCGGCCCGGGCGGGGAGATCGCGGCCCGGGTCACGGAGCGCTGCTTCCACCACCTGGAGGCGCCGGTGCTGCGCGTGGCCGGGTTCGACATCCCGTACCCGCCGCCGATGCTGGAGCGTCACCACCTGCCCGGTGTGGACCGGATCCTGGACGCCGTGGGGCGTCTGCAGTGGGAGGCCGAGAGCTGATGGCACACGCTTCTGGTATGCACAGCCTGGAGTTCAAGCTGCCCGACCTCGGGGAGGGGCTCACCGAGGCGGAGATCGTGCGGTGGCTCGTCGAGGTCGGGGACCTCGTCACCATCGACCAGCCGGTCGTCGAGGTCGAGACGGCCAAGGCGATGGTCGAGGTGCCGTGCCCCTACGGCGGTGTGGTCACGGCCCGCTTCGGCGAGGAGGGCACGGAACTGCCCGTCGGGGCGCCGCTGATCACGGTGGCGGTGGGGGAGAAGCAGCCCACCGCCGGCACCGGCGACACCGGCACCGAGGGCTCGGGCAACGTCCTGGTCGGGTACGGCACCTCCGAGGCGCCCGCGCGCCGCCGGCGGGTCCGGCGGGAGCGGCCGGTGTCCGGCGCGTCCGCCACAGCCGGACAGACCGGTGCCGCCGGGGCGGCGAACGGGCGGGCCGATGCCGCCGCTGCCCCGGTCGACGCGCGCGCCGCGGGTGCCGCGGCGGCGGTGGACGGGCAGGCGGGCGGCCCGGCGACCGAGGACGGGCCCGTCCCCGTGATCTCGCCCCTGGTGCGCCGCCTGGCCCGGCAGAACGGCCTGGACCTGCGGGAGCTGACCGGATCCGGCCCCGACGGGCTGATCCTGCGGGCGGACGTGGAGGACGCCCTGCGCACCGCCGGCCGGGGCGCCACTGCGGCGCCGGCGGCCGAGGCACACCCGCGCGTGCCGCAGACACCGGGCCCGGCCCTCGCCGCGCCGGGGTCGACGACAGCGGCCCCCGCCGAGGTCCGCACCCCGCTCAAGGGCATCCGGGGCGCCGTCGCCGACAAGCTGGCGCGCAGTCGCCGCGAGATCCCGGACGCCACCTGCTGGGTGGACGCCGACGCCACGGAGCTGATGCGGGCGCGCACGGCCATGAACGCGGCCGGCGGACCGAAGATCTCCCTCCTGGCCCTGCTGGCCCGGATCTGCACCGCCGCCCTCGCCCGCTTCCCCGAGCTCAACTCCACGGTGGACGCGGAGGCCAGAGAGGTCGTCCGGTTCGGCCAGGTGCACCTGGGCTTCGCGGCGCAGACCGACCGGGGCCTGGTCGTCCCGGTCGTACGGGACGCGCACGCGCGCGACGCGGAGTCGCTGACCGCCGAGTTCGCCCGGCTGACCGAGGCGGGCCGGACCGGGACGCTCACGCCGGGCGACCTCACCGGCGGGACGTTCACGCTGAACAACTACGGCGTCTTCGGCGTCGACGGCTCCACCCCGATCATCAACCACCCCGAGGCCGCCATGCTCGGCGTCGGCCGCATCGTCCCCAAGCCATGGGTGCACGAGGGCGAGCTGGCGGTGCGGAAGGTCGTCCAGCTCTCGCTCACCTTCGACCACCGGGTGTGCGACGGCGGCGTCGCGGGCGGTTTCCTGCGGTACGTCGCGGACTGCGTGGAACAGCCGGCGGTGCTGCTGCGGACGCTGTGACGCCTGGTCCTCCGAGCCGGCGTTCGTGATCGCGTCGCTTCCCCCGCGTTCCGTGTGATCGCGGGGGCACGCATACTCGGAGGGTGACCGCCTACCAGCCCACCGGTGAACCCGGCGCCGCCACCGGCCCCGCACAAGGGGCCGGCCCCGCCCGGTACGACGCCGTCGTGCTCGCCGGCGGCGCCGCCCGGCGCCTCGGAGGCGCGGACAAACCCGGTGTACGGGTGGGCGGCCGTCCCCTGCTCGACCGGGTGCTCGCGGCCTGCACCGGCGCTCGCACCACCGTCGTCGTCGCCGCTCCCCGCCCGACCGCACGGCCCGTGACCTGGGCCCGCGAGGACCCACCCGGCGGCGGACCGCTCGCCGCGCTGGACGCCGGGCTCCGCCACACCACGGCCGAGCACGTCGTGGTGCTCTCCGCCGACCTGCCGTTCCTGCACGAGCCGACCGTGGACCGCATGCTGAGCGCGCTGCGGACGAGCGGCCGCGACGGCGTGCTGCTGACCGACCCCGGCGGCCGCGACCAGCCACTCGTGGCCGCCTACCGCGCGCCGCGGCTGCGCGAGGAACTCGCGCTCCTCGCCGGCCGGCACGGCGCCCTCGCCGGTCTGCCCCTGCGGCGTCTCACCGCCGAGCTGGATCTCACCCGCATCTCCGACCCCGTCGCGTCCTTCGACTGCGACACCTGGGGCGACATCGCCACCGCCAGGGCACGTATCAGGGAGCATGGGCACGTGTTGGATGAATGGATTTCCGCCGTCAAGGACGAACTCGGGATCGACCTCGATGTCGACACCCGCGGCCTGCTCGACCTCGCCCGCGACGCCGCCCACGGTGTGGCCCGGCCCGCGGCGCCGCTGACCACCTTCCTCGTCGGCTACGCGGCCGCGCAGTCCGGCGGCGGCCCCGAGGCTGTCGCCGAGGCCGCCCGCAAGGCCGTGGCCCTCGCCGCCCGCTGGGCGCAGGAGAGCACCTCCGGGGACCGGCCCTCCGGCGAGCCGCAGGCCTCCGCGGGCGATGTCGCCCCCGACGCCACGCCCGACACCCGCCCGGACGCCGGATGACTCCGCACGGCGCCCGTGCCGGTGAGGACGCCGAGGACCTCGACGTCGAGGAGGTGCTCGCCCTCGTGAACAACAGCAACGGCAGCCACCTGCCCGATCCCGCAGCACCAGGCGGGGCGGACAGCGCCCACGCCTCCCACCAGCCGGTCCCC
>NZ_POUC01000022.1 GCF_002891435.1 Streptomyces cahuitamycinicus
CCCGCCCACGCCCCTGGCCTACCCTGAACAGGTCACTGGCACCCGGAGCCCGACAGCGTCGGAGAAGGTCGGAGAGTCGCAGGTCATGAGTGAACTGGCATATCCGTATGAAGCCCCGGCCTCGCAGGCTCTTTTCGACCGTGCGGCGGCCGTCACGCCCGGTGGCGTGAACTCACCGGTGCGGGCCTTCCGGGCCGTCGGCGGCACGCCGCGGTTCATGGTGTCGGGCACCGGCCCCTATCTGACCGATGCCGACGGCAGGGAGTACGTCGACCTCGTGTGCTCCTGGGGGCCCATGATCCTCGGGCACTCCCGCCCCGAGGTCATCGCCGCCGTGCAGGACGCCGTCTCCCGCGGTACGTCCTTCGGTACGCCCGGTGAGGGCGAGGTCGCGCTCGCCGAGGAGATGACCGCCCGGGTCGCGCCGCTGGAGCAGGTGCGGCTGGTGTCCAGCGGGACCGAGGCGACCATGTCCGCGATCCGGCTCGCGCGCGGCTTCACCCGGCGCACCAAGGTGATCAAGTTCGCCGGGTGCTACCACGGGCACGTCGACTCGCTGCTCGCCGCGGCCGGCAGCGGCGTCGCCACCTTCGCGCTGCCCGACACGCCGGGCGTCACCGGCGCCCAGGCCGGCGACACCATCGTCCTGCCCTACAACGACCTCGACGCCGTACGCGAGGCCTTCCGGGCCCACCCGGGCGAGGTCGCCTGCGTGATCACCGAGGCCTCCCCGGGCAACATGGGCGTCGTGCCGCCCGCCGAGGGCTTCAACCAGGGCCTGAAGGACCTCTGCGCCGAGAACGGTGCCCTCTACGTCTCCGACGAGGTCATGACCGGCTTCCGGACCAGCCGCGCCGGGTGGTTCGGGGTCGACGGCGTCGTCCCAGACCTGATGACCTTCGGCAAGGTCATGGGCGGCGGCTTCCCCGCGGCGGCCTTCGGCGGACGCGCGGACGTCATGGCCCACCTCGCCCCGGCCGGGCCCGTCTACCAGGCCGGCACCCTCTCCGGTAACCCCGTCGCCACCGCCGCCGGGCTCGCCCAGCTGCGGCTTCTCGACGACGCCGCGTACGCCAAGGTCGACGCCGTGTCGAAGGAGATCCAGGGGCTCGTCACCGAGGCCCTGACCAAGGAGGGCGTCGCGCACCGGCTGCAGACCGCCTCCAACATGTTCTCCGTGTTCTTCACCGACCGGCCCGTGCGGAACTACGAGGACGCCAAGGCGCAGGAGTCCTTCCGCTTCACCGCGTTCTTCCACTCGCTGCTCGCGGACGGCGTCTACCTGCCGCCGTCCTCCTTCGAGTCCTGGTTCGTGTCCACCGCGCACGACGAGCGGGCCGTGCAGCGGATCGCCGACGCCCTTCCGGCGGCGGCCCGGGCGGCTGCGGAGGCGACGGCGTGAGCGACGTGACGGACAAGGACATCACCGTCGTCCACCTCATGCGGCACGGCGAGGTCGCCAACCCGGACGGCATCCTCTACGGCCGTCTCCCCGGCTACCACCTGTCCGACCTGGGCCGCCGGATGGCCGACCGGGTCGCGGAGCATCTGTCCGGCCGCGACGTGACGCATGTGGTCGCCTCGCCGCTGGAGCGGGCGCAGGAGACGGCCGAGCCGATCGCGAAGGCGCACGGGCTCGGCCTCGCCACGGACGAGCGGCTGATCGAGGCCGACAACATCTTCCAGGGCAAGACGTTCGGCGTCGGTGACGGGGCGCTGCGCAAGCCCGGCAACTGGAAGCATCTGGTGAACCCGTTCCGCCCGTCCTGGGGCGAGCCGTACGTCGACCAGGTCGTCCGCATGACGAGCGCGCTGAGCGCGGCGAAGGACAAGGCCCGCGGACACGAGGCGGTCGTGGTCAGTCACCAGCTGCCCATCTGGATCGTCCGGTCCTACGTCGAACGCCGCCGCCTCTGGCACGACCCGCGCAGGCGCCAGTGCACGCTCGCCTCGCTGACGACCTTCACGTACCAGGGCGACCGGATCGTCTCCGTCGGCTACTCGGAGCCGGCCCGCGACCTGGTCCCGGCTCATCTCCTCGCCGGTGCGAAGCCGGTGAAGGGCCAGGGCAAGGCGTTCGGAGCGTAGGTTCGCGGACCTGCGTGCGGGGGCGCTCGGAAGGTGCGTGAGTGCCGTTCGTTCGCCCCCTTTTGATCGTTTACGACTGCTTCCTGATCGTTTACGACTGCTTCGTTACTGAATCTGCGTATATCGGCGGAACCTCCGCGTTCGCCACGTCCTCTGACTGGGTGACCAGCACGACGTGAACGAATCGGGGATGCCATGCGCGCTCTCTCCCGCAGGGGAATGCTCGGACTCGGCGCGGGAGCCGCCGCCGCTGTCTCGCTCGCCGGATGCGGCGGTCTCACGGGCTCGGACGACTCCGGCCACGCCGACGGTTCCGGCGGCGACTCCGCACAGGGCGGATCGAAGCCGAAACCCGAGCCCACCGCCCGGCCCATCGGCGACGGCTCCACCGCCCACACCGGCAAGCAGCCCCGCCAGCCCGGCAGGCCCGAGCCGCTGGAGCCGGGGCAGACCCCGCCGCAGTTCGTCGTGTTCTCCTGGGACGGCGCCGGCGAGGTCGGCAACGGCCTCTTCCCGCGCTTCCTGGACCTCGCCGAGGAGCACGGCGCCAGCATGACCTTCTTCCTGTCCGGGCTGTACCTGCTGCCCGAGTCGAAGAAGCGCCTGTACGACCCGCCCAACAACCCGCGCGGCGCCTCCGACATCGGCTACCTCACCGACGAGCACGTCAAGGACACGCTGAAGAACGTCCGCCGGGCGTGGCTGGAAGGCCACGAGATCGGCACCCACTTCAACGGGCACTTCTGCGGCGAGTCCCACGGCTCGGTCAAGAACTGGACGCCCCGGCAGTGGCGCAGCGAGATCGACCAGGCGAAGTCCTTCGTCAAGGAGTGGCGCACCAACACCGGCTGGACCGAGCTGCCGTCGCTGCCGTTCGACTACGACAAGGAGCTCGTCGGCGGCCGTACGCCCTGTCTGCTCGGCCGGGACAACCTGCTGCCCACCGCCCGCGAGCTCGGCTGGCGCTACGACGCCTCCTCGCCCGGCGGCCTCCAGGTCTGGCCGCGCAAGCGCCAGGGCATCTGGGACCTGCCCCTCCAGCAGATACCTTTCCCCGGCCGCGGCTTCGAGGTCCTGTCGATGGACTACAACATGCTCGCCAACCAGTCCCTCAACTCCACGAAGGCCCCGGCCCACAACTACCCGGGCTGGCGGAAGCAGTCGGCGCAGGCGTACATCCAGGGATTCAAGCGGGCATACGAGACAAACCGGGCACCTTTCTTCATCGGCAACCACTTCGAGCAGTGGAACGGCGGCATCTACATGGACGCCGTCGAGGAGGCCTTCCAGCACATCGCGCGCGAGAAGGAGAAGGGCGCGGATGTGCGTCTCGTCTCCTTCCGGCAGTTCACCGACTGGCTGGACGTGCAGAAGCCCGAGGTGCTCGGCAAGCTCCGCACGCTCGGGGTCGGGCAGCAGCCGGCCGGTGGCTGGCGGGAGTTCACCGGCCAGACCGCAACCCCCAGCGGAAACGCCTCGCGGAACGCCGCCTGAAATGCGGTTTTCCGCCCGCAAGGGGGGTGGGCGAGACCCCCAGAACGGGCATGCGAAACTTTTCACATGAGTGCCGCCAGCGCCCCCCAGCGTTCGAACCGCACGACCCGTGCCACCGAGCTCGCCCGCCGTGTCCGCCGTAGCGCCGCCCTGACCGCCGGTCTCGCCGCGACCGCGCTGCTCGTCTCCGCGTGCGGCTCCGGCGGTACCTCCGGCGGGGGCGGCAACACCAACTTCGTCACCGGCACCGACGGCATCGCCACGGCCGCCGAGGGCGAGCGCACTCCGGCGCCCGAGCTGTCCGGCAAGACCATCGCCGGCAAGACCCTCGACGTCGCCGACTACAAGGGCAAGGTCGTCGTCCTCAACGTCTGGGGTTCCTGGTGCAACCCCTGCCGCGCCGAGGCCAAGTACTTCGCGAAGGTCTCCAAGGCGTACGCCGGCAAGGGCGTGCAGTTCGTCGGCATCAACACCCGCGACACCTCCACCGGCGCCGCCCTCGCCTTCGAGAAGGACTGGGGGATCACCTACCCCAGCCTCTACGACCCGACCGGCAAGCTGCTGCTGCGCTTCAAGAAGGGCACGCTCAACCCGCAGGCGATCCCCTCCACGCTCATCCTCGACCGCGACGGCAAGATCGCGGCCCGCTCGCTGTCCGCGCTCAGCGAGGAACGGCTGCTGAAGATGCTCAAGCCCGTCGTCGCCGAGAAGTGAGCGGAGAAGTGACGTGAGCGCGCTCACCCTCGCCGCGGTCGCGGACCCCAACGGCACCGTGCTCAACGGCGCGCTGCTGGTGGCCCTGCCCATCGCACTGCTCGGCGGACTCGTCTCCTTCTTCTCGCCCTGCGTGCTGCCGCTCGTGCCCGGCTACCTGTCCTACGTCACCGGAGTCAGCGGCACCGACCTGGCCGAGGCCCGGCGGGGGCGGATGGTCGCCGGAGCCTCGCTGTTCGTGCTCGGCTTCACGGCCGTCTTCGTCTCCGGCGGGGCCTTCTTCGGGTACTTCGGCCAGACGCTCCAGGACCAGCGGGGCGTGCTGACCAAGGTGCTGGGCGTCTTGATGATCCTGATGGGCGTCTTCTTCATGGGCCTGATGCCCTGGCTCACCCAGCGCGAGTTCCGTTTTCACAAGAAGCCGGCGACCGGCCTCGTGGGAGCCCCCGTGCTCGGCGCCCTCTTCGGTATCGGCTGGACGCCCTGTATCGGCCCGACCCTGGCCGCCGTGCAGACACTCGCCTGGCAGCAGGGAACCGCCGGTCGCGGGGCGATACTCACCTTCGCGTACTGTCTGGGCCTGGGCGTGCCCTTCGTGCTCGCCGCGGTCGCCTTCCGCAAAGCCCTCGGAGCCTTCGGCTGGATCAAGCGCCACTACGTCTGGGTGATGCGGGTCGGCGGCACCATGATGATCGTGACCGGTCTGCTCCTGCTGACCGGCGCGTGGGACCGCATCGTGCAGGAGATGCAGGTCTGGTCCGACGGCTTCACTGTGGGGATCTGATCGATGAGCAAGACCACCGCCTCCGACCCGGCCCCCTCCGCCGCCGAGGCCCGCGAGCTGGGTGACGCCGGCTCCCAGCTGTCCACCGCCCCCAAGGAGGACGCGCCCAACCTGCCCGCCCTGGGCGTCGTCGGCTGGGCCCGCTGGTTCTGGCGGCAGCTGACCTCCATGCGGGTCGCGCTGCTGCTGCTCCTGCTGCTGTCCCTCGGCGCGATCCCCGGCTCGCTCATCCCGCAGTCCGGCCAGGACGAGACGAAGGTCGCCGACTTCCGCAAGGCCAACCCCACCCTCGGGGACGTCTACGACAAGCTCGGCCTGTTCCACGTCTACAGCTCGGTGTGGTTCTCCGCGATCTACATCCTGCTGTTCGTCTCCCTCATCGGCTGCATCGTGCCCCGCACCTGGCAGTTCGTCGGCCAGCTGCGCGGCCTGCCGCCCGGCGCGCCCCGGCGGCTGAACCGGCTGCCCGCGCACACCACCTGGCGCACCACGGCCGAACCCGAGCAGGTCCAGCAGGCCGCCCTGGCCCTGCTGAAGAAGCGACGCTTCCGCACCCACCTCACCGGGAACGCCGTCGCCGCCGAGAAGGGCTACCTGCGCGAGGTGGGCAACCTCGCCTTCCACATCGCCCTCATCGTGATGCTGACCGCCTTCGCCTGGGGCCAGCTCTTCAAGTCCGAGGGCAACAAGCTCGTCGTCGAGGGCGACGGCTTCTCCAACACCCTCACCCAGTACGACGACTTCAAGTCCGGCAACCTCTTCACGTCCGACGACCTGGTGCCGTTCAGCTTCAACCTGAAGAAGTTCACCGGAACCTACGAGCGCACCGGCCCCAACAAGGGCACCCCGCGGATCTACCAGGCCGACATCACCTACAGCGCGGGCGCCTACGGCAAGGACGAGAACGACACCGTCAGGGTCAACCACCCCCTGGAGATCGGCGACTCCAAGGTCTACCTCGTCAGCCACGGCTACGCCCCCGTGATCACCGTCCGGGACGCCAAGGGCAAGGTCGTCTTCGACGACGCCGTACCGCTGCTGCCGCTGGACGCCAACGTCACCTCCTCCGGCGTCGTCAAGGTCCTCGACGGCTACCGCAACGCCCAGGGCAAGAAGGAACAGCTCGGCTTCAACGCGTTCTTCGTGCCGACCTTCGGCGGCTCCGCCAGCGGCACGATGCTCTCGCAGTTCCCCGCGCTGGACTCACCGCTGCTCGCGCTGTCCGCCTACCACGGCGACCTGGGGGCCGACTCGGGCATCCCGCAGAGCGTGTACCAGATGGACCGGACCAACATGAAGGAGTTCAAGGACTCCCAGGGCAAGCTGTTCAAGAAGCTGCTGAAGCCCGGCGAGACCATGAAGCTCCCGAACGGCGCCGGTTCGGTCACCTTCGGCAAGGACATCAAGGAGTGGGCCGGCTTCCAGGTCGTCCAGCAGCCCGGCAGCGGCTGGGCCCTCGCCGGTGCCCTCGCCGCGATCGGCGGCCTCGCCGCCTCCCTGTTCATCCAGCGCCGCCGCGTCTGGGTGCGCGCGGTCAGGGGCGCCGACGGCGTCACCGTCGTCGAGATGGCCGGCCTCGGCCGCAGCGAGTCCGCCAAGGTCCCCGAGGAACTGGGCGACCTCGCCGGAGTCCTGTACGAGCAGGCACCGGGCGCGCCCGAACCGGACGACCCCACAGATTCCCCCGACACCGACCTGGAGCCGGGTACCGCAACCCCCGTACCTGCCGAAGGGGCTGAGAAGCAGTGACTCTCGCCGCCGCCACCAACGAAAACCTCGCGAGCATCAGCAATGTGCTGATCTACTCCGCGATGGCCGTCTACACCCTGGCCTTCTTCGCGTACATCGCCGAATGGCTCTTCGGCAGCCGCAGCAAGGTCGCCCGGACCGCCGCCGCGCTCACCACCCAACCGGACGCCCAGAAGACCCCGGCCGTCACCGTGAACAAGGCCGGCGGCACCGCCGTGCTGGAGCGGCCGAAGGTCACCGTGCGGGCCGCGGCCGGCCAGCGCGACGTGCCGGACGGCCCCGGGGCACATGGCGGGGACGAACAGGGCGACCTGTACGGCCGGATCGCCATCTCCCTCACGGTGCTCGCCTTCCTGGTCGAGCTGGGCGGGGTCGTCACCCGCGCCCTGTCGGTGGAGCGCGCCCCCTGGGGCAACATGTACGAGTTCAACATCACGTTCTCCACGGTCGCCGTCGGCGTGTACCTCGGGCTGCTGACGCTGAAGAAGAACGTCCGCTGGCTCGGCCTGTTCCTGATCACCTCGGTCCTGCTCGACCTGGGCCTGGCGGTCACGGTCCTCTACACCGCCAGCGACCAGCTGGTCCCGGCCCTGCACTCGTACTGGCTGTACATCCACGTCTCGACGGCGATCTTCTGCGGCGCGGTCTTCTACGTGGGCGCGGTCGGCACGATCCTGTACCTGTTCAAGGACTCCTACGAGAGCAAGCTCGCGAGCGGCGGCACGCCCGGCACCTTCGCGACGTCCGTCCTGGAGCGGCTGCCCTCCTCCGCCTCCCTCGACAAGTTCTCCTACCGCGTCAACGCGGCCGTCTTCCCGCTGTGGACGTTCACGATCATCGCGGGCGCCATCTGGGCCGGTGACGCCTGGGGCCGCTACTGGGGCTGGGACCCGAAGGAGACCTGGTCCTTCATCACCTGGGTCGCCTACGCCTGCTACCTGCACGCCCGCGCAACCGCCGGCTGGAAGGGCCGCAAGGCCGCCTACCTGGCCCTGATCGCCTTCGGCTGCTGGCTGTTCAACTACTACGGCGTGAACATCTTCGTCTCCGGCAAGCACTCCTACGCGGGCGTGTAACGCGCCTCCCTCGGAGCAGCGGTCAGCCCTGCCGGGCGACGCTCCTGATCACCTCCCGCAGCCGGGTCGCGTACCGGGACAGGTTCTCGTGCGCGATGTCGGTGTCCGGGTAGCGGCAGGCGAACCAAAGGCCCTCGTGGACTCTGTTGACCCAGACGCAGACCCGGTCGCCGTACGAGACCCTGACCAGTCCGTAGACCTTCTGCTCGACCCACTGCTCGGAGCCGGGGATGTCGCGGGCGTCGAGGTAGGACACCAGGGAGTACAGGTCGGGAGACGTGGGGCGGAAGTCCGTTCCGATCAGCCGGAGCACCCGCTCGAGGGGTGTGCGGGCCAGCCGCCGGTTGGCGCGCAGCTCGGCGTGTGCGTTCTCCAGGGCTCCATGGAAGTCCCGGACCCCCGCCAGCGGGATCTCCACCGGTGCCCCGCCGACGTACCAGCCCACGGAGTCCGACCACTGGGACGTCACCCGGGTGTGGAACGGCACGACGGTGCGGAAGACGGGCTCCCCGTCCATCTCGTGGAGGATGAGCGCGGTGGCCGCCAGCACGCCGACCGTGCTGCCGCCGTAGGGGCGGCAGTGCGCCTCGAACGCCTCGGCGTCGTCGGCGTCCACCAGCGGCTCGCACAGCGCCTTCTGCCGGGGCAGTCCGCCGTCGCTGCCCAGGCCGAGATCGATGGGGAAGTTCGGCATCTGCCCGTCGCAGTTCTTGATGAACTCTCGCCAGCGGACCACGATGTCATGGCTTTCGTCGAGCTTGTCCGCGTCCGTCCGTTCGGCCTCGCAGAAGTCGACGTAGCTGGCGACGGGTTCCTCCTCCGGGGAACGGCCCGCCGCGACCGCCGCGTAGAGCTCATGGAGGGCGACGGGGATGTTCTGAAGCGAGTAGGCGTCGACGTTGCTGTGGTCGAAGGCCATGTACACGCTGGTGCTGTCATCCCG
This sequence comes from Streptomyces cahuitamycinicus, assembly GCF_002891435.1. Classification (GTDB taxonomy): domain Bacteria; phylum Actinomycetota; class Actinomycetes; order Streptomycetales; family Streptomycetaceae; genus Streptomyces; species Streptomyces cahuitamycinicus. The sequence continues at coordinate 8,849 of NZ_POUC01000022.1, forward strand.
GACGACCGCCGCGTAGATGAAGTTGGGCCACCGGAGTGCGTCCGCCACGGTGTCGAACCGCTTCTGGAGATGCTCGGCCAGCGCTGCCGCGTCCGTGAAGTCGCCGATGCGTTCCCGGCGCAGGCGCACGTCCTCGCTGTCGAGCGTGTACCGGGTGATCTCGTCGCCGGGCAGCCCGGACCAGACGAAGCCGCTGCGCAGTGTCTCGTGCCGCAGTGTCCAAGCGTGCAGCGCGCCCTGGAGGACGTCCAGTTCCGCCCGGCCCGGGAGATCGAAACACACGCCGATCCAGGTCGGCACGAACAGCCCGTCCTCACGCACGGACCGGGAGGTCCTGATGTGCGACTCCTGGATGTAGGCCGGAGGTCTGGAGTCCTCCGGGAGGCCCTTCACCGCCGCGGCGGCCGCCGGATCGAGTGTCCACTCCACGAGTCGTCCTGGCCGTACCTCACAGTGCCGGATGTCCGTCAAGCGCACGAGGTGTCTCCGTTCGCGGATGGGGTGTCACGATCACGATGTGCCGTGGGGGTGAACAATCCACACCGGATTCCCCGAAGGGTCAGTCGAACGGATGGCATCCCAGGTGGTGAGCGCTCCGGCAGCCGTTCGGGTCATTCCTCTCGGTCGCCGATGTCCTCGCGCCACAGCTCCGGGCGCTCGGTGACGAAGGCGCGCATCAGTTCGATAATCTCGGGGTCGTCCAACAGAACGATCTCCACGCCGTGTCGCGCCAGCCAGTCGAGCCCTCCCCGGAACGTGGTCGCCTCGCCGATCACCACCCGGGAGATGCCGAACTGCCGCACCAGGCCGGAGCAGTACCAGCACGGCGACAGCGTCGTCACCATCGTCGTGCCCCGGTAGGAGCGCTGCCTCCCGGACGCGCGGAAGGCCGCGGTCTCCGCGTGCAGGGACGGATCGCCGTCCTGGACGCGGCGGTTGCGGCCGCGGCCCAGCAGTGTGCCGTCGGCGCCGTACAGCGCGGCCCCGATCGGGATCCCGCCCTCGGCGAGCCCGGTCCGGGCCTCCTCGAAGGCGGTCGTGAGCCATATGCGTGCCTGTGCCGGGTCCATGCCCTCATCCATGACCGCGCACCCCTTCTCTGTAACCGGGCCCGATCATCGCCGCACGGGCGGCGGTCGGTCCCCCTGGTGTGGAGGAACGGCCATGGCCGCTGCCCGGTTCTGGGGGAGCTGCGGGAGGTCTGCCGGCCGCAGGCGAAGCTGGCGAGCCGCAACGGCGAGCACTGGGCGGGCCGGCTGGACATGCGCAGCATCTCCCTGCGGTTCACCCGGCAGTTGGTGCGCAGGCCCGTCACCCCGGACCAGCTCACCTGGACCATGGGGGTGTGCGGAGTGGCGTCCGGCGCCGGGCTGATGATCCCGGGCCTGAGGGGGCCGTGCTGGCCGTCGTCCTGATGTAGCCCTTCCTCCTCTTCGACTGCGTGGACGGCGAAGTCACCCGATGGAAGGGGCAGAACAGCGCATCCGGCATCTACGTCGACCGTCTCGGCGCCTACCTCGCGGACGCGGCGCTCATGGCCGGGGCCGGTTACCGCGTCGCGGAGTCGGGCGTCGGCGGCCGGCTGTCCGTCGGTGTGGCCATCGCGCTCGAGGGCGTCCTGCTGAAGGTGTCTACCGACGTCGTGGCGTCACCCGGGCCCGGCGCGGGCTGATTACCGCGAGGGAAACCCCTGTATTTCCGCGCGGTCTATCTGGGTCTGGTTGTTTCTCTTACGCGGCGTGGGGTTGGTGTGCCGTGGTGGACGAGCCATACGGCAATAAGCGATCCGAGGGCTGGGAGAGTGAAGTTGAGGGCGGTTCGGGTGCCGTGGGTGAGGAGCGTGATGAGTGCGGCGGAGTGGATGGCTGCGGCGATGGTGTACGTGCAGAAGAGTGGTGCGCGAGGGTTCATGGAGGGCTTTCCGAGAGTCTGCCGTTTGAGCATTTGGTTTCGAGCGGGTGGCGGCGGGCCCGGGTGCGATGTCCCGGCCGGTGGCTGGGACCGGGTGGATCTTATCTGCGACTCGGCGGGGAGGTCGGGCGGGTTGGTACGGCGGACCGGTTTGCCACTGACACGCAGTGCTCGGTTTCGGCCATGAGGATAGGTCTTCTTCAGTCAACCTGGCTGGCGTGTTCTAGTCTCTTTGACTGATTCCGTATTGCTGGAATGCAGAGTTCCGAATTCATGACATTGCGCGTTGTGATCAAGGTCATGCGCATTCCCGGGGGCGAGAGCGACCGAGTTGGGCGTTTGGTGATTTTGGTGACCTTGTGTCCCTGGTTACTTTTCCGTTCGTTCACAGTTTCCTCGCAGGTGAAAGACGGGAATGGATTCGTGAGACCTGATGAAGTGATGCCTTCTCCTGAGGAGAGAGGGCGGGTATGGCATGAGCAAAGCCGGAGTCTGCGATGGATATCGGGCGGGCTGGCGGTTCTCATGTCTGTGACGTTGCTGGAGGGAGCGGCTTCAGCTGCTCCTGCGGCCGATGAGGGCCGTTCAGCCAAGAGCGACAGAGCCAAGGTCAAGGGGGTCTCTGTCGCCAAGGACACCGCGTCGGCAAAGGTCGCTGCCCGGTTGTCGGGCCGGCGGGTGGAGGCGCTGAGCGAGCGCACCGAGACGTCGACGACGTGGGTGAACAAGGACGGCAGTCTGACCACCGAGATGGCAGCGGGACCGGTCCGCTTCAAGCGGGACGGCGCGTGGGTCGATGTGGATGCGGACCTTCGGGCCTCGGGGGACGGAGTGGCTCCGGTGGCCCATCCCAACAAGCTGCGCCTGGCGGGCCGCACCGGTACGCCGGCTAAGTCGCTGAAGGCCGCACGGCAGGCCAAGGCCGTGGACCTGGTGACGCTGGGCGAGGGGGACGAACAGATCGCTCTGCAGTGGAAGGGGGGACTGCCCAAGCCGAAACTGGACGGGACTCGGGCGGAGTACTCCAACGCCGTACCCGGGGCGGATGTCGTGGTGGAGGCGACCAGGACCGGGTTCGAGCAGTATGTCGAGCTGAAGGAGCGGCCCGGATCGGAGGCCTACTCCTACACGCTGCCGCTGAAGGCCAAAGGGTTGAAGGTCAAGCAGCTCAAGGACGGTAGCGTCCTGTTCACCGACAAGAAGAGCAAGAAGCGGGCTGTCATGCCCGCGCCGATGATGTGGGATTCGGCCGTCGACAAGCGCTCCGGTGAGTACACCAATCGGGCCAGGGTCGCTATGAAGGTCGTCAGGGCCAAGGGGGGCGTGGACCTGGTCGTCACCCCGGATGCGAAGTTCCTGGCGAACCCTGACACGCGGTACCCGGTCACCATCGACCCGTCGACGTCATCGTTGTCCAATGTCTTCGACACCTATGTGCAGCAGGGCGAGAGCGTCGACCTGTCCACCGACACTGAGCTGGACTTCGGTAACCCCGGCACCACGAACGCCGACGGCACGCCGCGCACCGCGCAGTCCTTCATCACTTGGAACACCAGCGGCGTCCAGGACGCGCTGGTCTCCAGCGCCAAGCTGTCGCTGTGGAACTTCCACTCCGGCAACACCGACTGCAAGCTCTACCCATGGGAGGTGTGGTCCTCGGGTGCGGCCTCGACATCCAGCCGGTGGACCAACCGCCCGGCGATGACGGCGAAGAAGGCCACCTCGAGCGAGACCCGCGGCAACGCCGGCTGTTCGACACAGCCCGACGGGTGGATCAACGCGGATGTGACCTCGCTGGTGCAGGAGTGGGCAACGGCCAAGACCAGCCGCGGCCACATGGGTCTGCGAGCATCCAGCGAGTCGGTAGCTGCGCAGTGGAAGCGGGTCAACTCCGCCAATGCCGCCACTAACCCGCCCAAGCTGGTAGTGAACTACAACTTCCGGCCCAAGACCGGTACCAAGCAGGAGGCCGGGCCGCCGTTCTTCTCATACAACGGCGCCAATGTCGTGAACACGGCTACGCCCACGTTGAGGGACACCTTCGTCGACGCCGACGGAGACAAAGTCAACGGCACTTTCCAGGTGTATGACGCGGCCAGCAACACCCAGATCGGCAGCAACCTGGTCTCCAAGTTCGTGGCCTCCGGATCCGCCGCGTCCGTGACCGTGCCCTCTGGGGTTTTGGCCAACGGCAAGACGTACAAGTTCCGCACCAGCCCGTATGACGGAACCCACTACAACAACGGCTGGTCGGCATGGAAGACGTTCACAGTCGACACCTCCGCCCCGTCCGCACCGACGAAGATCACCTCGACGGACTACCCGTCCGGGCAGTGGGTCAAGGGCGCCGGCCAGGGAGGGACGTTCACCGTCACTCCGCCCGGAAGTGATCACAACTGGCTGGAGTGGTCCCTGGACGGGGTGACCTGGACCAAGGTCGCCACAGGCGGTTCGGGCACGGCCAAGAACATCACCGTCACCCCACCGCGCAACGGCACACACACCCTGCAGGTCCGCTCGGTGGACAAGGCCGACAACAAGTCCGAGGTGCTGGAGTACATCTTCCACGCCGGCTCGGGCGGATTCATCCAGCCCTCCGAGGGTGAGCGCACCGCACGCCGACTGCCGCTAGTCGCCGAGGCCGAGGCCGCCAAGTATGACAAGGTCTCGTTCTCCTGGCGTCGTTCGGAAGCGGACGCCTGGCTGAAGATCCCGGCGGGTGACGTCACCGCGGACGATACCGCGCTCACTGCCTGGCCGGTTGCGCTGACGCAGGGGAAGAACGCGCCTTTGGTGTGGAATGCCACCAGCACTGTCTCCCCAGGTGGAACGATCCAGATCAAGGCCGACTTCACCGGCCCCAACTCCGCATCCTCCAGCACCGCTCCGCTGACAGCGATCGTGGACCGCAATGCCGACGGCGCGGCAACCACCGACACCGGTCCCGGCTCGCTGAACCTGCTCACCGGCAACTACACCCTGTCCGAGACCGACGCCTCGTTCTTCGACATGTCGGTGAGCCGCACCGCTTCTTCCCGCACACCCGACCAGGGCGCCAAGCAGGAGGGCCAGGCTGCCATCTTCGGCAAGGAGTGGGTGTCGGGCACCGTGGCGGACACGACCGAGTCCGACTTCAACCACCTGCAGAAGATCGCCGACAATGCGGTAGCGGTGGTGACGGCCGAGGGCGACGCTCTCAACTTCACCGCCAACTCCGCCAAGACCGGCTGGATCCCCGAGCCGGGCGCGGAAGACTTGGTCCTCAAGGGCAGCGTGAGCGGCACCTTCACCCTGTCCGACACCGAGGGAACGGTCACCACGTTCACCAAGCCCGCCGGCGGCACCACCTGGCAAGTTTCCAGCACTCTGCTGGACGGCCTGGCGAACTCCGTCACCAAGGTGGTCTCCGAGGCGGTGACCATTGGCGGCAAGGTCCTGGCCCGCCCTAAGCGGATCATCGCACCGACCTCGGCGGCGACCGCGGCAACCTGCGAAGCCACCCCGTCCACCAAGGGCTGCCGGGTGTTGGAATTCACCTACGCGACCTCCACCACCGCCACCGGCACCGAAACCGACACCCAGTTCGGCGACTTCACCGGACAGGTCAAGCAGATCCGGCTCTGGGCAACCGCCCCCGGCGCCGCGGCTGCGACTGCGACTGCCGTGGCCACCTACCGCTACGACTCTCAGGGCCGGCTGCGCCAGTCTTGGGACCCCCGCATCGGCCAGCAGGCCGAGACCCAGTACGCCTACCACGAGGGCCGCGTCACCTGGATGCAGCCGCCCGGAGAACTGCCCTACACCTTTACCTACGGCAACGCCGGCAGCGGCACCGCACCCGGCGACGGCATGTTGCTGAAGCTTTCGCGTCCGGCACTCAAGCAGGGCACGGCCAGCACCATCGAGGGGGAGGCAGTCACCAGCATCGTCTACGGCGTCCCGTTGACCGGCACCAAGGCCCCCCACGCCATGGGTGCCTCCAGCATCGTCGCCTGGGGCCAGCTCGACGCACCGAGCGATGCCACTGCCCTCTTCCCTGCCGACGCTGTTCCGCAGTCGAACGACGGCACTGCCCTGACGTCCGGCAGCTACAACCGCGCCATCATCCACTACCTCAACGCCTCCGGCCGTGAGGTCAACACCGTGGAGCCGGGCAAGGTGATCAGCACGACCGAGTACGACCGGTTCGGCAACACCGTCCGCCAGCTGACCGCAGCCAACCGCAAACTCGCCCTCGGCAGCAGCGACGCGCACAAGGACACTCTGACAGACCTGGGAATCATCGCCCGTTCGTCGTCGGAGAGGGCCCACCTACTGTCGACCACTTCGCTCTACAACGAAACCGGCACCCGTGAGTTGGAAGAGTTCGGCCCCATCCACCGCGTGGACCTGAGCGAGGACCTCAAGGAAGGCAGCACCGTCCTGGTCGAGGCCGGCACCTCCGTGCCCGCCCGCACCTGGACCGTCAAGGAGTACGACAACGGCCGGCCCACCGACGGTACCGCCAAGGTCAAGGACCAGGTAACCCTGGAGATCACCGGCGCCCGCGTGCGCGACTACTACTCGATCATGAGTGAGAAGCGCGTCACCGAGACCCAGTACGACTGGGCCAAGGGTCTGCCCACCCTCACCATCCAGGACGCCGGCGGCCTGAACCTCACCACCGCCACCGACTACGACGCCCAAGGCCGCGTCACGTCACAGTCACTGCCCGGCTCCACCGGCAACGACGCAGCCACCCGCATTGCCGAATACTGGGCAGCCGACGGCACCGGCTCCTGCAACGGTCGTCCCGAATGGGCCGACCAGGTGTGCTGGACCGGACCGGCCGGCGCTATCACCGGCGGTGGCTCCAATCCGGCCAACCTGCCCGACACCACCACCGAGTACAACTACTGGGGGCAGTCCACCGAGGTCGTGGACACAGCCAACGACAAGACCCGCACAACGACCACCACCTACGACGCTGCAGGCCGCCCGGAGAAGACCACCACCACGGGCACCTTCGGCCAACCCGTCCCGGAATCCACCACGGAGTACGACCCGGCCACCGGCAGGACCATCAAGGTCACCTCGCCCACTGGCGGAACCATCACCAAGGGCTACGACAAGCTCGGCCGGCTGATCTCCTACACCGACGCCGACGGAGGCAGGACCACCACCGAGTACGACAAGCTGGACCGGCCGGTCAAGAGGGCAGACACCGCCCCCTCGACGGTGACCTACACCTACGACCACACCGCCGAACCACGCGGTCTGGTGACCAAGACCAGAGACTCCGTCGCCGGTGACTTCTCCGCCACCTACGACGCCGACGGATCCGTCGCCACCGAGAAACTCCCCGGCGGCTACACCCTGAATGTCACCGAAGACACCACCGGAGCAAGCACCTCCCGGACCTACATCCGCGACAGCGACGACGTCACCGTCTATGCCGACACCGTCACCGAGAACGTCCACGGCCAGGCCACCAGCCACCAGGGCTGGTCCGCCCAGAGATACACCTACGACAAGGCCGGACGTCTCACAGGAGTCGACGACACCGTCGGCGAGGTCTGTACCCGCCGGACCTACTCCTTTGACCAGCGCAGCAACCGCAAATCACTGGCCACTGCCACCGCGGCCTCCGGCGGTGCCTGTACCTCTACGGGAGCGACCACCACCAACTACACCTATGACAGCGCCGACCGCCTCGTGAACTCCGGCTACAGCTACGACGCGTTCGGCCGCACCTCCGCCCTGCCAGGCAGCACCATCAACTACTACACCAACGACCTCGCCCACCAGCTCACCGCAGACGGCCAGCGCCAGACGTGGCAACTCGACGCCGCCCTGCGCTTCCGCTCCTGGAAGGTCGAAACCGGCAGCGGCACCACCTGGGCGCAGACCGCATCCAAGACCAACCACTACGACAGCGACAGCGACAACCCGCGCTGGATCATCGAGGACAACGCCACCGGAGACCTGACCCGTAACGTGGGGGGCACCTCCGGAGATCTCGCAGCCACTACGAGCAAAACCGGCGACACCGTCCTGCAGCTCACCACCATCCGCGGCGACGTCGCCCTCCAACTGCCGCTGGACACGACCCAGGCACCGACCGCCCTGGACAGTGACGAGTACGGAAACCCCCGTCCGGAGCAGCAGGCCACCCGCTACAACTGGCTCGGGGCCAAACAACGCTCCACCGAGACCCTAACCGGCCTTACCCTTATGGGCGTCCGGCTGTATAACCCCGCTACCGGACGCTTCCTGTCCATCGATCCGGTGTATGGAGGAAGTGCGAATGCCTACGAGTACACGTATGCCGACCCTGTAAACAAGTACGATCTTGACGGTCGCTGGGTGGCTTGGGTGGGCCGCGGTCTCCAGTGGTGCTGGAGGTCCTGTCGGAAGATTGGACCCGCTGTTCGGCGAGCCTGGAACGGCGCCAGGAACATCGTCAGGAAGACCCGCGTTCGCTGTGTGCGATTCCCCAACGCCGGCGGCTTCGGCTGCGACCTCAGGTACAACGGCCGTAGACAGTTCGGCGTCCACTACCACAAGGTGCGCGGAAAGTACCGTCCGCACTACCACCGGCGTCCCGGCATAGGCCGCCATCGGCCCTGGGATCCGGCGCCACGCGGCAAGCCGTGGTGGAAGCGCTGGTAGCTAGGTACCTATCTGTCAGGCTGCGGCGCGACACCTCGTGTTGTGCCGCGGCCTCGGTACTGTGAGCGGGTTGCGACGAAGGGAGTCGAAAATGTCACCAGAATTCCCACTGCATTTCACCGACGAAGAAGGGACGCGGCATGTGATTGACAGCGTCCCTGAGCTTGAAGAAACAATCGAATACGTCGATGACTTCGATCCTCCCTACCGCTGCGAGGACAACGGGGGACGACGCGTCCGAGTCGTTATGTGGGACCTCCAATTGCTCTGCCTGCACATCGTTCCGGAGGATTACGACGGGATGTTGGTTGAGATCGTTGAGTCGACGCATCCGGATGGGACTCGCGAGTGGCTCGAGATGTTCCGCGGCAAGCCTCTCAGGTCGGTGAAGGAGACTTCGAGTGGCGAGCAATACGCCGAGCCCGAGAGGTGGGACTCGACGCCACCCACTCTGTCCGCCCAGGCGGAAGTGTCCACTCTGAGGCCTGAGGAATTCCACGATAAGTGGCTGGGCGTGCGAGGCTTCAGAAGATGACCGATGAGGCGAACAAGGCTCCTTGATCCAGAGTCGGCGTGCCACCTGCTTGTGGGATGCTCCTGGCCCAGCTGCCGGCGGCATCGAGCCGACCCGCTGGGCGCTGGGCGCGCCGGCCGTCATCACGGGACTGATGGTCCCGGCCCGTCTGCTGTCGATCCTGTCGTCGTCCCGGCTGCGGTGAGCCGGTCGAGATAGGCGTGCAGGGCGCCCGCGCCCTCGATCATCACCCTGCTGCGGGCCGTCAGTGCCTGGCCGCGAGCCGCGACGGCCGCCCGCAGCGCCGCGCTGCTGCCCTCGCGCCGCAGCCCCTCCAGCACCGGCCTGATCTGGTCGAACAGATAGTGGCTGCGGCGCAGGGTGTGCACGAGCCGGGCGTCGCGCACATCGGCCGGCTCGTAGACCCGGTAGCCCGTACCGCGCTCGCGCCCGGGTGTGAGCAGCCCGGCCCCCTCCCATACCCGCAGCGCGGAGGTCCGTACGCCCAGCAGCGCCGCCACCTCACCGATGCGCAGCCCGCCCGAACGCGGCAGCGGGGCGGGCGGTTCGGCCGCGAGAAGTTCCAGGGCCTCGCTCGCCGCCCGCAGCGACACCCGCTCCTCGTGCAGGGCGGCATGCGCGGCGTCGACCAGTGCGAGCGCGCCCGGAACGTCCCCCGTGTGCAGGGTCCGCATGATCCCCGCCGACGTCAGGGGACCGTACCCCCGCATCAGCGTCCGGTACGCCAGCAGAGCGTCGCGGTGCACCTCCCCGAAGACGCGGTAGCCGGACGGGGTCCGCGCGGCCTGCGGGAGCACACCGGCGTCCTCGTAGTTGCGGATCTGCTGCGTCGAGACACCGGCCAGCCGGGCCAGGTCGACGGGGCGCAGGCGGTGGTCGTTCGTCATCGATTTGAAGGTTACGGCAGCCGACCGGACGCAAGGTGCTCTCAAGTCTCAACACTGAACTTCAATGGAAGACTTGAAGGACAGCACGACCTGGAGGCGATCCGCGAGGCCTTCGCGACGGCCGGACGTCTGATCGCGGGCCGCTTCTCCTCGGGGACGGCTGGTCTCCCAGGGAGTGCCCGGGAACCGAACCGAACCGATCCGCACTCGCCCACGTCTTCGTAGCGTATGCACCGAGCCGGAGCGCACGCTCCCCGAGGAGGCCCACCACCCATGAAGGCGTCACCGACGCGCGTCGGCCACGGCCCCGCACGGGCGCTGCTCGCGGCGACTCTGCTCTCGCTGTCCGTGGGCTGCACGGCGGCGTCCCCGGACGACGAAGCGCAGCCCCAGGCATCGTGCGCGTACGTCATCGAGTACGACAGCCGCAGATACCTGGGCCGCGAGGAGACCGACGTCCCCGTGGGGGAGTCGCTCGGCAGCGCCACCCGCCCGGCGTGCGACGACACCCCGGGTGACGGCGACGACGGCGAGGGTCCGGCCTTGATGACGGCGTTCGCCCTCCGGGGCGTGGACCCGGCCGTCGCCATCGCGGTGGCCGAGGACCCCGGCGCGTACCGTCTCGCCGTCGCCGACTCGGTCAAGGAACTCCCGTCGGCGCTGCGGAAGATGACCGACGGCCCCTGACGGACACCGGCCGGGCTTCACCCCTGCCGCCGCAGGACCGCGTAGTCGGCGAAGCAGCGGCGGTAGCGCAGGTGCCTCGTCTCCTGGGTGTGCCTGCGCTGCCACTCCTCGACCTCGGCCGGCGCCGAACGGATTCCGGAACCGGCCCCGCAGTCCGCCTCCTCGCCCGAGACGCAGCGCGCCTCGTACTCGGGCAGGGCGGACGGGTCCTGGACGATCGTGTACGGCACGTAGCGGAAGATCCTGTGGCCGGTCGACTCCCCACCGTGCTCCGCGCGTTGGTGGTGGCGCAGCAACATGTTCGCGTCCGTCACGGCGCTACCGTCGAACGCCGCGCGTGCGCGGTCCCGCCGGAGCGCCAGGTCCTCACATACCGCGCACCCGCTCACGGGGGAGGGCGGCCGGGTCGCGTCGGCCGACAGTCCCTCCCTGGAACGGTCGTTGAGCGCGCGCACGCCCGCGCTGAGCCGCTCCTCCGGTGTCGCCTCACGGATCCTCGCCGGGTCCGCCTGCCATTCCCGGCCGCCGCCGACCGGGCGCAGCATCACGTACGGGCCGGTCCTGTCCTGGTACTCGCCGACCTTGCGCGTTTGCGAGTCGTAGACGAGCGTTCCCGGTTCCATTTCGCGCACCTCCGTCACTCTGGGTGTATCGAGCGTTGCGCACGGGAACAGTCCGGTTCAATGCTTGGCGTGTGACACCGGTGCACTGTCACGGAGGGGGAGCCGTGAGCCGACGGAACGGCGGAGCGGACTCGGGGGCGAGTACGGCCGCGGTGTTCGGGGAGGTGCTCCGGCATTTCCGCGAGGCGGCGCTGCTCACGCAGGAGGCGCTGGCGAGGCAGATCCCCTGCGACCGCTCTCATGTGGCGCGGGTGGAGGCCGGTACGAGGGTTCCGCAGGACACGTTCGCCAAGACCTGTGACGAACTTCTGAGTACGGGTGGGGTGTTGGCGCGGCTGTGGGGCCGCATCGACTGGTATCCGCAGGTGGAGCATCCGGATTGGTTCGCGCGCAGGGCGCGTATGGATGCGGAGGCCGTCGCCATCCGCGCCTACCAAACCCAGGTGATACCAGGGTTGTTGCAGACACCCGGCTACGCCGCCGCGCTGTTCAGTCGCCGCCTCGCCGACGTCCAGGATGTGGCGGAGAGGGTCCGGGCGAGGATGAGCCGTCAGCAGCGGTTCCTCGTGGAGGGCGGCCCGTTCTACCTCGTGGTGCTCGACGAAAGCTGTCTGCGGAACATGGTCGGTAGCCCGGAGGTCATGCGGGACCAGTCCGACCACCTGCTTGCCGTGGGGAGCCTGCCCAACATCCGCATCCAGATCGCTCCATCAAACCGCCCGGAGATCGACCGGCCCGATACGTCCCTGTCGTTGATCGAGCTTCCCGACGCCGAGCGGTGGGTGTACTCGGAGTCGCTGGATCGTGGCCACTTCAGCGACGATCCGGCCGTCTTCGCGCAGCACATGCGCACTTATGATTTGCTCAGGGCGGACGCCCTGTCAGCACCTCAGTCCGCCGATCTGATCAGCGACGTGAGGGAAGGGTACGAGGCCGATGACCAGCCACCAGCTCCGCGCGGCGACTTGGATCAAGAGCAGTCACAGCGGCGCCAACGGCGGGGACTGCATAGAAATAGCCCCCGGTTTCCCCGAAACCGTCCCCGTCCGCGACAGCAAGAACCCTGACGGACCTGTCCTGGTCGTCGGCCGGTCCGCCTGGGCGGCGTTCACCGCCGCCCTCTGAGTGCCGGCCTCAGACGCCGGTCCGCCCGTCGACGAGTTCACGCACGACGTCGAGGTGGCCGTTGTGGCGGGACGTCTCCTCGATCAGGTGGAGGATCACCCAGCGGAGGTCGACATGGCGGCCGTCGCCGATGGGGCGCTTGGCCGTCGCGTTCAGGTCGTGCTCGGACACCAGGCGGCGGTAACGGGCGCTCTGCTCCTGGTACTCGGCGAGAAGCCGGGGCAGCGGGATGTCGACCGCGGTCCGCATCTCGGGGTCGGGATCATCGTCGGTCGCCCCCGCGAGCGGCCCGGCAGGCTCCTCGCCCAGGAACATCACCTGGAACCAGTAGTGCTCGACCCAGCGCAGATGGCTGATCAGCCCGCGCAACGTCATCAGCGGTGAATTCGGGAGCGGCGCCTTGCGGGCGTCCTCGGCTGACACGCCCTCGCACTTGGCCAGCGCGGTGTCACGGGCGTAGTCCAGGAAGGTGACCAGCTGCGTACGCTCGTCCCAGGCGGAGGGTGTATCGGTTCGTTGAGTCATCGCGAGGAGCTTCGCGCAGCTCTGAGCGGCTGTCGACTCAATAGATCGGCAGCCGCACAAGCACTATTCCTCGCGCCTGCGCTCGTCGGGGTCCGGATCCGGGTCCGCGTCCTTGTCCTTGTCCAGGGACTTCAGGAAGTCGGGATTGTCGTCGGGCGCCACCCACTGCCTGGAGCGGCCGCCGCGGGCCCCGGACCAGCCGTCGGCGGCGGGGCTGCGCTTCTTGCCGGCGATGAGCCAGGAGATCGACCCGACCAGCGGAAACAGCAGTACGAGGATCGCCCACAGCGGCTTGGGCATGTGGCGGATCTCGTCGTCCTTCGTGCTGATGCAGTCGATGAACGCGTAGACGCTGAGTGCCAGCGGCACGAGGAACATCAGTACCCGGAGCATGCGGCCTCTCAGCGAAAGTGGTGGGTGGTTCCAGGCCAGGGTAGCGGCTCGGGGATACTGGACCCCATGGCTTACGACGATCTTCGCTCCCTGCTCAGGGCGCTGGAGCGCGAGGGCGACCTCAAGCGCATCAAGGCCGAGGTGGACCCGTACCTGGAGGTCGGGGAGATCGTCGACCGGGTGCAGAAGTCCGGCGGCCCCGCCCTGCTCTTCGAGAACGTGCGCGGGTCGAGCATGCCGCTCGCGATGAACGTGTTCGGCACGGACCGGCGGCTGTTGAAGGCGCTGGGCCTCAAGTCGTACGCCGAGATCTCCGAGCGGATCGGCGGGCTGCTGAAGCCCGAGCTGCCGCACGGCTTCGTCGGCGTCCGGGAGGCCTTCGGCAAGCTCGGTGCGATGACCCACGTGCCGCCGAAGAAGGTGAAGGACGGCCCCGTGCAGGAGGTCGTGCTCACCGGGGACGACGTCGACCTCGACCAGCTGCCCGCCCTCTTCACCTGGCCGAAGGACGGCGGGTCGTTCTTCAATCTGGGGCTGACACACACCAAGGACCCGGAGAGCGGCGTACGCAACCTCGGGCTGTACCGGCTCCAGCGGCACGACAAGCGCACCATCGGCATGCACTGGCAGATCCACAAGGACAGCCGGAACCACTACCAGGTGGCCGCGCGCAGGGGCGAGCGGCTGCCCGTCGCGATCGCCTTCGGGTGCCCGCCCGCCGTGACGTACGCCTCCACCGCGCCGCTGCCCGGCGACATCGACGAGTATCTGTTCGCCGGGTTCCTCGCGGGCAAGCGGATCGAGATGGTCGACTGCAAGACCGTGCCGCTCCAGGTGCCGGCGCAGGCCGAGGTCGTGATCGAGGGCTGGCTGGAGCCGGGCGAGATGCTGCCCGAGGGTCCGTTCGGCGACCACACCGGCTTCTACACGCCGCAGGAGCCCTTCCCGGCGCTGAAGATCGACTGCGTGACGATGCGGAAGCGGCCGCTGCTCCAGTCGATCGTCGTGGGCCGCCCGCCGACGGAGGACGGGCCGCTGGGCCGGGCGACGGAACGCTTCTTCCTGCCGCTGCTGAAGATCATCGTGCCGGACATCGTCGACTACCACCTGCCGGAGGCGGGCGGCTTCCACAACTGCGCGATCGTCTCGATCGACAAGAAGTACCCGAAGCACGCCCAGAAGGTGATGCACGCCGTCTGGGGCGCCCACATGATGTCCCTGACCAAGCTGATCGTGGTCGTCGACTCCGACTGTGACGTGCATGATCTGCACGAGGTCGCCTGGCGGGCGCTGGGCAACACGGACTACGCCCGCGACCTGTCGGTCGTCGAGGGCCCCGTCGACCACCTCGACCACGCCTCGTACCAGCAGTTCTGGGGAGGCAAGGCCGGGATCGACGCGACGAAGAAGTGGCCCGAGGAGGGCTACACCCGCGACGGCGGCTGGCCGGACATGGTGGAGTCGGACCCGGAGACGGCCGCGAAGGTGGACCGCCGCTGGAAGGAGTACGGCCTGTGAGTTCCGCTTCCGCCGCGATCCCGCAGCCGGGACGCACCAAGGCCTTCCTGCGGCTGGTGATGATCGAGCACTCGGTCTTCGCGCTGCCCTTCGCCTACATCGCCGCGCTCACGGCGATGTTCCAGTGGGACAAGAACATCCACTGGGGCAAGCTGCTGCTGGTCACCGTCTGCATGGTGGGCCTGCGTACGTTCGCCATGGCCGTCAACCGGATCATCGACCGGGAGATCGACGCCCGTAACCCGCGCACGGCGCAGCGCGAACTGGTGACGGGCGCGATGTCGGTGAAGCACGCCTGGACGGGTGCGCTCATCGCCCTCGTCGTCTTCCTCGGCGCGGCGGCCCTGCTCAACCCGCTGTGCCTGGCGCTGGCCCCCATCGCGGTGATCCCGATGGTGGTCTATCCGTACGGCAAGCGGTTCACGAACTTCCCGCAGGCCATCCTCGGCCTCGCCCAGGCCATGGGCCCGGTCGGCGGCTGGCTGGCGATCTCGGGGGAGTGGTCCTGGGACGCGGTGATCCTCGGTCTCGCCGTCGGGATCTGGATCGGCGGCTTCGACCTGATCTACGCCTGCCAGGACGTGGAGACCGACCGTGAGATCGGCGTCATGTCCGTCCCGGCGCGCTTCGGCATCCCGGCGGCCGTGTGGGGCGCCCGGGTCTGCCACGCCCTCACGACGGCCCTCTTCGTCTGGTACGGCCTCGCCACCGGCGCGGGCGCCTTCTTCTGGCTGGGCCTGCTCATCGTCGCCGGGGCGTTCCTCTACGAGCACTCGATCGTCCGCCCGCACGATCTCTCCCGGGTGAACCGCGCGTTCTTCAGCGTCAACGGCTTCATCGGGATCGCCCTGTTCGTGTGCGCGTTGCTGGATCTGCTGGTGCGCGGCCTCACCGTGTGAGCGCGGGCGGCGCCGCCGGGTCGCGGCGGAACACGAACGCCGCCGCGACACCCGCCAGCAGGCCCAGCAGATGGCCCTGCCAGCTGACGCCCGTCTGGGTCGGGGCCAGACCCGCCAGGATCGAGCCGCCCCAGATCGCGGCGACCAGGACGCCCGCCAGGACGCCCAGGGGGCGGCGCTCGACGAAGCCGCTGACCAGGAGGAATCCGAAGAGGCCGAAGATCACGCCGGAGGCGCCCGCGGTGTTGGTGCGGTCCGGGGCTATGAGCCAGACGCCCAGGCCGTCGACGACGATGATCAGCGCGCAGACGAGCAGGAACCGGCGCAGGCCCGCGAGCGCGGCGAGAAAACCGAGGACCAGCAGCGGCACGGTGTTCGCCGCCAGATGGGCGAAGCCGAAGTGGATGAAGGACGAGGGGACGACATCGACCAGCTCGGAAGGGTCGCGGGGGGTGACGCCGAAGCCGTCCAGCGCGTGGCCCGTGGCCACGTCGACCACTTCCAGCAGCCACAGCAGCGCGACCCAGGCGAGCATCAGCTTGCCCGCGGCCAGCGCACGATCGCTCGTCGACCACCCGGCTCCGGAACCTGACATGGCGACCCCCAGTGCTCGCTCGTCCCCTTCGTGCAACGGCCCGCACCCCTTGGCCGGTTCCCACCCTGCGGCGCCGGATAGGCTCGGTGTTGTGAACCCAGTCAAGCCAGGCGAGATGCCGCGTACGCCTTGGATCGTAGGGGTGTCCGGGGCCTCCGGCACCCCGTATGCCGCTGCCGTGCTGCGGGCCCTCCTCGCCGCCGGAGAGAGCGTCGATCTTGTGGTGTCCCGGGCCTCCCGGCTGACCCTGCTGGACGAGACCGGGATCTCCTTCCGGGACGCCCACTGGCAGGCCGACCTGCGGGAATGGCTGTCCCGGGGCGCGGACGGCAAGCCGGACACCTTCTCCGTCGACATCGGCGCCGTACGACACTGGAGCGCCGGCGACCTGGCCGCCGGGCCCTCCTCGGGGTCGTATCCCACCAAGGGCATGCTCATCGTGCCCGCCTCGACGGCGAGCGTGGCCGGGGTCGCGCTCGGCCTGTCGAAGGACCTGCTCCAGCGGGCGGCGAGCGTGACCCTCAAGGAGGGACGCAAGCTGATCGTGGCCGTGCGTGAGACCCCGCTGAACGGCCAGACCCTGCGGCACCTGGTCACCCTCGACGACGCGGGCGCCACCGTCGTGCCCGCCTCACCCGCCTTCTACGCGGGCGCGACGCACATCCAGGACCTGGTGGACTTCGTCGCCGGACGCGTACTCGACGCGGCGGGCGTGCCGCACCGGCTCTACCGCCGTTGGCAAGGTGAACTCGGCGGCGGTGCGCACCGCGACGGCTGAGAGCACACCCGAACCTCATCGGACACAACGACAACTTCAGCGGAAGGCTTCGATCGCAATGGACGCGGTGGACAGGCAGCTCATCCAGGCCCTGAGGGAGAACGGCCGGGCCTCCTACGCGGAGCTGGGACGCCTCGTCGGACTGTCGGGACCCAGTGTCACCGACCGCATCAACCGGCTGGAGGCCGCCGGAGTCATCACCGGCTACCGGGCCACCGTCGACGCCGCCTCGCTCGGCCTCGGCGTCACCGCCCTGATCGGCATCTCACTCTCCGACGCAACCGACCACGAGGACGTGGCACAGCGCCTCAAGGATCTCTCGGAGATCGAGGACTGCTGGTTCATCGCGGGCGAGGACTCGTACATGCTCAAGGTGCGGGCGGCGGACGTGGACGGCCTGGAGAAGATGATCCGGCGGCTCAGCGGTATCGAGGGCGTGTCCCGCACGCGTACGACGATCGTGCTCTCCACGAAGTGGGAGAACCGGGTCGGGGAGCTGCCCGAGGAGGAGTAGCGGCGTGGTCGTACGGTGGGGGACGTCTTCGGAGAAAGGTGTGGGCATGGATCTCGGGCTCAAGCGCGAGCTGGAGGAGAAGGTCAGGGCGGGTGTCCGTCTGAGCCGTGAGGACGGCATCGCGCTGTACGAGTCGGACGACCTGGCCTGGCTCGGCGGCCTGGCGCACGAGGTGCGCACCCGCAAGAACGGCGATGTCGTGCACTTCAACGTCAACCGCCACCTCAACATGACGAACGTGTGCACCGCCTCGTGTGCGTACTGCTCCTTCCAGCGCAAGCCGGGGGAGAAGGACGCGTACACGATGCGCATCGAGGAGGCGGTCAAGCTCGCCAAGGCGATGGAGGGCGAGAACCTCACCGAGCTGCACATCGTCAACGGGCTGCACCCGAACCTGCCGTGGCGGTACTACCCGCGGTCGCTGCGCGAGCTGAAGGCGGCGCTGCCGGAGGTCTCCCTGAAGGCGTTCACGGCGACGGAGATCCACCACTTCGAGACCATCTCGGGGATGAGCGCGTCGGAGATCCTCGACGAGCTCATCGACGCCGGTCTCGAGTCCCTCACCGGTGGTGGCGCCGAGATCTTCGACTGGGAGGTCCGGCAGCACATCGTGGACCACCGGACCCACTGGGAGGACTGGTCCCGGATCCACCGGCTCGCGCACGAGAAGGGTCTGAAGACCCCGAGCACGATGCTGTACGGGCACATCGAGGAGCCCCGTCACCGGGTGGACCACGTGCTGCGGCTGCGTGAGCTGCAGGACGAGACCGGCGGCTTCCAGGTCTTCATTCCGCTGCGGTACCAGCACGACTTCGTCGACATGCAGGACGGCAAGGTGCGCAATCGCCTCCAGGCGCGGACGCAGATGGCGACCGGTGCCGAGGCGTTGAAGACCTTCGCGGTGTCGCGGCTGCTGTTCGACAACGTGCCGCATGTGAAGGTGTTCTGGGTGATGCACGGGGTGCAGACGGCGCAGCTCGCGCTTCAGCACGGCGCGGACGACATGGACGGGTCCGTCGTCGAGTACAAGATCACACATGACGCGGACAACTACGGGACGCCGAACAAGCTGACGCGTGAGGATCTGCTCGATCTGATCCGTGATGCCGGGTTCCGGCCGGTGGAGCGGAACACGCGGTACGAGATCATCCGTGAGTACGAGGGGCCTGACCCGGAGCGTCGCGAGTCGCCTCAGCCGATGCGGGTGTGATCGCCTCTTCAGGTGCGTGGGGGGTTGCTCGCGCCCACGCGGCGGAGCCGCATGTCGATGGGGTCCCGCGCCCCTGAGGGGGTACCCGGAGGGCATGGTCAGGACCTCGGCGCCTGAGGACGCCTACACCGCTGAGCCCTTCTTGCCCGAGCGGGGTGGTCTTCCCGCCCTGCGGAAGGCCGCTGCCGAATGCCGGGGATGTCCGTTGCACCGGGACGCCACCCAGACCGTGTTCGGTGCCGGGAGCCAGGACGCCCGGGTCATGCTCGTGGGGGAGCAGCCCGGGGACCAGGAGGACCGGCAGGGCAAGCCCTTCGTCGGGCCCGCCGGGAAGCTGCTGGACCGGGCCTTGGAGGAGGCCGGCATCGATCCCTCCGAGGCCTACGTCACCAATGCCGTGAAGCACTTCAAGTTCACGCGGGCCGAGCCCCGCAAGCGGCGGATCCACAAGGCTCCGAACCTGCGGGAGATGACGGCGTGCGGGCCCTGGCTGGCCGCGGAGCTCTCGGTCGTGGAGCCGGAGCTGATCGTCGTGCTGGGGGCCACCGCCGGGAAGGCGCTGCTCGGGTCCTCGTTCCGGGTCACGCAGGTGCGCGGGACGGTGCTGGAGGAGGATGTCCACGGGCGGCCGGAGCGGCTGGTGCCGACCGTGCACCCGTCCTCGGTGCTGCGGTCCGACGACCGGGAGGCGGCGTACCGGGGGCTGGTGTCGGACCTGCACGTGGCGGCCGACGCACTGTCGTAATGGCTACAATCCTTCCATGCCCCTTACCTATACGCTCGGTCCCGCCGTCACCCCCGAGCTGCGGGACGGCCTGCTCGACCTGTGGACCGATGTCTCCAACGCCGGAGGAGCGGTCGGGTTCGTGCCGCCCGTGACGCGCGAGGAGATCCGCCCCGTGCTGGTGCAGCACTTCGCGTCGATGGCGGACGGCCGGGCCAAGCTCCTCGTCGGACACGACGAGGCGGGGCAGGTCGCGGCGACCGCGTTCCTGACCTTCAACACGCACCACCTGATGACGCACTGGCTGTGGCTGTACACGGTGATGGTGCACCCGCGGCACCAGGGCAAGGGGTACGGCCGCGAGCTGCTCGCCGCCGCCGCGGACGCCGCCCGGGCGATGGACGGGATCGAGGCGATCCGGTTGACCTGCCGGGGCGGACTCGGTCTCGAGCGGTTCTACGAGTCCTGCGGCTACAAGGAGGTCGGGCGCATCCCCGGCGCGATCCGGGTGGCGCCGGGGGACGACCGCGAGGACGTCATCATGCTGCGCTCCCCGGCCTGACCCCCCTGCAAGATCGGCCGCCCGGCGTGCTTCACTGGACGGTGCCCCTTTGGGTGCGTTCCGACCGTTCGAACCGGAAGAGTGGATTGAGATGCTCCGCTACACGCTGATGCGCCTCGGAATCTTCGTGGGCTGCCTCGTGGTCGTCTGGGGCGCCGTCTACTCCGGTATCGCCCCGCGTGGGCTCGGCAGCAGCAACGGGCTGTGGGTCGTGCTGCTCGCCCTGCTCATCTCCGCGCCGATCAGCTTCGTGGTGCTGCGCAAGGAGCGGGACCGGGCGTCCGTGCAGGTCGCGCAGCGGGTGGACCGGATGAAGGCCAACCTGGACGCGAACCGCAGCCAGGAGGACGGGGCCGACGACACCGCCCGCGCCCAGGGACAGGCCTCGTAAGGCCCCTCACACACGTTCCAGCGCCTCGTTTCCGTACATGCTCGGAAACGGGGCGCTTTGCGTTGTATGGGTGTGTGTGGGTCGTCACCTATCAAAGCCAGGCTTTGAGGTCCCCAAAGTTCAGGTGTTAAGGTCGTTGTATGAAGTCAGCAGTCGCGCCCCCCTCGCCTCTGAGCGTTCCGCTCGTGGCGCGGCTGCACGTGGATCTCTGTCGGTGCGCGTCCGCTTTCTGTCGTCCCTGACGTAGCGCAACCCCCTCCGCCGTCTCCCACGTCAGTTCCCCCAACGCGTCCCCCCAACGGAGTCAGTCCGTGTCCTCATACACGAAGTCCTTCAAGGTGCCCTTCTGGGCCCAGATACTCGCCGGTCTCGTCCTGGGTGTGCTGCTCGGCTGGCTCGCGCGCGACCAGGACCTGTCCTGGCTGGTCACCACCCTGGAGAAGGTCGGCGACACCTTCATCGGGCTGTTGAAGCTCGCGGTCGCCCCGCTCGTCTTCTTCGCGATCCTGGTCTCGATCACCAATCTGCGGAAGGTCAACAACGCGGCCCGCCTGGCCTCGCGCACCCTCCTCTGGTTCATGATCACCTCGCTGATCGCGGTGAGCATCGGCCTGATCATCGGTCTGGTCACCAACCCGGGCGCCGGTACCGGCCTCACGCCGAAGGACGGCGGGAAGCCCGAGAGCACCGGTTCCTGGATCGACTTCCTGACCGGAATCGTCCCGACCGACGTCATCACGCCGTTCACCGAGCTGAACGTGCTGCAGATCGTCTTCATGGCAGCCGTCGCCGGTATCGCCGCGCTCCAGCTCGGCGAGAAGGCCCAGCCGATCCTCACCCTGAGCGAGTCCGTGCTCAGCCTGCTCCAGAAGGCGCTGTGGTGGGTCATCCGGCTCGCCCCGATCGGCACGATCGGCCTCATCGGCCACGCCATCGCCACCTACGGATGGGACCTGATCGGCAAGTACGCGACGTTCACCGCCGACATCTACGTCGGCTGCCTCATCGTGATGTTCGGCGTCTACCCGACGCTGCTCGCGACCGTCGCCAAGGTCAACCCGGTCCAGTTCTTCAAGGGCGCCTGGCCCGCGATCCAGCTGGCGTTCGTCTCCCGCTCCTCCGTCGGCACCATGCCGCTGACGCAGAAGGTCACCGAGCGGCTGGGCGTGCCGAAGGAGTACGCGTCCTTCGCGGTGCCGTTCGGCGCGACGACCAAGATGGACGGCTGCGCCGCGATCTACCCGGCGATCGCCGCGATCTTCGTCGCCCAGATCTTCGACATCCAGCTGGGCGTCGGCGACTACCTGCTGATCGCGTTCGTCTCCGTGGTCGGCTCCGCCGCCACGGCCGGCCTCACCGGCGCGACGGTCATGCTGACCCTCACCCTGTCCACCCTCGGCCTGCCGATGGAGGGCGTGGGCCTGCTCCTCGCGATCGACCCGATCCTGGACATGATCCGCACCGCGACCAACGTCGCCGGGCAGGCGCTGATCCCGGTGCTGGTCTCCGCCCGCGAGAACCTGCTCGACCGCGACGCGTACGCCACGGCCGACGGCTCCTCCCTGGACGAGCCGCTCGACGAGGAGCCGCGCGACAGGGCCGAGCCGGTCCCCGCGACCGCCTGACCGGCCGGACGGGCCGCACGAGTCGACGGGCCCCCTGGGCGGTCCTTCCCCGGCTTCCGGGGCGAGGGCCCTCCAGGGGGCCCGTACGCTAAGCGGTATGGGTGCCGTGAAGACCAAGCGGATGCCGCGCGCGGTCCGTGAACAGCAGATGCTGGACGCCGCCGTGCAGATTTTCGGCCAACGGGGCTACATGGCCGCGTCGATGGACGAGATCGCCGAACTGGCCGGTGTGTCCAAGCCGTTGGTGTACCTGTACCTCAACTCCAAGGAAGACCTCTTCACCGCCTGCATCCGCCGGGAGGCGGGGGCCCTCGTCGAAGCGGTACGGGCCGGGGTCCGCCGTGACCTGCCGGCCGACCGGCAACTCTGGGAAGGCCTCGGCGCCTTCTTCACGCACACCGGCGAGAACCCGGACGCGTGGTCGGTCCTGCATCTCCAGGCACGTACCCACGGCGAGCCGTTCGCCGCCGAGGTCACCGCCATGCGCGAGGAGATCGTCGCGTTCGTGACCCAGCTGATCCTCGCCGGGGCCCGCGAGGCCCTCCCCCAAGCTCTCGGCTGCGCTCGAGCAGGGAGGTACCCCCATGACCCCGACCAGCCCGAGCGCGAGGTGGCCGGGCTCGCCGAGGCCCTGGTCGGCGCCGCCGAGTCGCTCGCCGCCTGGGCCAACGCCACCCCGGGCGTCACCGCCCGCCAGGCCGCGGCCACCCTGATGAACTTCGCCTGGGCGGGGCTCGGCGACCTCATGGCCGGGCGGCCCTGGGCGCCCCCAGAGGAGCCGACGGGCCCTCACGCCGGGTAGACGTCCCCCGTCACATGGATCCGGTCCTCGCGGCCACGCAGTTCGAACCGGCCGTCCCGCGCCGCGTACGTCACCGTCCCGGGCAGCAGGACCGGTGCCCTGAACTCCGCCCGGAGATGGCAGCACTCCGTGACGCCGTGCGCGGCCAGGCAGCGGGCCACGGTCCACATGCCGTGGGCGATGGCCCGGGGGAAGCCGAACAGCCGGGCCGTGAGCGGGTGCAGGTGGATCGGGTTGCGGTCCCCGGACGCGGCCCCGTAGCGCCGGCCGACGTCCCCGGCGAGCCGCCACTCGGCGACGGAGGGCAGCGGCTCGCGTACCCCGGCCTCCCGGGGAGCGGCGGTCAGCCGGTGCGTGCGGTGCCGGGCCAGGTACGTGCTCCTCGACTCCCACACGAGCTCCCCGCCGCCGCGCACCTCGGTGACGACCATCGCCTCCGTGCCGCGCCGGTGCGGGACCAACCCCTCGACGTGCACGGAGAGTTCGTACGCGCCGCTCGCCGGCATCCGGGCGTGCCGCGTGACGGTGATCGACGTGTGGACGAGACCGAGCAGCGGCAGCGGGAAGTCCCGGCCGCTCATCAGCCGCATGGCCAGGGGAAACCCGAGCACGTGCGGATACGTCACCGGCAGCGCGTCCTCCCCGGTGGGGAACCCGCAGACCCGCTCGTACGCCGCGAGCCGCACGAGGTCGACGCGCAGGCCGGGCAGGACGAGCCGGGTGCGGGGGAACTCCACGTCGGAACGGGGGCGTTTGAAGGGGGAGAGCAGGGCGCCGCGGGCCAGGAGCGGGGCGAGGGCGGGAGGCCCGGTGAGCACGAGGGCGGTGGAGTCGGCCATCACGCCCCCAGCAGGCTCTGGCCGCAGACGCGGACGACCTGGCCGTTGACCGCGCCCGAGGCCGGGTGGGCCAGCCAGGCGGTGGTCTCGGCGACATCGACCGGGAGGCCGGCCTGGGCGAGGGAGTTCATACGGCGGCCGGCCTCGCGGATGAACAGCGGGACGGCGGCCGTCATCTTCGTCTCGATGAAGCCGGGCGCGACCGCGTTGACCGTCACGCCGTGCTCTTCGAGCGCGCGCGGCGCGAGGGAGCGGACCAGGCCGACGACGCCCGCCTTGCTCGCGGCGTAGTTGGTCTGGCCGGCGTTGCCGGCGATCCCCGCGATGGAGGCGGTGGCGACGATCCGGCCGCCGCGCTTCAGCGTCCCGTCCTTCAGCAGGGCGTCCGTGGTGCGCAGCACGCTCGCCAGGTTCACCTCGAGGACGGAGATCCAGCGTTCGGCCGACATGTTCACCAGACGCCGGTCGCGCGTGATGCCCGCGTTGTGGATCAGCAGGTCCAGGCCGCCGGGTAGGGCCTCGGCGATCCGCGCGCCCGCGTCGGCGGCCGTCATGTCGAGCAGCAGCGCGGTGCCGCCGAGCCGGTCGGCGACGCGCCGGGCGTCCTGCCCGGCCTGCGGCACATCGAGCACCACGACCCGGGCGCCGTCCCGGGCGAGGGTCTCGGCGACCGCCTCGCCGATGCCGCGGGCGGCGCCGGTGACGAGAGCCGTGCGGCCGGCCAGGGGGCGGCCCTCGTGGGGAGGAGTCGTCTCCTGGGGGGCTCCCACCTCGATGACCTGCCCGCTGACGTATGCCGATCTGGGCGACAGCAGGAAACGGAGCGTGGACTCCGCGGCGGCGGCGTCCGTGAGCCGGACCAGGTTCACCGTCCTGCCCCGGCCGATCTCCTTGCCGAGGGAGCGCGTGAAGCCCTCCAGAGCCTGCTGCGCCGCGGCCTGGTGGTGGTCGGCGGAGTCGAGGGGCGCGCCGAGCACCACCACGCGCCCGCTCGGAGCGACCGACCGCAGGACGGGATGCAGGGCGGCGTGCACCTCCGCCAGGGCCTCCACGTCCCGCACTCCGGTCGCGTCCAGGACGACGGCGGCCGCGCGGTCGGAGCCGGCCGGGCCGAGGCCCGTGCGGGCCAGGACCGGTGCCAGGCCGAGGGCGGAGCGGCCGGCGGTGAGGTGCAGCAGGCCGCCGTCCAGGACGGGCCGCTCGGGGGACCAGCGGGCCAGCGCCGCGGGCTGCGGCAGCCCCAGCCGGCGAGTGAGGAAGCGGCCGGGCGCGGTACCCGTGAAGCGCAGATAGCGGTCGGCCATGACGACTCCCAGTTCCCGACGACGGCTCGCTGAAAAAGGCTCGCTGGAGCCCCGCTCGTGCTCGGAGCCCCGCTCGTGCGTGAGGCCCCACTCCTGCGTGGTCGACCCCACTCCTGCTTACTCTGGAGTAAGGTTACCGGAGGTAAGGCTACGTCACGGACGAGGAGCAGGTCGAGATGAGCCCCCAGCAACTGTCACAGTCGGTGCGACGCGTGGCGATCGTCGGCGGAGCGCGCATCCCCTTCGCCCGCTCCGACGGCCCCTACGCCACCGCCTCCAACCAGCAGATGCTCACCGCCGCCCTCGACGGCCTCGTCGAGCGCTACGGGCTCCGGGAGCCGGGCGCGGTCGGCGAGTTCGTCGCCGGCGCCGTGCTCAAGCACGCCCGCGACTTCAACCTCGCCCGCGAGACCGTCCTCGGCTCGGAACTCCACCCGAGCACCCCCGCCTACGACGTCCAGCAGGCCTGCGGCACCGGCCTCCAGGCCGTCATCGCCGCCGCCAACAAGATCGCCCTCGGACAGACGGACTCGGCCGTCGCGGGCGGCGCCGACACCGCCAGCGACGCACCCCTGGGCGTCAACGACACCCTGCGCCGCATCCTCCTGGAGGTCCGCCGGGCGAAGTCGCCGGGCGCCCGCCTGAAGGCCCTGGCGAAGGTGCGCCCGGGCCACCTCGTCCCCGACATCCCGCGCAACGCCGAGCCGCGCACCGGCCTGTCCATGGGTGAACACGCAGCCGTCACCGCCCGCGCCTGGGGCATCGCCCGCGCGGCGCAGGACGAACTCGCGGCCACCAGTCACCAGCGGCTGGCGGCGGCGTACGAACGCGGCTTCTTCCAGGACCTGGTCGTCCCCTTCCGCGGCCTGGCCCGCGACCAGAACCTGCGCCCCGGCTCGACGGTGGAGAAACTGGCATCCCTGAAGCCGGTGTTCGGGCTCGACCATCCCGACCCGACCATGACGGCCGGGAACTCCACCCCGCTGACGGACGGCGCCGCCACCGTCCTGCTGGCGAGCGAGGAGTGGGCCCGGGAGCGGGGCCTTGAGCCGCTGGTGTACCTCACGGCGTACGAGACGGCGGCCGTCGACTTCGTGGGCGGCGACGTGGCCGGCGGCGAGGACGGACTGCTCATGGCGCCCGCCCACGCCGTCCCGCACATGCTGGAGCGGGCCGGCCTCGGCCTGGACGACTTCGACCTCGTCGAGATCCACGAGGCGTTCGCCTCCCAGGTGCTGGCGACGCTCGCCGCCTGGGACAAGCGGGGCCTGGGCACGGTGGACCGCGCCCGGCTGAACGTCGTCGGCTCCTCCCTCGCGACCGGCCACCCCTTCGCCGCCACCGGAGCCCGCATCATCGCCACGCTGGCCCGCCTCCTCGCCGAACGGGACGCCCCCGCCCGCGGCCTGATCTCCGTCTGCGCGGCGGGCGGGCAGGGGGTGACGGCGATCCTGGAGCGGACCTGAGCTCGGTGGGAGTACGGAACATGAGGAACCCTCACGTAACCCCCGAGATTGCACAGGCCCGGCTCCGGACCCTCCCCGAATTCGCACAAACCCGCCATGTGAACGCCGTACGATCCCGTTCCTACCGTCAGTAACCCCTTTCGGAGGGTTCAGCCGGTTGAGCGCCTCGGCGTGCGAGGCACGTACGTCATGCAGCAAGCAGTTCTTCGCTGCACGCCCCAGGAGCCGCCCGTGTCCACTGCCTACCCCTCCTCCGCCTATGGCGACGCGTACGGAGGGCCGGTCCTGGTCGAGCCAGAGGTGCGACGGATGGACGGGGCGGTACGGGAGGCCTCCGTACCGCCGCTGGCCCCGCCGTGGACGCACGGGTCGCTCGCCGACCTGCCCTTCGACAACGCGAACACGCACCCGGACGCCGTGGTGCTCAGTCGCAAGGACGCCGACGGGCACTGGCGCGACGTCACGGCGACGCGGTTCGCCGACCAGGTGAGAGCCGTGGCGAAGGGCCTGATCGCCGAGGGCCTGATGCCGGGCGACCGGGTCGCCGTGATGGCCCGCACCATCTACGCGTGGACGGTCCTGGACTTCGCCGCCTGGGCGGCCGGACTGGTCACCGTCCCCGTCTACCCCACCTCCTCCATCTTCCAGGCCCGCTGGATCCTCCAGGACTCCGGAGCGGTCGCCCTGGTCACCGAGACCGCCGCGCAGGCCGCCGCCCTCGGCCCCGAGCGCGAACGCCTGCCCGACCTCAAGCACCTGTGGGTCGTCGAGAAGGGCCACGTGGACCGGCTCACCGAAACCGGTGCGCACCTGCCCGACCAGGAGGTCGAGGTGCGGCGCGGCATGCTCGCCCCCGACACCATCGCCACCCTCGTCTACACCTCGGGCACCACCGGCCGCCCCAAGGGCTGCGCGCTCACCCACGGCAACTTCTTCGCCGAGGTCGACAACGCCATCGAGCTGCTCTACCCCGTCTTCCGGGCGAAGACCAGCGAAGAGGCCTCAGTCCTGCTGTTCCTGCCGATGTCCCACGTCTTCGGCCGCATGGTGGCGGTCGCCTGCATCCGCGCCCGCGTCCGGCTCGGCCACGCCCCCAGCATCAAGGCCGATCGACTGCTCCCCGACCTGGCCGGCTTCCGGCCGACCTGCCTGATCGCCATCCCGTACATGCTGGAGAAGGTCTTCAACTCGGCCCGTGCCAAGGCCGAGGCGGGCGGCCGGGTCTCCTCGTTCGACCGCGCGGCCGGGGTGGCGCAGCGCTACGGAGAGGCCTTGGCGGCCCAGCAGGCGGGCACCGGCCCCGGCCCCTCCCGCGCCCTCAAGACCGCCCGGGCCTTCTACGACCCCCTGGTCTACCGCCGCATCCGCAACGCCATGGGCGGCAGGGTCCGCTACGCCATCTGCGGCGGCTCCCCGCTCGGCAGCCGCCTGGCCGCGTTCTACGCCGGCGCCGGCATCGAGATCTTCGAGGGCTACGGCCTGACCGAGAGCACCGGCGCGAGCACCGTCACCCCGCCCCTGAAACCCCGGCTGGGCACCGTCGGCTGGCCGCTGCCCGGCACCCGCGTCCGTATCGCGGCGGACGGGGAGATCCTCGTCGGCGGTGACCACGTGCTGCGCGGCTACTGGGACCCGCAGGCCGGCGGCGTCGTCCCCGCCGCCCCCGACGGCTGGCTCGCCACCGGCGACCTCGGCGAACTGGACGACGAGGGATACCTGACGATCACCGGCCGCAAGAAGGAGATGCTCATCACCGCGGGCGGCAAGTCCGTCGCCCCGGCACCGCTGGAGAACTGGCTGCGCTCACACCCGCTGATCTCCCAGTGCCTCGTCCTGGGCGACGGCCGCCCCTTCGTCTCGGCGCTGATCACCCTCGACCCGGACGGCATCACGCACTGGCGCCAGATGAACGGCAAACACCCCGTCCCCGCCACGCTCCTCGTCGACGACGAGGAACTGCGCGCCGTCCTCCAGCGCGCCGTCGACGAGGCCAACAAGATGGTCTCCCGCCCGGAGTCCATCCGCCGCTTCGTCATCCTCCCCGAGGACTTCACCGAGGAGGCGGGCCATCTGACCCCGTCGATGAAGCTCCGCCGCGAGGCCGTGCTGCGCGCGTTCGCCACCGAAGTGGAGGGTCTGTACACGCAGTGAGGCACCTTTGCGATCTCTTCACACGTGGTTCTTGACGACGCACGGCGTCTGCCCGTTGGCTTTCGACCACCTCGTCACGATGCTCCCCCATCGGAAGGCACCACCAGTGATAGCGCGCAACCCCCGTCAGGCCGCCGTGCGGCACGTCTCCATGGCCCTGGCGGTCTCCGTGTCGGCCCTGGCCCTCACCGCCTGCGGCGATGGCGGGAGTGACGACACCGCCGTGAAGAAGGGCAACGACATCACGGTGGGTCTGCTGCTGCCCGACCGGGACACGGCACGCTTCGAGAAGTTCGACTACCCGCTGATCCGGGAGGAGGTCGCGTCCCTCACGGAGAACAAGGGCAAGGTCCGCTACGCCAACGCCGAGGCCAGCGTCACCAGACAGAGCGAACAGTTCCAGAAGATGATCGCCGACAAGGTGGACGTCATCCTCGTCGACGCGCTGAACTCCAAGACCATCGCCACGGACGTGCAGAAGGCCAAGGACGCCGGCATCCCGGTCATCGCCTACGACCGGCTCGCCGAGGGCCCGATCGACGCCTACGTCTCCCACGACAACGAACTCGTCGGCCAGGTGCAGGGCCGCGCCATCGTCGGGGAACTCGGCGACAAGGCCGAGAAGAGCAAGGTCGTCATGATGAACGGCGACCCCGGCGACCCGAACACGGCACGGTTCAAGGACGGCGCGCTGAGCGAGCTCCAGGGCCAGGTGAACATCGTCAAGGAGTACGACACCAAGGAGTGGAAGCCCGCGATCGCCAAGGCCAACATGAAGAAGGCGATCCAGTCCGTCGGACTGAACGACATCGCCGCCGTCTACTCGGCCAACGACGGCATGGCGGGCGCCGTCATCGAGGCGATGCGGGAGGCCGGAGCCACGAAGATGCCGCCGGTGACCGGGCAGGACGCCAACCTCGACGCGGTGCAGCGGATCGTGTCCGGCGAGCAGTACATGACCGTCTACAAGTCGTTCCTGTTGGAGGCGACGAACGCCGCGAAGATCGCGGTGGCCAAGGTGCAGGGCCGTTCGATCGAGTTCGCCGCGCTGACCCGGGAGACGGTCGACAGCCCGACGGCGAAGAACATCCCGGCGATGCTGGTGCCGGTGGTGGCCCTCACCAAGGACAACATCAAGGACACGGTGATCACCGACGGTGTGTACACCGTCAAGGACATCTGCACGTCCGAGTACAAGGCGGACTGCGCGGCCATCGGCCTCGACTAGGGCCTGGCGTTTGGATCACGCCGCAGACGCGGGGTCTGGCACGCACATCTGCCGCGTTGTCGTCGGTTGCCGACTCCCCCACGCTCGGCTGCGCTCGCGCGGGAGGGGCCCCCATCGCGTCGACGCCCTCCTCCGCCTTGCAGCTGCACGCACCAGACCCCGCTCACCGGCGCTGAACAGCACCGCCGATTTCCTGCGGCCTGATCCAGACGACAGGCCCTAGCGGACGCGCTCGGTGCCGGCCGCGTGGGCCTTGGGGCTCCGGCCGGCGGAGTGGGTGTCCGCACGGGTCTTGACTTCGCGAGGCCCCCGCGCGACATTCCCCACTCCTTTCGCGTTCTCGTCGGGCTGGAGCGGCCATGACCACTCGTACGGACACCGCAGGAACCGCCGAAGGCCCGTCCCGAAGACGACTGCTGGCCGGGGCCGCCGGCGCCGGCCTCGCGGTCGCCGCGGGCGTCCAACAGGGCGCCCGGGCGGCCGACTTACCCCCGCTCGGCACCTACGACGTCGTCGTCATCGGCTCCGGCGCCGCGGGCATGACCGCCGCGCTGACCGCGGCGCGCCAGGGCCTGAGCTGCGTCGTCGTGGAGAAGGCGCCGACCTTCGGCGGTTCGGCCGCCCGCTCCGGCGCCGGGATCTGGGTCCCCAACAACTCCGTGATCCTCGCGGCCGGGGTCCCGGACACGCCCGCGAAGGCCGCCGCCTACCTCGCCGCGGTCGTCGGCCCGGAGGTCCCCGCCGACCGGCAGCGGGCGTTCCTCACCCACGGCCCGGCGGCCATCTCCTTCGTCATGGCCAACAGCCCGCTCCGGTTCCGCTGGATGGAGGGCTACAGCGACTACTACCCCGAGCTGCCGGGAGGCCTGCCGAACGGCCGCTCCATCGAGCCGGACCAGTTCGACGGCAACCTCCTGGGCGCCGAGTTGGCGCATCTGAACCCGCCGTACATGGACGTCCCCGCCGGCATGGTCGTCTTCAGCGCCGACTACAAGTGGGTCGCCCTGGCCGCCGTGAACGCCCGGGGCGCGGCCGTCGCGGCCCAGTGCCTCGCCCGCGGCGTGAAGGCGGCGACACTCGGCCAGAAACCCCTGACGATGGGCCAGGCGTTGGCGGCGGGCCTGCGGGCGGGTCTGCGATCGGCCGGGGTCCCGGTCTGGCTGAACACGCCCCTGACGGACCTGCACGTCGAGAACGGCACGGTCACGGGAGCCGTCGTCACCCGTGACGGCGCCCCCGGCCTGGTCCGCGCCCGCCGGGGCGTGATCGTCGGCTCGGGCGGCTTCGAACACAACGCGGCGATGCGGAAACGCTTTCAGCGCCAGCCCATCGGAACGGAGTGGACCGTCGGGGCCAAGGAGAACACCGGCGACGGCATCCGGGCGGGGGAGCGGCTGGGCGCGGCGCTCGACCTGATGGAGGACGCGTGGTGGGGCCCGGCGATCCCGATCCCCGGCCGGCCGTACTTCTGCCTCGCCGAACGCACCCTGCCCGGCGGGCTGCTGGTGAACGGCTCGGGCCGGCGCTTCGTCAACGAGGCCGCGCCCTACAGCGACGTCGTGCACACCATGTACGACGTCCACGACACCGACCCGGCCATCCCGTGCTGGCTCGTCGTCGACCAGAACTACCGCAACCGGTACCTCTTCAAGGACGTCCTGCCGACGCTGCCCTTCCCCGACTCCTGGTACGACTCCGGGGCGGCGCACAAGGAGTGGACCCTGGACGCGCTGGCCGCCTCCATCGGCGTCCCCGCAGCGGCCCTGCGCACCAGCGTGAACCGCTTCAACGCCCAGGCACGACAGGGCGAGGACCCCGACTTCCACCGGGGCGACAGCGCCTACGACCACTACTACACCGACCCGTCGGTCCACCCCAACCCCTGCCTG
>NZ_POUC01000230.1 GCF_002891435.1 Streptomyces cahuitamycinicus
GCCCTGGGGTACGACGTGGCGCTGCTGGCGGCGCGCGTCTACGGGGACGAGGGGCGGCTCGGGATCCCCTACGACCACCTCGCACTGCGGGTGCGGACGGTGGACGGGGGCGACTGGCTGGCCGATGTCGGGTTCGGGGCGCACAGCCACCTTCCGCTGGCGTTCGGGGACCGGGGAGAACAGGAGGACCCGGGCGGCACGTTCCGGATCACCGAGGCGGAGCCGGATGCGGCCGGTGTACGTGGCGGGCACGGCACGGTGGAGGCGGCGGACCTGGACGTGCTCCGGGGCGGCACACCGCAGTACCGCATGGAGGTGCGGCCGCGGGTGCTCGGCGACTTCGTGGTCGGCGCGTGGTGGCACAGCACGTCGCCGGTGTCGCATTTCACGCGGTCGCTGGTCTGTTCGCTGGTGACGGAGGACGGAGGCAGGATCACGCTCAGCGGGCGCAGGCTCACGACGACGGCGGCCGACGGGACGCGGGAGGTGCGAGAGCTGGAGACGGACGAGGAGGTGCTGGGGGTGTACCGGGAGCGGTTCGGGATCGGGCTCGACGAGGTGCCTGCGCTGCGCGATCTCGCGTAGAAGCCATTTCCGGCCATACAGGGCCGCATGGGGCTACACGATGCTACACGCGGACACACGGGGGCTGCATGGGGCTACTCATGCGTAGAACCAGCACATCTGCTGGATTCCCGTGATGTGGTCCCGTGTTGCCGCGAAAGCCTCACCGGTGGTCGAATGCTTCTTCGGCGATGTGTGATCAACAGTGATCAACAGGCGATTTCGAGCCACTGAGGGAGTCGTGGATGATCGGCCGCTGGCGGGGAAGCCGCACCAGCCGGGTGCAACGGACGAGTCCCCTGGCGGCGTTGCAGACACCGCCGAGCGCGGGAGTGCTGGCCTGCCGGGTGCTGGACCCGGTCAACGAGCCGGTCAGGCACGCGGAGTTCACGGTCACGGACGCCGCGGGGCGGCCGGTGGTCAGCGGGGGAGCGGACCCGTACGGGTCGTTCGTGACGACGGTGCCCGCGGGGGAGTACCGGCTCGCGGTGTCGGCGGAGGGGTACACGCCCTACCGGGCGACCACGCAGGTCGCCGAGAACACGCTCGCGTCCCTCGGGGACGTGACGCTCCAGGTGGCCCGGCCGCCGGAGCTCCCCGATGCCGGTGACTGGGAGATCGAGTCGGCGCACTCCACCATCGGTTTCACCGCGCGGCACATCGGACTGGCCCGGATCCACGGGCGGTTCAAGTCGTTCGCGGGGGTCATACGGCTCACCGATCCGGTGGAGCGCTCGGCGATGCACGTGGTGATCGACGCGGCGTCCATCGACACCGACATGAGGATGCGCGACGACCATCTGCGCTCGGCGGACTTCCTGGACGTCGAGCGGTTCCCGACGCTGGAGTTCTACAGCGACCGGTTCCTGCACAAGGGCGGGAACCGGTGGGCCGTGACGGGGGCGCTGTCGCTGCACGGTGTGACGCGGACGGTCACGCTGGACACGGAGTACCTGGGGCTGGGCAACGGCATGGAGGGCGAGGTCCGGGCGGCCTGCCGGGCCACGACCGAGCTGCACCGGGACGACTTCACCGTGAGCTGGCAGACCATGCTGGCGCGGGGCATCGCGGTGGTGGGGCCGAGCATCAGGGTCGACCTCGACGTGCAGGTCGTCCGCAAGGGCTGAGCGGCCGGGCCGCGACACGGTGTCGGACAATGTCCGGCGTGAGTGATGTGCGACATGTACTGGTGCTGCCCGATCGTGACGCCGCGGAAGAGGTGGTGGAGGCGCTGCGGGAGCGGTTCGGGGTCGTCGAGGAGCCGCGGGTGGTGCGGGACGCGCTGGCCGGGGAGGACGATGCCGAGGACGCGCAGTGGCTGGTCGCCCTGCGGGACGAGGACGGGCGGCTGGACCCCGGGGAGCTGGACGGGCTGGCCGGTGAGTGGGAGGGCTGGCGGGAGGAGCCGTAGCCGCCCCCGCCCGTGTGCGTGGGACCGCTCGTGTGCGTGGGACCGCCCATGTGGGTGCGACCCGGCGTTCGCCGCACGTCCGGGTCCGTCGGTGCCCGCTGTCAGTGGCGCGTGGGATGCTTGTCGCGATGGCCAGGAAGACAGCGCAAGACGACCCGCTCGCCCCGGTGACGCTCGCCGTGGGCCAGGAGGACCTGCTCCTCGACCGTGCCGTGCAGGAGGTGGTGGCCGCCGCGAAGGCCACCGACGCCGACACGGACGTACGGGACCTGACCCCGGACCAGGTGCAGCCCGGCACGCTCGCCGAGCTGACGAGCCCGTCGCTCTTCGCGGAGCGCAAGGTCGTGGTCGTACGCAACGCGCAGGACCTGTCGGCCGACACGGTCAAGGACGTGAAGGCGTACCTGGGCGCCCCGGCCGAGGAGATCACCCTCGTGCTGCTGCATGCGGGCGGAGCCAAGGGCAAGGGACTGCTCGACACGGCGCGCAAGGCGGGGGCGCGTGAGGTTGCCTGCCCGAAGATGACGAAGCCGGCGGACCGGCTGGGCTTCGTGCGGGGCGAGTTCAGGACGATGGGGCGATCGGCCACGCCGGAGGCGTGCCAGGCGCTGGTCGACGCCCTCGGCAGCGATCTGCGGGAGCTGGCCTCGGCGGCGTCGCAGCTGGTCGCGGACGTCGAGGGGACGATCGACGACGCGGTCGTCGGGCGGTACTACACCGGGCGGGCCGAGGCGTCGAGCTTCACGGTGGCCGACCGGGCGGTCGAGGGGCGGACGGCGGAGGCCCTGGAGGCGTTGCGCTGGTCGCTGGCGACCGGGGTGGCGCCGGTCCTGATCACCAGTGCGCTCGCGCAGGGCGTCCGGGCGATCGGGAAGCTGTCGTCCGCGCGTGGAGGGCGGCCGGCCGATCTGGCGCGGGAGCTGGGGATGCCGCCGTGGAAGATCGACCGGGTGCGTCAGCAGATGCGGGGCTGGACTCCGGACGGGGTGTCGATCGCGCTGCGGGCCGTGGCCGAGGCGGACGCGGGGGTGAAGGGCGGGGGCGACGACCCCGCGTACGCCCTGGAGAAGGCAGTGGTCACGATCGCGCGGGCGGCCCGCTCCCGGGGCCGGGGCTGAGGCCGCGGGACTCAGTACAGGGGCTGACCGATTCCCAGCAGGTTCCCCTCGCTGTCGTGGAACCAGCCGCCGCGTTCGCCCCGTGCGCCCTTGCTTGGGTAGTGCCCCTCGATCTCGGCGATTCCGCCCTGCGTGCGGAGGCCGGGCACGTCGACCTCCTCGAAGACCACACCGCGCCGCTTGAGCTCCGCCACGGTGGCCTCGATGGCGTCGACCTCCAGCGCCATCTGGGTGAACGTGCCGGGCGAGGCGCCCGTCGACCGGAACAGCACGAACTCCGCGCCGCCGCAGCGATACAGCAGCCCACCGGGCCGTTCGTCGACCGGCTCCAGACCGAGCTTCTCCGCGTAGAAGCGCCGCGCCCGGTCCAGGTCCTGAGCGGGAAGCCTGGTCGCCACCCGGGCCCCGGCCAGCACGTTCCTGTCGTCTGCGTCATCGCCTGCGTCCATGTCTCCACTGTGCCGCCAAAGCCGTCCAGAGGGAGAATCGGGAGTGCAGCCGTACTCGCCAAGCGACGGAGAGGTGGCGGACGACATGGCTGAACACCCGCACGCGGCGCTGGTCCGCAAGGGATTCGAGGCCTTCTCGCGCGGTGACATGGACACCCTGCGCCAACTGATCGCTGGGGACGCCACCCACCACGTGCCCGGGGATCACCCGTTGTCGGGTGATTTCAAAGGGGTGGACTCGATCATCGAGATGTACGAGCGGCTCGGCGCGGAGACGAACGGGACGATGCGCGCCGAGTTGATCGGCATCTGTGTCGACGGCCGCGGTCACGCGGTCGGCATGACCCGCTTCACGGCCGAGCGCAACGGCAGGACCCTCGACGACACCGGCTGCATCATCTTCCGGATCGTCGGCGACAAGGTCACCGACCTCGACGAATGCGTCGAGGACATCGACAAGAACAACGAGTTCTGGTCCTGAACGGGCCGAAGGCCCCGTCGGCCGCTCTGGGGAAGAGCGGAAGGCGGGGCCTTCGATTTCAAGCTGCTGGATCCGCGCCCGCGTGGCGAACGCAGGCCGCGCGCGGATCCGAGGAGTGCCGGACGGGAGCGGATGAGAGAGGGCCCGCTCGATTCCCTCCGGCGTCACATCAGATGTCAGCCCTTGAGCGCGGCGACCTTCTGAGCCAGCGCCGACTTCTTGTTGGCGGCCTGGTTCTTGTGGATGACGCCCTTGGAGACGGCCTTGTCGAGCTGACGCGCGGCGACGCGCTGGTACTCGGTGGCCTTCTCGACGTCACCCGCGGCAGCAGCCTCACGGGCCTTGCGGATCGCGGTCTTGAGGGAGGACTTGACGGCCTTGTTGCGCAGCCGAGCCTTCTCGTTGGTCTTGATCCGCTTGATCTGGGACTTGATGTTCGCCACGAATGAGCCTTCTCAGGTTCTGGCACGAGGGCGCACGCAGACCGCGCGATTCCCGCACCGGGTGATTTCTTGAGGTAGCGCCTCCTGCGAGAGGGCATGAGGCACAGCCACCCAGGCTACCAGTGGCCTCTTCCACGGCCCAAACCCGTCCGTGGTCCCCACCCGTGGGACCATGGAGGCTACGTATCGATCCGACCCGAGACCGCAGACACTGCGGACGCCTCAAGAATCAGGACCCTGCGTGCCCGCGATCCCCAGCCACGTGCCCGAGCCGAGCCGTACCGATCCGGCTCTGATCCGCAACTTCTGCATCATCGCGCACATCGACCACGGCAAGTCCACGCTCGCCGACCGGATGCTCCAGCTGACCGGAGTGGTCGAGCAGCGGCAGATGCGCGCCCAGTACCTCGACCGCATGGACATCGAGCGCGAGCGTGGCATCACGATCAAGTCACAGGCGGTGCGTCTGCCGTGGGCTCCCACCCACGACAAGAACGACACGCACATCCTCAACATGATCGACACCCCGGGGCACGTCGACTTCACCTATGAGGTCTCGCGGTCGCTCGCGGCCTGCGAGGGCACCGTGCTCCTCGTCGACGCGGCCCAGGGCATCGAGGCGCAGACCCTCGCCAACCTGTACCTGGCGATGGAGAACGACCTCAAGATCATCCCTGTGCTGAACAAGATCGATCTGCCGGCCGCCCAGCCGGAGAAGTTCTCCGAGGAGCTCGCCAACCTCATCGGCTGCGACCCCGACGACGTGCTGAAGGTCTCCGCCAAGACCGGCCTGGGCGTCGAGGCGCTGCTCGACAAGGTCGTCGCCGAGGTCCCGCCCCCGGTCGGCGTCAAGGACGCGCCCGCCCGCGCCATGATCTTCGACTCGGTCTACGACTCCTACCGCGGTGTCGTGACGTACGTCCGTGTCATCGACGGTCAGCTCAACAAGCGCGAGCGCATCCGGATGATGTCCACCAACGCCACTCACGAGCTGCTGGAGATCGGGACGAACTCGCCCGAGATGCTCGCCGCCGACGGGCTCGGCGTCGGCGAGGTGGGCTATCTGATCACCGGTGTGAAGGACGTCCGCCAGTCCAAGGTCGGTGACACCGTCACCAGTCAGTCCAAGGGGGCCACGGAGGCGCTCGGCGGCTACAAGGACCCCAAGCCGATGGTCTTCTCGGGCCTGTACCCGCTGGACGGCTCGGACTACCCCGAGCTGCGCGAGGCCCTGGACAAGCTCCAGCTCAACGACGCCGCGCTGGTCTACGAGCCGGAGACGTCCGCCGCCCTCGGCTTCGGCTTCCGTGTCGGCTTCCTCGGCCTGCTGCACCTGGACGTGATCCGGGAGCGGCTGGAGCGCGAGTTCGGCCTCGACCTGATCGCCACCGCGCCGAACGTGGTCTACCGCGTCCTCATGGAGGACGGCACCGAGCACACCGTCACCAACCCCAGCGAGTTCCCCGAGGGCAAGATCTCGGAGGTCTACGAGCCGGTGGTGCGGGCCACCATCCTGGCGCCCAGCGAGTTCATCGGCTCGATCATGGAGCTGTGCCAGACCCGGCGCGGCACTCTGCTCGGCATGGACTACCTGTCCGAGGACCGCGTCGAGATCCGCTACACGCTCCCGCTCGCCGAGATCGTCTTCGACTTCTTCGACCAGCTGAAGTCCAAGACCCGCGGCTACGCCTCGCTCGACTACGAGCCCACCGGCGAGCAGACCTCCAGCCTGGTCAAGGTCGACATCCTGCTGCACGGCGACAAGGTCGACGCCTTCTCGGCGATCACCCACAAGGACGCGGCGTACGCCTACGGTGTGCGGCTCGTCGCCAAGCTGCGCGAGCTCATCCCGCGGCAGGCCTTCGAGGTGCCCATCCAGGCCGCCATCGGCTCCCGGGTCATCGCCCGCGAGACCATCCGCGCCATCCGCAAGGACGTCCTCGCCAAGTGCTACGGCGGTGACATCTCGCGTAAGCGGAAGCTGCTGGAGAAGCAGAAGGAAGGCAAGAAGCGGATGAAGATGGTGGGTTCCGTGGAGGTTCCGCAGGAGGCCTTCATCGCCGTCCTGTCGAGTGATGACAGCGCGGGGTCGGGCAAGGGCAAGAAGTAATCACGGTTTACCGAGGGTTACACCGCAATCCGGGTTGAACAGGGGCTCGCCGTGCGAAAGTGCGGCGGGCCCCTCCGTATATGGGGTAGCTCTCTGTAGGAAGTGACAGGCCGCGGCCCCTTACGCAGGGGCCGGGCGCCCTTTACTCTGATCCCTGCTCGATAGTTACTCGCGAGTTAAACAAGAGCTCGTGAGTGAACCCAGCCGCACCTGAGCCAGCCGCATTGTCGCGGGCCCCGGAGGATGTCGTGAGCGACGCACAGACCCTGATCGAGAACCGTCCGCCGTCCGTGGCGGGCCTCTTCCTGGAGCGCGTGGCGGCCACGCCGGACGCCGAGGCCTATCGGTATCCGGTCCCGTCGTCGGGCCAGGGGCCGGACGACTGGAAGTCGCTGAACTGGGCGAAGGCAGCCGAGCGGGTCTACGCCATCGCGGCGGGACTCATCGAGCTGGGCGTGCGGCCCGAGCAGCGCGTCGCCCTCGCCGCCGGCACCCGGATCGAGTGGATCCTCGCCGACCTCGGCATCATGTGCGCCGGCGCGGCCACCACCACGGTGTATCCGCAGACCAACGCCGAGGAGTCCGCGTACATCCTGTCGGACTCCGAGAGCCGGGTGCTGATCGCGGAGAACGCCGAGCAGCTGGCCAAGGCCAAGGAGAAGCGCGCCGAGCTGCCCGAGCTGACGCATGTCGTGGTGATCGACGCGGCCGGGGTGGAGACCGCCGACTGGATCCTCACCCTGGACGAGCTGGAGAAGCGCGGCGCGGCCCGGCTCGAGAAGGACCCCGACCTGATCAAGGAGCGGGTCGGTGCGATCACCAAGGACCAGCTGGCCACCCTCATCTACACCTCCGGCACCACGGGCCGCCCCAAGGGTGTGCGCCTGCCGCACGACAACTGGTCGTACATGGCGAAGGCGATCGCCGCGACCGGGCTGGTCAGCACCGAGGACGTGCAGTACCTCTGGCTGCCCCTCGCGCACGTCTTCGGCAAGGTGCTGACCTCCGGGCAGATCGAGGTCGGGCACGTCACCGCCGTGGACGGCCGGGTCGACAAGATCATCGAGAACCTGCCGGTGGTGCAGCCGACGTACATGGCGGCCGTGCCGCGCATCTTCGAGAAGGTCTACAACGGCGTGGCGGCGAAGGCCCGGGCGGGCGGCGGCGCCAAGTACAAGATCTTCCAGTGGGCGGCCGAGGTGGCCCGCGACCACGCCAAGGTCTCGCAGGACAACTTCCGCCGGACCGGGACCGCGTCCGTGCCGTTCGGGCTGGGCGCGAAGCACAAGGTCGCCGACGCGCTGGTGTTCGCCAAGATCCGTGAGGCCTTCGGCGGGAACCTGCGGGCGTGCGTCTCCGGCTCCGCCGCCCTCGCGCCGGAGATCGGCTACTTCTTCTCCGGCGCCGGCATCCACATCCTGGAGGGCTACGGCCTGACCGAGTCCTCGGCGGCGTCCTTCGTCAACCCGGGCGAGGCCTACCGCACCGGCACGGTCGGCAAGCCGCTGCCCGGCACCGAGGTGCGGATCGCCGACGACGGGGAGATCCTGCTGCGCGGCCCCGGCATCATGGAGGGCTACCACAAGCTGCCCGAGAAGACCGCCGAGGTGCTGGAGCCGGACGGCTGGTTCCACACCGGCGACATCGGGGAGCTGTCGCCCGACGGATACCTGCGGATCACCGACCGCAAGAAGGACCTCATCAAGACCTCGGGCGGCAAGTACATCGCCCCGGCGGAGGTCGAGGGGCAGTTCAAGGCGGTGTGCCCGTACGTGTCCAACATCCTGGTGCACGGGGCCGACCGGAACTTCTGCACGGCGCTCATCGCGCTCGACGAGGTGGCCATCACCGGCTGGGCCAAGGACAACGGGCTGGAGGGCAAGTCGTACGCGGAGATCGTGGCGGCGCCGGTGACCGTCGAGATGGTCGACGGGTATGTGAAGCAGCTCAACGAGGGCCTTCAGCGGTGGCAGACCATCAAGAAGTTCCGGCTGCTTCCGCGGGACCTCGATGTCGAGCACGGTGAGATCACGCCGAGTCTGAAGCTGAAGCGGCCGGTGGTGGAGCGCGAGTACAAGCATCTGATCGAGGAGATGTACGACGGGTCCCGCGAGGCGTAGGGGGTGGTGGGGGCTGTGTGGCGGCTGCGGGTGCGTCGTGGCTTGTCGCGCAGTTCCCCGCGCCCCTAGGTGGCTTCCCCTATGCGGCGTTTCAAGTCCTGGATCTCTGTCCTGAGGCGTTCCACCTCGCGATCGGCTGCCGCAGCAGGGCCTTCATCGCCTCCTCGCCGGAACGGGCGCGTACCAGCGGCTCGTTGAGGGAGGCGAGGACGGCCTCCGGGGCGGTCAGGTTCTCCTCCATGTCGTCGGCGAGGAGGATTCCGGCGCGTTCGGGGTGAGTGGCCGTGCTGCTCATGCCTCTTCTTCCGTGCCCTCGGGGTCCAGCAGTTCGCACACGACCGTCAGCAGGCCGTCGATGTGTGGCGTTCGCCGCCGGGGCGACCAGGGCGTCGAGCAGCTGGTTCACGTCGTTGACGCGGGACGTCCACAGGCCCTGACCCGGGGCGGCCGAGAGCCGCTCGTCGAGCCGGGCCGTGACGTACCAAGACCGCGGTGAGTTCGGCCACCGTCCCGTGGCCGGATTCCGGCACCTCGGTGAAGTCGCCGTCGCGGGTCGCCGTCATGGCGCCGAGCAGGGGACGCAGATCGGATGCACGAATCTGACCGTCTTCGTACCGGTCTTCGACCACAGGAGTAGCACGGTTCTCACTCATGACGGCCCACTTCGGTAACTCGGCGCTTATGGGCGAGGTCAGTCTGTCACCCTGTCGGCATCGACTGTGGCGTATTCGTACGAACTGCCCGGGGAGCCGTCCATGGGGGCCATTCCGACGCAACGGGAGACCGCTTCCCGTGCCTCAGAGGCGCCTGCACACGCTGGGGAGACGCCCGTGCCCGCCCAGGAGGGGCCCGTTTCCGAGGAGACCGCACCCTGTGCGGAGGCACACGCGCCGGGGGACGCGCGGGCGTGCGCGACCCTGCCCGGCAGTTCGCTCGCGCCGGGCGCAGCCCGCACCCTGGTGCGCCGGGCGCTCACCGAGTGGACCGGGCTCGGCCTGCCCGGAGCCGAGCACCTCACCGACCGCCTCGCCGACGATGCCGCGCTCGTCGTCAGCGAACTCGTCACCAACGCCGTCGTGCACGCCGGCACCGACGTCGAGATGGAGTGCCGACTGGAAGGCGACGACCCGGACACGGCCGCGCTCGTCGTCGAGGTCTCCGACCACCACCCCTCCCGCGCCCCGCGCGGCAGCGAGCCGGAGACGCCGCACGACACCCCCGAGCACGGACGCGGCCTGCGGCTCGTCGGCGCGCTCTCCGAGGCGTGGGGGATCACCTACCGCACGGGCCGCAAGACGATCTGGGCGCGGCTGCCCGCCGGGGGGTGCGCGACGGGCGAGCAGATCGAGGCCTACGCCGGGGAGCACGCGCTGGTGGTCGGCCTGCGGGTGGCGGAGATCCTTGCTCCCGAGCCGCTCCCGGGCGACGAGGCGGGGGAGGCCGCAGGCAGCTGGCGTGGCGTGGGTGAGCCTTGGGACCTACGTGAGGCAGGAGAGACCTGGGACTCGCGGGAGGGCGGAGAGGCACGGGACTGGCCGGACCCGCAGGGAACGCACGGCCTGCGCGACTGGAACGACCTGCGGGACTGGCGGGACCGGCACGAGAACCGCGAGGGACGCAACGGGCCCGACGGGGCCTGGCTCGGCCGCGGCGCCCTCTCCTTCCTCGCCGAGGCCTCCGACCTGCTGGCCGGGCAGCTCGACGAGGACCTGGTCGCCGCCCTCGCCGGGCAGCTGATCGTGCCGCGGCTGGCCGACTGGTGCGCCGTGTGGCTGGAGGACGAGGCCACGGGCGGCGGCTGGAGCGGCGGAGCCGGCGCGGGCGGACCGCGCCTCGCCCGGGTCTGGCACGGCAGTGAGAACCGTATCGAGGAGCTGCGCGGCGTCCTGGAGAAGGACCCGCCGCGGCCGTTCGACCCGACGGGGGCCTCGCCGTTCGAGCACAGCCGGGAGCGCGGCAGGTCCGGGCCCGTCGACTACCCCTGGCCCGGCGGGGCGCTCGATGACGGCGAGCCCGGCGCGGCCCTCGCGTACCGGCTGGTCGCCGGGGGACGCCCGCTGGGCACCCTCGTCATCGGACGCTCCGGGAAGGCCGGCTTCCCCGACGAGATCACCGGCCTCGTCGAGGACCTCAGCCGCCGGGTGGCCCTCGCCATCGGCGCCGCCCGCCAGTACGCCCGCCA
This sequence comes from Streptomyces cahuitamycinicus, assembly GCF_002891435.1. Taxonomy (GTDB): domain Bacteria; phylum Actinomycetota; class Actinomycetes; order Streptomycetales; family Streptomycetaceae; genus Streptomyces; species Streptomyces cahuitamycinicus. The sequence continues at coordinate 10,879 of NZ_POUC01000230.1, forward strand.
GGCCACCATCAGCGCCGTCCTCCAGCGGGGCCTGCTGCCGGGTGCCGTGGCCGAGATCCCCGGCATGCGCAGTGCCCTCGTCTACGAGCCGTGCGACAAGGGCGGGCCGAGCGGCGACTTCTACGACCTGTTCCCGGCCGGCGACGGCCGCTGGTGCTTCGCCGTCGGCGACGTCCAGGGCAAGGGGCCCGAGGCGGCCGTCGTGATCGGCCTGGCCCGGCCCTGGCTGCGGCTGCTGGCCCGCGAGGGCTACCGGGTGGCCGATGTCCTCGACCGCCTCAACCAGCTCCTGCTCGACGACGCCACGGAGGCCGCGGACGCGGCGGCCCGGGCGCTGGTCGCCGCGGGGGCGCGGCCGACCCCGCCCGGCGACGGCCCCCAGACCCGCTTCCTGTCCCTGCTCTACGGGGAACTCGTGCCCTTCGACGGCGGTGTCCGCTGCACCGTCGCCTCCGCCGGGCACCCGCTGCCGCTGCTGCTCGGGGCAGGCGGCGAGGTCCACACGGCGGCGCGGCCCCAGACCCTCCTCGGCGTCGTCGAGGACGCCACCTACACCAGCGAGACCTTCGAACTGCGCTCCGGCGACACGCTGCTGTGCGTCACCGACGGCGTGACCGAGCGCCGCTCGGGCTCCCGCCAGTTCGACGACGGGGACGGGCTCGCGGCGGCGCTGGCCGGGTGCGCCGGGCTGGACGCGGAGCTGATAGCCGAGCGGATCAAGCGGCTGGTGCACGAGTTCGGAGCACGGCCCCCGGCGGACGATCTCGCCCTGCTGGTGCTCCAGGCGGACTGACCCCGCGGGGTGCTGGACAATGGAAGGCATGCCTTCCGCACTTCCCGACGGCGAGCCCGTCCCCGACGACGGCACGCTGCCCGCGCCCGCCCTCGCCGGGGCCGCCGACCGCCCGCTCGGGTTCTACCTGCACGTCCCGTACTGCGCGACCCGCTGCGGCTACTGCGACTTCAACACTTACACCGCGACCGAGCTGCGCGGCACCGGCGGGGTCCTCGCGTCCCGCGACAACTACGCCGAGACGCTCGCCGACGAGATCCGGCTGGCGCGCAAGGTGCTGGGCGACGATCCGCGGCCGGTCCGGACGGTGTTCGTCGGCGGCGGCACGCCCACGCTGCTGGACGCCGGTGATCTCGTCCGGATGCTGAAGGCCGTCCGCGACGAGTTCGGGCTCGCGGAGGACGCCGAGATCACCACGGAGGCCAACCCGGAGTCGGTCGATCCGGCGTATCTGGCGGCCCTGCGCGAGGGAGGCTTCAACCGGATCTCCTTCGGGATGCAGAGCGCCCGGCAGCATGTGCTGAAGGTGCTGGACCGCACGCACACGCCGGGACGGCCCGAGGCGTGTGTCGCGGAGGCCCGGAACGCCGGGTTCGAGCATGTGAACCTCGACCTGATCTACGGCACCCCGGGTGAGTCCGACGACGACTGGCGGGCCTCGCTGGACGCGGTGCTGGCGGCCGGGCCGGACCATGTGAGCGCCTACGCCCTGATCGTCGAGGAGGGGACGCAGCTGGCGCGCCGGATCCGCCGGGGCGAGGTGCCGATGACCGACGACGACGTCCACGCCGACCGCTACCTGATCGCGGACGAGGTTCTCTCGGGCGCGGGCTTCGAGTGGTACGAGGTGTCGAACTGGGCGACTTCGAAGGCCGGGCGGTGCCTGCACAACGAGCTGTACTGGCGGGGGGCCGACTGGTGGGGGGC
>NZ_POUC01000231.1 GCF_002891435.1 Streptomyces cahuitamycinicus
GTCGGGGTCGAGGTGGGCGGGGCGGGCGGCGGCCAGGCGCTGCAAGACGTCGTTCTTCACCGAGCTTCCTTTCCTACGGTGATCCGGGCTCGGGCGGACACGCGCCGCGCGGTTGCGGCCTCCTGCATGAGCGGGGAGGCCGACGCGGCCTGCTTGAGGCGCACACGCGCCCGGTGCAGGCGGACCCGCAGCGTGATGGGCGAGCAGCCGACCACGCGGGCCGCCTCCGCCGGGGTCAGTCCCTGCCACGCGGAGAGGATGAGCAGTTCGCGATCGTCCTCTGGCAGCGTGGCCAGCGCCTTGAGCAGCGCGCTGCGCTCGGACACGTCCTCGGCGATGTCCGCCTCGGCCTGGCCCGTCCAGGCGCCCAGCTCGGCGGCGAGCATCGCGCGCCTGGCCTCCGCGCGGATGCTGTCCCGCAGGATGTTGCGGGCGACCCCGAGCAGCCATGGCAGCGGCTGCTCCGGTATGTCGTCCAGCCTGCGCCAGGCCACGGTGAACGTCTCGCTCACCACCTCGTCGGCGACCTGCCGTCCCGCGCGGCTGACCACGTAGGCCCACACGCGTTGCCGGCAGCCGTCGTACATAGCGGTGAAACGATCCGCGTCGTCGTCGGGCACTGCCGCACCTCCTGTCCCTCCTGGTGTGTTCTGTCATCGAGTAGTGGTCCCGGTCAGGCGACCGTTACAGCAGTACGCCGGGAAAACCGCCCAAGGAGCGAGGCATACGTCACACAGAGCGCGCAACGAACCCCGAGCGAACACCCCAACGTGTCGGCCGACGCCTCGGCGTCCTCCTACTGCGAGACATCGAAGAAACATGGCTGCACGGGACCGCGATTCTGGCGCTGGACATACCCTGCCCTACGAAAAAGCGGTACGTGCCCCGCACTTCGGCGACCACCGGTGCCGACGCCCTGAACGCTTGACCGGAGCGTTGATCACTCACCAGCACTGGGCATAGGTTTCAGCACGTGCCGAACGTTCGAATCGGTGTGATGTACGACGGGTCTGAAGGCCCTCGGCCTGAGCCCGGCCCACCAGCTCGTCGATCAGCTGGTCGTCCACAGACTTCGCAGGCGCCGCCTCAGACGGCTCGACGGACTCGGCCTCGGTCACGTTGTTGCTTGTCATCGGTGCATCTTCCATGATCGGGAGTTACACCGAACGTTTTACAGTCCCTGTACGACCGCGACTGGGCTCCGCAGGGGTTGCCGGGGTTCGCGCGGGATGTCGAGGCGCTGGGAGTAGACGACCTGTGAGTGGTCGAGGACCTCGGATGGTAGGGGGGATCTCGGCACAACGCCCTGGACATCGCGGAGATCGTCCGCCAGCTGCTGGAGGAGGGATGGGAGATCGACCCGGAAGACCTGGCGCACATCTCGCCGTGCCTGACCGAACACATCAACCGGTTCGGCGAGTACAGCACCCACGAACTCGGCATCCAGCCGGAAGCGTACGACCCGAAGCTTGACGTCGACTTCACCCCGCTCCGTGAGCAGGGTCTGATCGCCGCCGGCCTCGGTCAGGCCGCTTGACCCAACGTTCTCGCCTATGCGGCCCTTTTTGGATCGGGATGCGGATCGGCTATGTGGTGGGCCGTAGGAAGCCGACGACGGCCTCCTTATCCATGTCGATACCCTGCTCGATCTGAGGCGGGACAGGTTCGAACGCATCCACCTGGATGGAGCGCGAGCCGGGGCCACGGGTCCAGGTGGCGATGGCCAGGCCGTCGGCGATGACGGTGGGGCGGATGAGGCCGCCTCCTGGCCAGACGCGGGTCTGGTGGAGAGCGGGGACGGACGCCTCGCGGGTGCGGTAGCCGAACAGGTAGTTGTCGTAGGCGGGCAGCATGCGAACGTCCGGGGTGTCAGACGAGCGTGGGAGTTCTTTCACCCGCCTGGCGAGCATGGTCAATGCGCCGTACTCGGTGATCACGCCGGATTCCGCCAGCATTTTCCAGGCCCTGCGGGCCCAGGTGATCGGCAGTCCGGACCAGGCGGCGAAGTCCTCCAAGGTGGCGGGGGCGTGCGCGGCCAGGTACCGGCGGGCCAGCTCGGCGAGAGCATCGTCGCCCTCCCACCGGAAGCGCCCGGTGGAGGGCAGCCAGTCGTCGAGCAGCACATACGTGGCCTCAGCGGCGCGCTGCGGACCATGGCAGAGGATGCCGGTGAGTGCTGCGTGGCGGATCAGGTAGAACGGCGCCTGCCCGTCCGGCGGAATACCGAGGGTCGTAAGGCGCTCGGTCAGCTCGGCCCGGGTGAGGGGGCCGTGCGCGGCAAGAGCACGGCGGATGAGATGGTCGGCTCGCTGGCGCAGATCATCGCCCAGGCCCAGCTGCTGGTAGCGGCGGCTGGTTGCGGCAAGGATGCGCGGGGACAGCAACTGCAACACCCAGCGGGCGTCGTTGCTGGGGATGGTGTGCAGGGTGCCGCGCAAGTACCAGTTGCGGACGATGCTCCGCTCTTTCTCGTATGCCGTGCGGATGGCCTGGGCGGTGATGTCCCGGCCGCGTACCCGGATGCCCAGGTCGGCGGCCGTGGCGTCCTGGGCCTGGATGGCGAAGACCCGTCGGACGACCGTCACGGCAGAGGCCTCGCGTGCTCCGCCGGCCAGGGCCTGAGCACAGGCCCGCAGACTGCGGATGCTCTCGTGGTCAGGCGTCGGGTTGTGCCTCTCGGCCGGCGCGGTCAGGAGACGGCCTTGTCGAGGACGCGGGCGAGTTCGGCGGGCGCGGACAGCATCGGCCAGTGCCCGGTGGGCAGGTCGAAGCGCCGCCACGGCGGCTGGTTCAGGTAGGCCAGCATCGGCACCCTGGCATCCAGCAGCCCCGTGAAGTCACGGCAGGCGATCAGGACACGGTCCCCACCGGGACCGGGCTCGGCCGGGCTGGCGAGACGCTGGGTGAAAGTGCCGAACGGCTGAGGGGTGGCACGCGTGCGCAGAGCGTTCCGCTGACCCTCATCGAGCCCGTCGAGGCTGCTGGACAAGCCCAGGACCTCAAAGGGCGGCATCGGTAGCCGCCACCCGTCGCCGGAAGCGTCGACCTGCTGGCGCAGCTGGTCCGCCGCCTGCGGTGGCATGAGCTCAAGCATGCACATGCCTGCGGCGAACGGGGCGCTGTCCACGTAGATCACGCGCTCCAGGCGGTCGCCGAGACGTCCGGCTGCCCCGGTTACCGGGGCAGCCGCGTAGCTGTGGGCGACCAGCGTGACGTCGCGCAGATCGTTCCGCTCGACGAATCCCGTGATGTCCGCGATGTGCGTGTCCAGGTCCGTCTGGGGTCCGCCCTGGTCTGCGTGCTCGGCCAGGCCGGTCAGTGTCAGCGGCAGCGCCGTGTGGCCGCGCTCCTGCAGAGCGCGGGCGGTGTCTTCCCAGGCCCATGCCCCGAGCCATGCGCCGGGAACGAGTACGAAGGTGGCCATGTGATCTCCCAGAAGTGAGGTGCTGCGGGGAGCGTAAAGTCGATACAGGACAGAATCCGCCCTGAAATGCCGAGTGATCATGTCGCATCCCCTCACCCGTGTGCTGACCCTGCTGGAACTCCTCCAGTCCAACGCCCGGCTCACCGGGACGGAGCTGGCCGACCGCCTGGACACCGACGTCCGCACCGTGCGCCGTTACACGGCCCACCTACGCGACTTGGGCATCCCTGTGGAGGCCGAACGCGGCCGCTACGGCGGCTATCGACTGGCCCGCGGCTATCGCATGCCACCTCTGGTCCTCACCAATGACGAGGCCCTCGCCGTCGTCCTTGGCCTGCTCGCGGCAGAACGTCTGGGCATGGGCACCGCCGCGCCGGCCAGTGCCGGTGCCTTGGCCAAGATCGAGCGGGTGCTCCCGCACGCCCTGCGAGAACCGCTCGCCGCCATGTGGGAGACCCTGTCCTTCACCGCCAACGCCGTAATCGGGCAGGCACCCGGAACCGGCGTCCTGCTGGCCCTGGCCCAGGCATCCCGCGCCCGCACGACCGTCGCCATCAGCCACCAGTCCTGGCGCCAGGAACACACCGAACGCGACATCGACCCCTACGGCGTGGTCTTCCACACCGGCCGCTGGTACGTCGTCGGCCACGACCACCTCCGCGACAGCTTGCGCACCTTCCGCATCGACCGCATCGCCTCCGTCACCCCCCGAGCCGACAGCTTCACCGCACCCGACGGCTTCGACCCCGTCGCCCACCTGACCTCGACCCTCGCTCAGGGGCCCTACCGCTGGCAGGTCGAGGTGACGATCCATGGCCCCCTCGATGAGATCGCTCGCCGGCTGCCTCGCTCAGCGGTGACCCTCACCGCCCAGCCCACCGGCGTTCTCATGCACGCACGGGCAGAACGGCTGGACGGCATGGCCCACATGCTCGCCTCCCTGGAGTGGCCCTTCACCATCAACCATCCCGACGAACTGCGGCAGGCGCTCAAGAATCTGGCCGCCCAGCTCACCGCAGCCGCCCAGCGGAAACCGGAAGAACTACCGCAGTAAATACCGGATTTACTGCGGCGGAGCCTCTATCGTGATCATCACGACCTGCGGCGGACCATTCCGGCCGCCGGGGCGAGGTGCACGCGTTTACTGCGGCAGTGCCGGAGGGGGTCGAGCATGGCGATCGAACCGGTGACCGAACTCGGGAGCGGGGGCGCGCTCAGGTTGCCGCGAGCCCGGGTCGTGCCCCTGTCCGCCCCGCCCGCGTCGTACACTGCGGCGGTCGAGCGCTACCTCACCGGCGCGGGCATCGCGAAGTCCTCCGCCCGGATCTACCGGATCTCGCTGACGACGTGGGGATGGATACTCACCGGAGAACCCGCGCCGACCGGGCCCGCCCGACGAGGCGCGAAACCGCCCGTCTTCCCCATCACCTCGATCGACGACCCGGCGCTGCCGGAAGTCTTGGCCGAGCTGGCCGCCGCGCGGGCGGACGAGATGGACGCCGACACCGTCAACCGTGAACTGTCCATCGCCCGCAAAGCGATCGGCTGGTGGCAGCGCCAAGGCTGGATCGAAGGCGATCCCACGATCGGCATCGAGCGGCGGCCGACACCGCCCGACCGCACCAAGGCTCTCGCGGAGAACCAGATCGCCGCCCTGTGGCGCCTCGACGTCGCACTGCGGGAGAAGACGCAGTGGAAGATGCTCTACGAGTCCGCCGCACGGGCCGACGAGGTGCTGTGCCTCAATGTGGAAGACCTGTACCCGCAGGACAAGCGCGGGAAGATCACCGCCAAGGGCGGAGCAACCGAGTGGATTCACTGGCAGTCCGGCACCGTCCAGCTCCTGCCCCGACTCATCGCCCGCCGCACCCGCGGCCCGCTGTTCCTCACCGACCGCAAAGCCCCGGCCGGAACGCCGACGCTGGACGTGTGCCCGGAGACCGGTCGGGGCCGGCTCTCCTACCGCCGAGCTGAAGAAATCTTCGAGGAGAACACCCGGCTGCTGGCCAACCCGCTCGCCTCACCCGAGGACATTGAGGACTTGGACGGCTGGACCCTGCACCGGCTCCGGTACAGCGCTCTGACACACGACGCCGAGGACGGCACCTCGACCCCCCGATGCTGCTGGCCCGCTCCCGCCACGCCTCCGTCCGCTCCCTGGAGAGATACGCCCGGCACGTCGCCGAGCGCGACCCCGCTGCACGTCGCCGCACGTACGAGCCGGCGGCAGGCTGGTGGGGATATCGGTCGAGCTGCTCGCCCACACCGTGTATCAGGGCGCCGACGAGATCGTGATAAGCCCGGACCTGGCCACCCGCAAAGCCGAGCTGTTGGCGCGCGCCGACGCGATCATGGTGCTGGTCGGCGGGCTGTGGACGCTCGACGAGGTCACCGAAATCCTGGAACTGAAGAAGCACGGCTTGCACCCGCGCCCGGCGATCCGGCCCGCTGGGGCTGGTGCGGCGACAGCACCTGATGGCCTGCCACTCGGTCGGGTGAAGACACGGCAGCGGCGGAACTCTCCCGGGGTGACCGGGCGTAGTGCGTACATGGATCCGATCCACGAGGCGCACGTGAGTGAGCCGGGCCTGCTCGTCGTCGACGTCGCGGTCGCCGACGCCGCCACCGCGCTCGCCTTCTAGTAGGACTCCGTTAGGTCTTTCTGTTCGGCCTGTTCCTGGGCATGTTGGATGGATGGACGCACATGAAGTGAAGCGTGTCCGGGCGAAGTTGGCGTTGTACGTGGCTGATGTGTTCGCCTCGGTGCCGCGCAAGGACCAGCGTTACGGTCCCGCTTCGCCGCCGTGCGTGTCCGCCCGGCCGGCAAGGCCGTCGAGCGTCCGGTCCGGGCCGCCGCCTCGGCCGGGCAGGGCTGGTGGGACGGGGTGCTGCCCGACTGCTGGCTGCTGGTCGAATGGCCCCAAGGCGCCGAAGCGCCCACCGATTTCTGGCTGTCCAGCCTGCCGGACGACACCCCGATCGCCGACCTGGTCCGTCTTGCCAAGGTCCGCTGGCGCATCGAGCACGACTACCGCGAACTCAAGCATGGCCTCGGCCTGGACCACTTCGAAGGCCGGTCCTGGCCCGGCTGGCACCACCACGCCACCCTCGTCACCGCCGCCCACGCGTTCCTTACCGAACAGCGGCTGGCCCCAAAAGCACCTGGACCGCCCTCACCCTCTACCAGATCCTCGACGCCCTCCAGGACATCCTGAGGTGCTGGACCGGCATCTGCACCACCTGCCAACAATCCCTGCCCAGCAGACCACCCACGACATCAAGATCGAGACAGACCTAACGGAGTCCTACTAGAACGCGCCCCCAAGAATCGGGCCCCGCGCCGACTCGATGCGGGTGGTCGGTGCGCACCGGCGGTGTCCGGCCTCCACTCCACTGAGTGGAGGCCACCGGCTGGGAGTGGACGACGTCGTGGGGGGGGGGTGGGTGACTTCGATGGGGCGATGGCCGCGCCTCCAACCGGTGCGCACCCGCCGCATTTCTCCTTGACCTCCGCTCAGGTCAAGGAGAAACGCGCCGCCTCCACCCGGCCCGCTCCACCGCACCGACCGCACCCGATACGCACCACCCACCGAGTGGGTGGTGCGCACCGATGGATGGTGGTGCGCCTACTCCTCGCACCGTAACCGCCGCTACCTGCGCCGACGGCAGATCACACACACCATCCCCGAACCGGGCAACCAGCGGGCCAACCGAAAGCGCCGCGGCAGTCGCGGCGGCCGGCCCACTGGTTTCGACAAGACGCGTCGCCGCGAACACCCGCTCCGACACCACCCGGTACCGCACCACATGCCGCGCCACCCGCCACCCGCTCGATGGCCAAGGCGGAAGGCCGATCGATCCGTGCCCGCTGCACACCAGGCAGCGGCACACCCAAGCCAACGATCCCGTGACCCAAACGAACGGCCGCCCGCCCGTCACCTCAAGTCCCCGCGAGGATGACTCCGCCGGGTGGAAGGCGCCCCTTAAGATGCCTGCTCGGGGCACACACTTTCGAAGAATTCGTGCTGATGCAGCGCGCCGCCGATAAGGCGTACACCGCCGTCGAGCAGCTCCAGGACCAGTACGGTCCGCCCACCCAGACCGAGTGGACCGACGAGCAGCGGGCCTCGTGGGAAGCCGCGTGGCAGGCCTGGCGCGACCGCGCCGACGACGTCCAGGTCGCGGTCACGGATCACGCGAAGGAGCAGGGAACGCCACGCCACCAGGTTGAGGTGGACGTGAAGAAGGCCGCGCGCCACCCGGACCTCGTGGCCGACTGACCTACGAGTCCTCCGGCCAGCTGGCCATCATCTGCTCGCCGTCGTCGACGCGTTCGGTCAGAACGATCCGGGCGTCGTTGATGCAGCCCCACGTGCCGATCCAGGACAGGTACTTGTGCTCGGCCGTGGACTGCTTGTCCCACCAGCCGTGCATCATCGGCCGCTGGTAGCGGCCACGTCCGGGTTGGGTGAGGAAGCCTTGGCGGGTGAGGCGTCCGAGGCGGCTGCGGGTGATGTTGACGGGATGCCTCGTCGGTGGGCATGCCGAGGAGTTCGTGCAGCTCACGGGCTCGGAACTCTTGGTCGGGATGCTGGTTGAAGGTGTTCACGATGGCCTGGTAGGCGGTGTTCGTCTCGGGTGGCGCGGGTGAAGCCGGTGCGAGGTCGGCGATGACCTTCTGGGTGGTGGCCAGGTCCGCGAGTCGCGCTTCGGTCTCGGCCAGGGAGGCGGTCAAGTGCTGAATCTGGTCGCGCAGTTCGTCGGCCCGAGCTGCGGTCTCGTCATGCTGGGCCTGGAGGTCGGCCAGGAGTTCGATGACGTTCACGCGGCCAGCCCGAGGTCGTCGCGCCAGGACGGAGCGGGTGTGGTGAGGCGGCGGGTCATGTTCGCGATCGAGGCCCAGTGGACGCGCGAGGCGGAGGTGTCGGGCCGGTGATCGTACTCGCGGGCCAGTCGGCGGTGCAGCATCAACGTGCCGTTGACCTGTTCCACGATCCACCTCTTCGGTTGCGGAACGAAGCCTTTGCCCTGGTCAGCCGGGTTGCGGCGGACGACTTCGACGTCAATGTCCAGCAGGGCACCGTGGATGAGGACCTCATCCTTGAAGCCCTGATCCACCAGAGCCTTCTCCAGACGCATCCCGCACCGCTCGGCGGCCTGGTCGAGCAGAGCGGTGCCGGCGGCGTTGTCGTGGGCGGATGCGGCCAGCACCACGACGCCGATGAACAGCCCCAGCACGTCGACGGCCAGTCCCCGCTTGCGGCCACCTTCTTGTTGGCGTCCAGCCCCGTCGTGGTCTTCGGGACACCTGCGGCCGCGCGCACGGACTGGGTGTCGATGGTCACGAGGGACGGGTCCTCTAATCGTCGTGCTCTCTCCCGGACCTGGCAGCGCAGGAGTTCGGAGATCCGCTGGTCAAGGCCGTCCTGACGCCACAGCGTGAAGTAGTAGAACACCGTCGACCAGGCGGGAAGGTCATGGGGCAGGTAGCGCCACTGGCAGCCCGTCCGGTTCTGGTAGAAGATCGCGTTCACGACCTCCCGCAGATCGCAGGCCCCGGGATCACCGGTCGCTGACCGCGCGACCCTCGCCTGCTTCCAAGCCGTGATCATCGGTTCGATCAACGCCCACTGCACGCCGACAAGTCGCTGGGGTACGGCTTTCTCTCCATGCCTCGCATCTCAACATGGGGCTCATTCCATAGCCCGCGCGGCCATCGGTACCACGATCGAGCGACCACGAACCAGGGGAGATCGGGCTTAACGTCCACTCAGGGCAATACAACTAGGGCGCTGGCTGCGGGGTCTCTGTTTATCTGGGGTCGTCCAGGGTGTGGGGCACGTGGGGTACGCGCTCCGACCTGCGGGGGAGGGGTGTTCGGGGAAGGCCAACACCGGTGTTCGGGCTGGTAGCTACGTTCGGCACGTGTCTCACTTCCTCGCGGAGCGGTTGGTCTCTCCGGCATCCGGTGCCAAGCAGTGGGTGGTAGTCGATGCCGATACCTACGTTCTGCATCCGCAGGCCACCGTCTACCTGGCCTCACTGCGGTCCCGGGGCTGTTCGGCGAACACCGAGCGTGCCTATGCGGGTCGGGTGGCGCTGTATCTGTCCTACTGTCAGGACCAGCGCATCGACTGGGGCTGCTCCGCGGTTTGTGGAGCTTGCGGGTCTGCAGCGGTGGCTGATCAGCGAGCCTCTCCTGGCGCGGGGCCGGCGGTCGTCGCTTGTGCCGCGGTTAGCCGACTTACGGGCGGTCAGGAGGCGGGGGCATCCATCGGCTCCTCCGGGGGCCGCTCGGTGGCCTGCCTCGCCAACTCGGCTCGGAGGTCGTCCGGGCCGAGCGCCAGCAGATCGCCGATCGCCCGGTTCCATCCGTCGGCTGCCTTCTCCACCGCGGAATGGAAACCCCGTCGCACCGGGCGCCAGGCCACCATCAGGGCGAAAGCGGCGACCGGCCGAAACAGCGACCGTCCGCGCACGGTGACTGCGACGTCTACCTGCCACCGGCCGCCATCCGTCATCCGCGGTCGCAGATACAGCCGCGCCTCGAACAGCCGGTGTCTCAGCCGTGCCGTCGCCGGGGCACGAACCGCCGACCGGCCCCGGGGCGCAAGGTCGACCGCCGCCCACCACGCGGTCAGGTCGAGCCGCGCCTTTCCTGACCCCCGGCGCAGCGCTCCCGATCCTTCTGGGCCCCGCACCCGTCCTTCGGCCTCCAGCAGCCGCGGTCGGTCGGGGGCGCTCAGTCGCAGAACCGTCCACACCGTCAAATCGTCCGAGACCAGCAGCTGTTCCACGGCGATCGCGTTGCTGCGCCGCCATTCACGTATGCGCACAGTCACCTGGTCCGTGGAGTCGGCTTCCGAGAGCTCGTACCGCGCGCCGGGCCGCAAGTGCCGCCCCTTGACCAGTCGCACGTCCGCGACCGGCTGCCCGTTATCCAGTACGACCTCCTGTCCGCGGCCCTGGGTGGATTCGGTGAAATCCAAGATCAGCTTGGTGAGTTCCTGGAGCCGGTCGGGTCCCAGGGCAAGGACGGTCACGGAGTGTCGGAGAACGGTCATGTGGCCATCCGTCCGGAGACCGGATAAACCGATCGTGCTGTTCGAGGCCGTCTGTGCAATGCGCTCACCTTTCCCCGCCCAAACTGTCAGGTCTGCACGCAGCCCCTTGACCTGGCATCCAGCACAGCGAGTGTACAAAAGGGCGTCGGGGGCAGAACCGGTGCCGGGGGCGGTCGGGCCCCGACCAGCACTCTGGCTTCGTTCACTTCTAGCCTCGCGCTTTGATGAAGCAGGCTGTCCGACAGGCGGTCAGGTAAGCGAGAAGTGCCTCTGACCAGCGAGAATGAGGATTGCTGAGGTCCTTGTTCCCGCTCCTGTCGGAGGCACTTTCCAGGTGAAGCAGCCTACCGGATCCTACCCCCATGTCCGTGTCCGGGATGACGGCCGAGCCGTGGTCTCCCAGGCCGGATCGGTCCTACTGGTCGAAACAGTCCGCAAGACCGGTCTGGATCAAGCGATATCGCAGGTGCTGGCGCCGTGGCGCAAACCGCGGGCCGTCCACGACCCGGGCAAGGTCCTGCTGGACGTCGCCCTGGCGGTCGCACTGGGCGGGGACTGCCTCGCGGACGTCGCGACGCTGCGGTGCGAGCCGGCCGTCTTCGGCCCGGTCGCCTCCGACCCGACCGTCTCCCGCCTCATCGACACCCTCGCCGCCTCCGGCGAGAAGGTCCTGCAGGCCATCCGGTCCGCACGGTCCGAAGTCCGGCAGCGGGTCTGGTCGTTGGCCGGGGGAGAATGCCCCGGACGCCGACGGGCAGGTCACGGTCGACCTCGACGGCGTCCTGGTGATCGCGCACTCCGACAAACAGGACGCGGCCGCGACCTGGAAGAAGACCTACGGCCATCACCCGCTGACGGCTTTCGCCGACCACGGCCCGCGGAACCGGAGAGCCGGTCGCCGCCCTGCTCAGACCGGGGAACGCGGGCTCGAACACGGCCGCCGACCACATCACCACCGCCCGCCTCGCCCTGGCCCAGCTGCCGAAGAAGTACCGGCGCGGGCGGCAGACCCTGATCCGCTGCGATTCCGCCGCGGCACCCACGACTTCGTGTCCTGGCTCGCGAAGCAAGGACGCTGGCTGTCCTACTCGGTCGGAATGGTGATCACCGAGACCACCCACAGCCACGTCCTCAAGATCCCTGCACCGGCCTGGACCCCGGCCATCGAAACGGACGGCGAGATCCGCGACGGCGCCTGGGTCGCCGAACTCACCGGCGATGTCCTCACCGGCTGGCCGAAAGGGATGCGGCTGATCATCCGCAAGGAACGACCCCATCCCGGTGCACAGTTGAGGATCACCGACGCGGACGGCATGCGGATCACCTGCTTCGCCACCAACACCCCCCACCGGCCGATCGCCGAGCTCGAGCTCCGCCACCGCCTGCGGGCCCGGGCCGAGGACCGTATCCGGGCCGCCCGCGCGACCGGACTGCGCAACCTGCCCCTGCACCACACCGCCCAGAACAAGGTCTGGGTGGAGATCGTCCAGATCGCCCTCGACCTGCTGGCCTGAATGCCCATGCTCGCCCTGACCGGCCAGGCCCGCCTCTTCGAGCCCCGCAGGCTGCGGTTGCGCCTGTTCTCCGCGGCCGGCCAGCTCGTCGCCACCGGCCGGCGCCGCATCCTCCGACTCGCCCGCCACTGGCCCTGAACCGGCGAGATCACCGCCGCACTCGAACGGCTTGCGCTCCTGCCCAACCCCGGCTGACCAGCGGGTCCGCCTGTCCCTACGACAAGAGGACCCAGCCCGGAGCAGTGGAACCCGGCGCCCACCCGAGGCGACACTCGGGCCCTCGGAATGCCCGCCATCAGCCACCGAAAGCGAAACGACCCACCGACTCCGTCGGCGGACCGTCGTGCAAGATCGAGGCTAAGGGCTGTCCCGTAAATGATCTGTGATGTGTCTGGTGGCCTGCTGGTTTCTGCGTCACCCGCCGAGGACGAGGTTGTGCAGGCGGGCGATCCCGAGCATGGCGTGGTGGACGCCGTCGCCCTTCAGCCGGCAGTCGCGGAGGATCTTCCAGCCCTTCA
>NZ_POUC01000232.1 GCF_002891435.1 Streptomyces cahuitamycinicus
GCCACGAACCGTGCGGTCCACAACCCCGCGGCGGACGACAGGCCGTCGATCCCGGTCAGCATCGCCAGAAACTCCCGCGCCGCCGCACCCGCCTGACCGGCCGGCAGGCCCAGCGCCTCCTCCAGCTCCTCGCGGGCGGCGCCCGCCGCCCCGTCCGCGAGGAGCGCCAGCAGCGGCCAGACGCCCGCCGCCGAGAACACCGTGCCCCCGCGGACCTCCGACGCCCAGCGGGTCGTCAACCGGTTCGCCGCCCGTACCGCCGTGTCCGTCGACCGCATTCCGCCCCCGTCACCCCGCCGCCCACGATGCGCCCAGCCGTACGACGGATCCGCCCACCGCCTCGGCCGCGGGAGCACCGTACCCGTGTCATCACCGTTCCCGAAGACTGAGCGGGAGTGAGCCCTGGTGCCGCCAGGACTCAACGCCGCCCACCGGGCCTGGGCGGCCCCGGTCCACGACGTGCTCGGCGAGCAGATCGAGGCGCGACAAGGCGTACGGTTTCGCGGACGGACCGGCGACCGTCACGGCGCGCAAGGCCCTCCAGCCTGCGGCGGCCCCGCCCCTCCCGGGCGAGGGCGAGAGCCGCGACTCCGAAGCGCAGGTGTGACGGCGGCCATAGTGGGGAGAAACCGCCTGCGTAAAGCCCTCGGGGCCATCATGTCATCACATCGAGTGATTCTCTGGCCTTTGCTTGCCCCACGGAACCTACGGTTGCCACGCTGTTGCTGTCTGTACAACCTGATGGGAGCGGCCAGTGACATTCGGTGAGCAGCCGGCGTACCTGCGCGTCGCGGGTGATCTCCGCCAGAAGATCGTCGACGGTCAGCTGCCACCGCACACCCGCCTTCCCTCCCAGGCCAGAATCCGCCAGGAGTACGGGGTCTCGGACACCGTCGCACTGGAGGCCCGCAAGGTACTCATGGCGGAAGGCCTGGTCGAGGGCCGCTCCGGCTCGGGGACGTATGTGCGCGAGCGGCCCGTGCCCCGGCGCATCTCCCGCTCCGGCTACCGCCCGACGGGCGGCGCCACCCCGTTCCGCCAGGAGCAGGCCGACGGCGAGGGCCGCGGCACCTGGGAGTCCAGCAGCGAGCAGTCCGAGGCGAGCGTCGCGGTCGCCGAGCGGCTGGACATCGAGCCGGGTGAGCGGATCATGTGCACGCGGTACCTCTACCGCGAGGGCGGTGAGGCGATGATGCTCTCCACGTCCTGGGAGCCCCTCGCCGTGACGGGGCGGACGCCCGTGATGCTGCCGGAGGAGGGGCCGGTCGGCGGCATGGGCGTCGTCGAGCGCATGCGCGCCATCGACGTGATCGTGGACAACGTCACGGAGGAGGTCGGCGCCCGGCCCGGCCTCGCCGAGGAACTGCTCGTCCTGGGGGGCGTCCCCGGGCATGTGGTCCTGGTCGTCCAGCGCACTTTCTACGCCTCCGGCCGCCCGGTCGAGACGGCCGACGTGGTCATCCCGGCCGACCGGTACCGGGTCGCCTACCACCTTCCGGTCAAGTAGCCGGCGCTCACATCCGCCCCGCGGCGCGCTCCTCACGCGCCCCGCTCGCATTGCCGCCGTGCGGACCGTCGCAGGGCGGGCCGGTGCCTGTCGCGGGGACCGTCGTCATGTGCGCAGGTCGACGGGCCTGTATGCGGTATGCCCCTGGTGGGGCGTGCCGAGGTACACGGACGGCGCGTTCATCGCTGTGCGCCCCCTGGGTTCTGGCCGGTTGCGTACCTCTTTGTGAAAAGCCGTATTCGCTCCGTGAAGGTTAGGCGTAGGGTCGGGCATATGCGTATTGCGGTTTCCTTAGCGGGTGGGGTACGGCACAGGCCGCGGGCGGGAAGTGGAGGGGCGCGATGAACGACAGCACGATCACTCTGCCCTGGCTCGTGATACGGGAAGACGACAGCGGCAACCGCTACCGAGTGGGCCGGTACGCGACCCGGGCCGAGGCCCAGGAGATCGCGGACAGCCTCGACAGCCGCGGCCACAAGCAGCTGTACTGGGTCGAGCGGCTCGGTCAGAACGGGTCGGCCGTCACGCACGACTGACCACCGCCGGGGCGCCGCCCGAGGAGGCCCCCGGAGTTCGGCGGCGCTCCCGTAGGCTCCCCGCATGAGTGAGCGGATCGTCGTAGGGGCCGCGCTGGTCGACGACGGGCGGCTGCTGGCCGCCCGGCGCAGCGCGCCCGCCGACCTGGCCGGGCGTTGGGAGCTGCCCGGCGGCAAGGTCGAGCCCGGGGAGACGGCCGACGCGGCGCTCGTCCGGGAGCTGCGCGAGGAACTCGGAGTCGACGCCGAGGTCGACGGCCGCGTCCCAGGGGAGTGGCCCCTCCGGGCGCCCTATGTCCTGCAGGTGTGGACCGCCCGGCTGCGACCCGGCTCCGCACCCCCCGAGCCCCTGCAGGACCACGACGAACTGCGCTGGCTCGGCCCCGGCGAGATCTGGGACGTGCACTGGCTCGACCAGGACGTCCCGGCCGTACGGCGGACCCTCGCGCACCTGGGAGCCGTTGAGGGTCTCATCTCCGGCCCGGGTGTGCGGGAAGAGCCCGGCGCCTGAAGCCGGACGAGGGCGCGCGGCCCCGTCGCACGGTCAGGGGGCGCCCTCTACGCCTTTCGTGCCACTGTGCGCCGCCTCGCGCGGTACCCCGCCCTGGATATCGGGTATGTGCCCATTAACCCCATGAATTCGGACATGGGCAGGGCTCCTGTCTGGGGAGTGATCGGCGTGATCGACACCGACGAAGGTGGCTGCGCCGAGTGGGCTTTTCCCGCCGAGCCGGGCGTGGTGCGCACCGCCCGCCAGGCCGTGCGCGGCCAGCTCCGCGACTGGGGCCTCGACAGCCTCGCGGACCTCGCGGCACTACTGGTCAGCGAGTTGGTCACCAACGCCCTCCGGTACGCCACGGGCCCCATCGGGGTCCGCCTGGTCCGGCCCTCGGGCCTGGGTGCCGTCCTCCTGGTCGAGGTCTCCGACCCGCTGCCGGACCCGCCCCGCGAGCGGGCCGCCCGGCTCGAGGACGAAAGCGGCCGCGGACTGCACCTGGTGGCCTCCTCCTCCCGCCGGTGGGGTACCCGGCCCGGCGTCTCGGGCAAGACGGTGTGGTTCGAACTCGCGGTGCCGGAGTGAAAATCCGGTGTACGTACGTCTTACCGCTGTAGAGCGATTGGTTCAGGCCAGTGGCGGTTGCCGACGGACGGGATTCGACGACGTGTCCCCTGGTTAGAAGACTGGAAGTGTTGTCACGGTCCGGACCGAAAACCATCGGGACCGTGCTGTGATCGTGAACACCGTGTTGTGCGGCACCGTAGTGCTGGATACTGCGGGCAGCCGCCCCCGGTGACCGGTGCCGGACGCGGTGAGCTGGAGGGGACGGTTCGCGTGAGCGAGATACCAGCGAGGGCCACGGAGTCCGAGGACCCGTCGGAGGGCGCGAGGGCGAGGGCCGCCGACGGCCTGGCCTCCGCGGTGGGAGGTGCGCTCGCGGTCGACGGGGTCCCGCAGGGGGATGCCATGTGGCAGAGCAGTCCCCCCGGCTCCATCTACGACTACATCAAGGTCGCGTCCTTCTCCATCGGCCCGGACGGGCTGGTCGAGCAGTGGAGCCTGCGTGCCGAGCACCTCTTCGGCATCCCCGCCGACCGCGCCGTCGGCATGGACCCCATCGAGGCGTTCATCGACCCGCGCCACCGCGAGCGCGGCATGCGCAAGATGGCCGAGATCCTCGACGGCCGCGAGTGGACCGGCGTGGTGCCCTTCCGGATGCCGAGGGGCTTCGAGGGGGAGTGCGGCAACGAGGGGCTCGCCGAGGTGTACGTCATGCCGACGCGCACCGAGGAGGGCGACAAGGCGGCCGTCTGCATCGTCGTCGACGTGCGCACGCTGCGCAGCATGGAGACCGACCTCGCCGCCTCACAGGCTATTTTCAGTCAATCCCCGTTCGGTTTCCTGCTGATCGACCCCGATCTGCGGGTCCGCCGCGTCAACCAGCGGTTCGCGTCGATCTTCGGCGGTGACGTCGACGACCATCGCGGCAAGGGCGTCCACGACTATCTCCAGCGCGGCGAGGCCGAGCGGGTCGCGGCCACGCTGCGCCGGGTGCTGGAAACCGGCAGCTCCATCACCGACATGCACGTCACGGGCTTCGTGCCGGGCTCCGACGAGCGCCGCCACTGGTCCGTCAACCTTTACCGCGTGCACAGCGGTTCGGGCCGCCCCATTGGGATCGCCTGGCTCGGCATCGACATCACCGCCCGGCGCGCCGCCGCCCGCGAGGCCGCCGCCGCCCGGCGCAACCTCGCCCTGCTGAACGAGGCGGGCGCCCGTATCGGCAACTCCCTCGACCTGGAGACCACGGCCCGCCAACTCCTCGACGTCGTCGTCCCCGGCTTCTGCGACCTGGCCACGGTCGACCTCTACCAGGGCCTGCTGGCCGGCGACGAGACCCCGCCCGGGCTCGCCGACGGCAGTGCCGAGCTGCGCCGGGTGGCCTTCGCCAGCGCCGTCTCCGACGCGCCCTTCGCCGGCACCGGCGTGCCCGTCGCGGTGGGCGCCGTCCACCACTACCCGTTCAACTCGCCCTGTGCGGACGCCCTGCGCACGGCCCGCCCGCAGAACGTCCCGGGCGAGGACGGCGGGCTGGTGCAGTCCACGCTCGCCGTGCCGATGGTCGCCCACGACACCGTCGTCGGGCTCGTGCAGTTCGCCCGGACGAAGGGCAGCGAGCCGTTCGGCGACCGGGACCGCGACCTGGCCGTGGAACTGGCCGCGAGGGCCGCCGTCTGCATCGACAACGCCCGCCTCTACCGCCGCGAGCACGAACGGGCGTTGATACTGCAACGGTCCCTTCTCCCGCCCGGCGACCCGGAGGCCTCCGGCCTCGACATCGCCTGCCGTTACCTGCCCGGCAACGTCAACACCGGCCGGCCCAGCGAGGTGGGCGGCGACTGGTTCGACGTCATCGAACTGCCCGGGCACCGCACCGCGCTGGTCGTCGGCGATGTCATGGGCCGCGGGCTGCGCGCCGCCGTCGCCATGGGCGAACTCCGCACGGCGGTCCGCACCCTGGCCCAGCTCGACCTGGAACCGGCCGAGGTCCTCGCCCAGTTGGACGAGATCGCCCGCGGCCTCGGCGCCCCTGGAGGCCCCTCCCAGGGCTTCGGCACGGGGGGAGGTGTGCAGCAGGCGACCCGGGCGGCCCGCCGCCCCCGCGAGGCGGACCTGTCGGAGGTGTACCTAGCCACCTGCGTCTACGCCGTCTACGACTCCGTCACCCGGCGCTGCACGTTCGCCAACGCGGGCCATCTGCCGCCCGTGCTGGTCGAGCCGGGCGAGGCGGCGCTGATGCTCGACGTGCCGCCGGGCCTGCCGCTCGGCGTCGGCGGGGAGCCCTTCGAGGAGGTCGAGGTCGAACTGCCCGAAGGCGCCCTGCTCGCGCTCTACACGGATGGACTGGTCGAAAGCCGCGACCACCCCCTGGACGAGGGCCTGCAGGCGTTCGTCAGCACGCTCTCCGACCCGAGCCAGCCGCTGGAGGACGTCTGCGACCACGTCCTCAACACCCTCGACACCCATCACGGCGAGGACGACATCGCGCTGCTGATGGCACGTGTACAGGGACTGCCCACGGACTCCGTCGGGGACTGGACCCTGCCCCGCGAGCCGCGCAGCGTGGGCCGGGCGCGTGAATACGCCCGGGCCCAGCTGCTCGCCTGGGACATGGAACCCCTGGTCGACACCACGGAACTGCTGGTCAGCGAGCTGGTCACCAACGCCCTGCGCTACGGCGAGGGCGACATCCGCCTGCGCCTGCTGCTCGACCGCACCCTGGTCTGCGAGGTCTGGGACTCCGGCCTGGTCCAGCCCCGCCGGCGCCGCGCCCGCGACACCGACGAGGGGGGCCGCGGCCTCCAGCTCGTCGGACTCCTCAGCGCCGCGTGGGGCTCCCGGCGCACGCCCCGGGGCAAGACGGTGTGGTTCGAACTGCCCCTGCCCGGAGGCGACACGAGTTTGACGGATCCGGCGGAGGCACTGCTGAGCCTGTTCTGACGGCAACCGAACGTCCGTACTGATCGTCATCCCCGGCAACACCATCCGCATCACCGGGGAGACGGCATGGACAGCACGGAAGGCACCACCACGACCGAGGCGCCCGCCGAAGGCACCACGCAGGACGCTCCCGCACCCGAAGGAGAGGGAAGACGGCGCCGACGCCTGCTCAGACGCACGGCACTCGCCGTCGTCCTGGTCCTGCTGGTGCCGCTCCTGTCCGTTCTGACAGCCCTGCGCATCAACTACACGGGCGACCCGGCCGACGGCACCCGCACCCGCGACCGCGACGCCCTCTGGCTCGGCCACGCCTGGGTCGACGGCCGCAAGAAGGACGCCGACGTCACCGCCCTGGCCCGCCGCCTGCGGGACACCGGCATCCGCGACCTGTACGTCCACTCGGGTCCCCTGGAGCACGACGGCACCCTCCCGAAGTCGGTCTATCCGAGGGCCCGCTGGTTCATCGACGCCGTGCACGAGAAACTGCCCGGCGTCCGCGTCCAGGCCTTCCTCGGTGACGTCCTGGCCACCGAAGGCCCCGACGGCATGCGGCTCGACGACCCGGGCACCCGCGCCGCGGTCGTCCGCTCCGCCCGCCAGGTCCTGGACACCGGCTACGAGGGCGTTCACCTCGACCTGGAACCCATGCCGTCCGGCAACCGCGACTTCCTCACCCTCCTCGACTCCCTGCGCCGCGAGACGCGCTCCCGGGGCGCCCAGCTCTCCGTCGCCGCCCACCAGATCGACCCGCTCCCGAACCTGCACACCGTGTTCGGCCTGTTCACCGACCACCCCAAGTGGTGGTCGCAGGAGTTCTTCGGCCAGGTCGCCCGCCGTGTCGACCAGATCGCCGTGATGTCGTACGACACCGCGCAGCCGCTGGAGGGCACCTACGGCGGCTACGTGGCCCAGCAGACCTCCCTGGCCCTGGAGGTCACCCCGCCCTCCACCGACCTGCTGATGGGCCTGCCCTTCTACTACGAGAGCAACTTCGACCACTGGGGCCACGCCGAGACCGTCCCCGCGGCCGTACGGGGCGTCCGCCTCGGCCTGTCCCGCACGGACGCGGACCGGGCCCGCTTCGGCGTCGCGCTGTACATCGATTTCGCCGCCACCGAGGCGGACTGGCGCGCCTACAAGGAAGACTGGGTGCGGTGATCCCGACCCGACGCCCCCTCACCACCACCGACCTGGCCCACCCCCGGCCTCCGCTTCGCCGACTCCCCATGCGGCAGATCGGGGAGCACAACCTCCACTTGGCGCTCAGCCTGCCGAAGAGCGCCTCCTGATCTTCGAGCCCAGCCACACCAGCGGGTCGTACTTGCGGTCCACCGCCCGCTCCTTCAGCGGGATCAGCGCGTTGTCCGTGATCTTGATGCCTTCGGGGCAGACCTCGGTGCAGCACTTGGTGATGTTGCAGTAGCCGAGGCCGTGTTCGTCCTGGGCGGTGGTCTTGCGGTCCAGGCCCGACTCCGCCGCCGCGTCCAGCGGGTGCATGTCCAGCTCCGCCACCCGCATCAGGAATCGGGGCCCGGCGAACGCCTGCTTGTTCTCCTCGTGGTCGCGGACCACATGACAGGTGTCCTGGCACAGGAAGCACTCGATGCACTTGCGGAACTCCTGCGAGCGGTCCACGTCCTCCTGCATCATCCGGTACTCGCCAGGAGCGACACCGGCCGGCGGCACGAAGGACGGGACCTCCCTGGCCTTGGTGTAGTTGAAGCCGACGTCCGTGACGAGATCGCGGATCACCGGGAACGCCCGCAGCGGCGTCACCGTGATCGTCTCCTCCCGGTCGAAGACCGACATGCGCGTCATGCACAACAGCCGCGGCCGGCCGTTGATCTCCGCCGAGCAGGAACCGCACTTGCCCGCCTTGCAGTTCCAGCGCACGGCGAGGTCGGGCGTCTGGGTGGCCTGGAGGCGGTGGATGATGTCGAGCACCACCTCACCCTCGTTGACCTCGACCTCGAAGTCCTCCAGGCCGCCGCCGCTCACGTCCCCGCGCCACACCTTGAAGTGGGCCGTATAGCCGCTCATTCGTAGAGCTCCTCTTCGGCGAGGTACTTGACCAGCTCCTCCTTGTCGAACAGGGCGAGCAGGTCGGCACGGACGGGTTCGGTGGTCTCACGGGTGAGGGCGATCTGGCCGCGGGCCGGATCCGTCGCCGCCAGGCCGCCCGTCGGGTCGGTGAGCGCGCACAGCAGATTGATCCGCCGCCAGGCGCGGTCCATCCCCGGATGGTCCTCACGCGTGTGGCCGCCGCGCGACTCGGTGCGCTCCAGCGCGGCCCGGGCCACGCACTCGCTGACCAGCAGCATGTTCCTGAGGTCCAGGGCGAGGTGCCAGCCCGGGTTGAACTGCCGGTGTCCCTCGACCCCGGCCCGGCGCGCCCGGCCTCGGAGCTCGGCCAGCTTCTGAAGGGCCTGCTCCATCTCCGGCTCCCGGCGGATGATGCCGACCAGGTCGTTCATCGTCTGCTGGAGTTCCTGGTGCAGGGTGTACGGGTTCTCCGGCGGGCCGCCCGCCGGTTCCTCGGTCTCCGCCTCGGCCGAGAAGGGCCGCAGTGCCTCGGCGGCGGCCGCGTCGATCTGGACGTCGTCCACGGCGGGCCGCGCCCCGGACAGCCCCGCCGCGTACTCGGCCGCGTGCCGGCCCGCCCGGCGGCCGAACACCAGCAGGTCGGACAGGGAGTTGCCGCCGAGCCGGTTGGAGCCGTGCATGCCGCCGGCCACCTCACCGGCCGCGTACAGCCCGGGCACCCCGCGTGCCGCCGCCGTGTCGGACTCGACCGCGACCCCGCCCATCACGTAGTGGCAGGTGGGTCCGACCTCCATCGCCTCCGCGGTGATGTCGACGTCCGCCAGCTCCTTGAACTGGTGGTACATCGACGGCAGCCGGCGCCTGATGACCTCGGCGGGCATCCGCGTCGACACGTCGAGGAACACGCCCCCGTGCGGCGAGCCGCGTCCCTCCTTCACCTCGGAGTTGATCGCCCGCGCGACCTCGTCGCGGGGGAGCAGCTCGGGCGGGCGCCGGTTGTGGTCCGGGTCGTCGTACCAGCGGTCGCCCTCCTCCTCCGTCTCGGCGTACTTGTCCTTGAAGACGTCCGGGATGTAGTCGAACATGAACCGCTTGCCGTCGGAGTTGCGCAGCACCCCGCCGTCGCCGCGCACCGACTCGGTGACGAGGATGCCCTTCACCGACGGCGGCCAGACCATGCCGGTCGGGTGGAACTGCACGAACTCCATGTTCAGCAGGGGCGCGCCGGCGAGGAGCGCCAGGGCGTGGCCGTCGCCGGTGTACTCCCACGAGTTCGACGTCACCTTGAAGGACTTGCCGATGCCGCCCGTGGCGATGACGACAGCCGGTGCCTCCAGCACGAAGAAGCGGCCGGACTCGCGCTCGTAGCCGAAGACGCCGCAGACGCGCCCGTCCTCCTTCAGGACGCGGGTGACCGTGCACTCCTGGAAGACCTTCAGCCGGGACTCGTAGTCGCCGGTCTCCTCGAAGTCCTCCTGCTGGAGGGAGACGATCTTCTGCTGGAGGGTGCGGATCAGCTCCAGGCCCGTGCGGTCGCCGACGTGGGCGAGGCGCGGGTACTCGTGGCCGCCGAAGTTGCGCTGGGAGATCTTGCCGTCCCGGGTGCGGTCGAACAGCGCCCCCCAGGTCTCCAGCTCCCACACCCGCTGCGGCGCCTCCTGGGCGTGCAGCTCGGCCATCCGCCACTGGTTGAGGAACTTGCCGCCGCGCATGGTGTCGCGGAAGTGCACCTGCCAGTTGTCACCGCTGTTGACGTTGGCCATCGCCGCGGCGATGCCGCCCTCGGCCATCACCGTGTGCGCCTTGCCGAACAGCGACTTGCAGATCACGGCCGTACGGGCGCCCCGCTCGCGGGCCTCGATGGCGGCGCGCAGCCCGGCACCGCCCGCGCCCACCACCACGACGTCCCACCCCTGCCGGTCGACCACGGACATCAGAACGCACCCCTCATCAGAAGAACCGCGGATCGTCGAAGGCACCTGACGCGACCAGGTAGACGTAGAAGTCGGCGAGCGCCACGCTCACCAGCGACGCCCAGGCGAGCTGCATGTGCCGGGCGTTGAGCTTGCCGACCCACTGCCACATCCGGTAGCGCACGGGATGCCTGGAGAAGTGCTTGAGCTTGCCGCCGACGATGTGCCGGCAGGAGTGGCAGGAGATCGTGTACGCCCAGATCAGCACGATGTTGACCAGGAACACGAGGGTGCCGAGACCCATGTGGCCCCACGCGTAGGTCTCGTCGCGGAAGGCGAGCACGGTGTCGTAGGTCAGGATCGCGGCGACCGCGATCGCCGCGTAGAAGAAGTAGCGGTGGAGGTTCTGGAGCACCAGCGGGAAGCGGGTCTCACCCGTGTACTTTCCGTGCGGCTCGGCCACCGCGCAGGCCGGCGGGGACGCCCAGAAGCCGCGGTAGTAGGCCTTGCGGTAGTAGTAGCAGGTCAGGCGGAAGCCGAGCGGGAAGATCAGGATGATGATCGCGGGCGAGATGCCCCACCAGCTCCCGAAGATCTCCCAGTTCGGGCCGGCGTTCATCGGCTCGCAGTTCTCCGCCAGGCACGGGGAGTAGAAGGGCGAGACGTACGGCGCCGCGTAGTAGTCGGCGTTCGCGAAGGCCCGCCAGGTCGAGTACACGATGAACGCGAGCAGACCGGCCGCGGTGCCGGCCGGGGCCAGCCACCAGCGGTCGGTCCGCAGATGCGGGGCGGCGATCGCGGCCCGCGCAGCGCCCCGCACACCGCCGCTCTCAGGTCTGGGTTCGGTGGCAGGGGGTTCCGTACCAGTGGTCACGTGACGACTCCGGTCGGGTTCGGGGGAGGTGCCGGTCGCGCTCGACTCCTCCCCGGGTCAGGGAGCGCGCCGGTCCCGGGCGCCGAGCCCCTCGTCGTCCGAGTCGCTCCACAGGGCGGAGTCGTACGGCGTGTCC
The DNA here is from genome assembly GCF_002891435.1 of Streptomyces cahuitamycinicus. Taxonomy (GTDB): domain Bacteria; phylum Actinomycetota; class Actinomycetes; order Streptomycetales; family Streptomycetaceae; genus Streptomyces; species Streptomyces cahuitamycinicus. Next base: position 11,010 of record NZ_POUC01000232.1, read on the forward strand.
GAGATGGTGACCAGGTCGGGGCGTTTCGGTGCGGCCGGTGACGCGGCGGCGGCGTCGCGCAGCAGGGCGACGCTCTCGCGCAGGTGGTTGGCGTCGGCACGGACGCGGCGCATCTCCAGGCCGCCGGTGCCGAGCTGCTTCTCCAGGCGTCCCAGCGAACGGAACACTTCGTCGAGACTGCGCTGGACTGACGTCAGTTCGTCGTGAACGGACATGACTTGCCCTCACTTCCACGGGTCCTTCGCGGCCCAAGGCGGCAACGTTCATGCGCCTGCGAGTGTTGCGCGTCACACCTTGTGCTGTGAAGGGATGTGCATCGATTGGCCGAGGCGTGCGGGTGCATCGTGCGGTGTGTTGGGCCGCACGGGTGGCTTCCCGCCCGTGACCGCCGTGTCGCCCTGTGTTGCCGAACCCTTTCCTCTTCAGTGGCCGCATACATCAGATGAACTCCAAATACCGCCAAAAGTGATCATAACGCCCGCGGCTTCCCGGAGGTAGCACAGATGTCCCAGCACGGCGCCGGCCCGCGCGCGGTCACGCGTTCGGTCGCCTTCCTCACCGCGGGAGTGCTCGTGGTGCCCGCGCTCGCCGGATGCGGTTCGGACGACCCGTCCGGCAAGCCGCTCGCCGGGCAGGACATCCAGCCCGCCCCACGCGACCGGATCGCCGACGGCGGCACCCTGCGCTGGGCCGTCGACTCCGTGCCCGACACGCTGAACACCTTCCAGTCGGACGCCGACGCCACGACCACACGGGTCGCCCAGGCCGTCCTCCCGTCGATGTTCCGCATGGACGCCTCCGGCCGCCCCGAGCGCAACCCCGACTACCTGGAGTCCGCCGAGGTCGTCGACACCGAGCCCAAGCAGGTCGTCCTGTACAAGCTCAACCAGCAGGCCGTCTGGAGCGACGGCCGCGAGATCGGCGCCGCCGACTTCGCCGCCCAGTGGCGCGCCCTGTCCGGCAAGGACACCGCCTACTGGACCGCCCGCAACGCCGGCTACGACCGCATCCAGAAGATCGAGCGCGGCGACAGCGCCCTGGAGGTCCGGGTCACCTTCAGCCGGCCCTACGCCGACTGGCGCTCGCTGTTCTCGCCGCTGTACCCGAAGGACGTCATGGGCACCCCGGACTCCTTCAACGACGGGGCCCGCAAGAAGCTCAAGGTCACCGCCGGCCCCTTCACGGTCAAGAAGGCCGACCGCGAGGACGGGGAGATCACCCTCACCCGCAACCCGCGCTGGTGGGGCGAGCCGGCCAGGCTCTCCGAGATCGTGCTGCGCACCGTCCCGCGCGACAAGCGGGCCGCGGAGCTGGCCGCCGGCACACTCGACCTGGCCGAGATCGACCCTGCCGCGGCCCGCCGCATCACCGTCGCCGCCCGCCCCCACAGCTCC
>NZ_POUC01000233.1 GCF_002891435.1 Streptomyces cahuitamycinicus
CCGTCCCGCAGGGCGGGCACCAGACCGGCGTTCAGCAGTGAGGACTTCCCCGCCCCAGACGCGCCCACGAGCATGACCAGGCCGCCCGTCCCCACGGCGGCCCCGAGCTGGGTGACGAGCGCGTCCGTGCTCCGCTCCCGGCCGAAGAACCACCGGGCGTCCTCCCGGCGATAGGAGGCCAGCCCGCGGTACGGGCACACCCCGCCGGGCGCGGACCCGGCCCCGTCCACAGACCGTTCCCCGGACGCGGACGCCGCGGACGCCGCGGGCCGTTCACCGACCGGGTCGGCCACCGCGCGTTCCCACAGCCGCTGCCACTGGCCGAGGTCGTACAGGCCGGGGGAGACCGGCGTGGGCCGCGAGCGCCGCGCCTCGGGGATCAGCACCTGCAGCACGGCCGCGAGAGCGGGGAACTGAGCCGGTACGTTCCGGGCCCGCCGCCAGTCGCTGATGCGCTGGGCGGACACGCGCACGGGCCGCCCGCGTTCGTCGACCCGCTGGAGCCGGACGACCGCTTCGGACACACGTTTGAGAGGAGGGTTGCCGGCTTCCTTGTACAGCAGTGCGAGGCGTTCCGCGAAGGCGGTGCGTGCCCCCGAGTCGGAACTCAAGGCCTCAGCTCCTTACTTCCCACGCCTGGACGTCCGGACCGGAAAGCTCACTTTATATGGCTGACCTGCGGTAATGCCCTCCGCTGACCGCCGGAGACTCCTCCCCGGTGGCCGAAAATGGCAGGATCCGGACGCGACAGCGGGCTCATTCGGTCAGCTGCCGTCCGAGCCGGACGACCACAGCCCCACCGTTCGGTACCGGTCCCCACGAGGGGAGGGACCGGTACCGGACGACGTGGTGATCCTCCCCGGCGGACCCCGCCCGGCAACCCCGGCGGACCGTTCGATTCGCCCCCGGCGGACCGAGCTCTCGGCGGACCCTGGATACCTGACGACCCGTCAGCTATGGTCGCCCTGCCGCACCGCTTCGGAGCGATGTACAGGGGTGAGCGCAGTGGAGTCACGTCCCGAGAGCCCACGACCGCAGGGTGCTCCACGCTGGGTCGCGCTGTTCTACCGGCCGGCCGCGGGCTCCTGGCGTACGGCAGCGCAGTCGCCCCACCGCTCGCCCGTGCTGTACGCCCTCGGCGAGATGACCCGGGCCGTGCGAGCCCGGGGCGACGAGGTGACGGTGGCCCTGTGGGGGCCCAAGGACGGCGCGTGGCATCGGTTCGACACCCCGCCGCAGAAGACCCCCGTGCACCGGCCGGACCCTGAGCCCTCCCCCGGCGAACCGGCCACACTGGCGGAACGGATGACCGGCCGCCGCCACCAGGTCCTCATGGCCGGCCTGACCAAGGCGGGCCTCTACGACCTCTCCCCCGAGGACGACACCACCGTCCAGGCCCTGGCCGAACGGCTCGACGAGGCCGCCGTACGCCGGGTCGCCCACTGGCTGACGACCGCCGGGGGCGCGCGGTAGCCGGGCCGGTTCAGCCGACGGCGTGCTGGGCAGGCAGACTCCCGACGGCCACCTGCTCCCGACGCCGTCAGGAGGGGGACGAAACGGCATGAAGGTCTCTGTCGACCGCGATCTCTGCTACGGCTCCGCCGAGTGCGCTCACCGGGCACCGGCCGTCTTCGAGTTCGTCGACGGCTTCGGCGTCGTCCGCCCGGGCCGCGAGCAGACGGGCGAGGACCCGGAGATCCTGGAGGCGGTGGAGAAGTGCCCGAGCCAGGCCATCAGCATCACCGAGTCACCGCGCTCGGCACCGGACCTGCCGTAGCGAGGGCCGATGCCGGCACCGAGCCTTCTCGCGGTCTTCGCCCACCCCGATGACGAGTCCCTGTCGGCGGGCGGCGTCCTCGCCCGCAACACCGCGGCGGGCGCGCGCTCGGCCGCCGTGACGACGACCTGGTCGGCGGACACCCCGCGCGCCACCGAACTGGCCGAGGCGCTTGGCATCCTGGGCGCCGGCCCGCCACGCATGCTGGGCTACGCCGACTCCCGCGTCCCGCGCTCGGCCCGGACGCCGGAGAGCCGTGGCAGCCGAGCGCCCTGCTCCTGGCCACGCACCCGCACTCGGCCCTCCGGGCGTGGGGCGCGCACTGGGCCCCCACGGGCAAAGCGCTGCGCACGGTCCCCGACGAACGGGTCAGCGCCACCGTCGACGTCATCCCATGGCTGGACCGGAAGTCCGCGGCGGTCCTGGCCCACCGCACGGAGGTGGCACGGGGAGCCGTTCCGGGCCTGATCGCCGCCCTCCCCGCGCCCGAACGGGAACGGCTGCTCGGCACGGAGTGGTACACCTGCCACGACCTGACACCTACGGCGCCTGCACCACCAGTGTGATCGTGGTGCTCAGTCCTCAGCCGGCCGGCCGCCCAGCTCCAGGACGAGGTGATAGCCACCGGCCAGGTCGATACCGGTCCGCTCGCGCAGCAGCTTGACCGCGGCGATCTGCTGGCCGTCGTCGAGCAGAGCGGTCAGCTCCTCGACCAGCCCGGCGTCGAGTTGACGCAGGGCGGCCAGCGCCTGGGCGTTGCTCGTGGGCAACGTGTGCCCCCCGGCCAGCAGTTCCACGGCCTCCCGGGCCGGGCCCCGCTTCAGCCAGGAGCCCCTGCGCAACCGGCGCGCGGCCTTGCCCGTACGACCGTCCGCGGCCAGCGCCCTCGCCTCGTCCTGGGCATCCCGCCCGACGGGGGTGATGAGCGCGGCCGTGCGCGCCTTGGTGTTCGTCATGACACTCCTGCGTGGTGGGGTCTCAAGGCTGAAGACGATGGAGAGCCGGTCGCCGTCGCCCCATGCGGAAGGAATGCCTCTCAGCTGTGGCGAGGTCGCTCCGCCCCAGCTCAGACGAGGGGAGGCGCTCTGTCAACCGGCAGCGAGTGAGGAGAAGTACGCCGCCCCGCCTCCCAGGACGACCAACTGCACGACGCCCGGGATACGCCACCCCAGGGCGAGGAGCCCACCGCCCGTGAGCACTGCGCCGCCGCCCAGCAGCCACGCCGCCGTCGACGCCGCCTGCGTCGCACCCGTCGGAACGACACCGTCGCTCTCGTAGCCGTCCGCCCATCCCGCCATCCCGTAGCCGTACACCATCCAGGCGATGACCACGAAGTCGATGACGAGCAGCACACCACTGACCCCCAGCTGCCCGCCGGTTGATGGATCACTCGCCTGCCTCAAGGCCGCTGCCGTCCCGTCATCGTGTGACGATCTGCTGAGTACATGCGGTCAGCATGGCGTTCCGGCGGGCACGGCACATGAGCACAGATACTCAGACGCGCCGCGCAGCCGCGACGGACATGAGAACGGCCCCCGACCAAACACCCAGGTCGGGGGCCGTTCTCAGTGCTCTTCGCGCGGAGGCGGTGGGATTTGAACCCACGGTGACATCGCTGCCACGACGGTTCAAGAGCGTCAAGCCCGCACCAGAAACCTGCTGGCCAGCGTTGCTGTGACTGTTCTTTGCTGGGTGTGTGGCCCACACATGGCCCACGCGCTGGTGAAGGGACGGTCATTGGGGGGGCACCGCTGCGGCAAGCCGCGCACCTCCCTGCGCCAGCCTGCGCCCTAGGAGCAACAGATCGTACCCAGCGGTGCTCCTAGTGGGGGCCAGTGAGCTCTTTCAGCGTGGCCACTGATCGGGTGACGGGGTCGATGCCCGAAACGGACGAGGCTCCCGTGCCGTTGGAGCCGGCCCCTGGGTGTCGCCCCCCCTCAGACGCCCGCCGGGCCGCGACCTCACACCGACCCAGCACACCGTCAACCGAACGCTGTCCACAGCACGGGCGCCGGTCGAGCGTGGCGTCGCACGACTGAAGCCGTGGCGGATCTTCCGCAGGTCCCGGTGCAGTCCGAATCGAATGCCGTCCATCTCCGCGGCAGTCCTCACTCTGGAACGGCAGCGCTGAAAGAGCTCAATGATCACGCCATCAGAAACGATGCCTTAGGCCGCTCGCCCGCCTCGGACTACGTGATCACGAAACGGAGGGCACACCACGGTTACGCCGGGCTTGGCGCCGAGTTGGGCGTTCTGCGACCTGACCGCGTATGCGTGCACGCTTCCGGACTGCGTAGCCGATCTTTGGGGCAGGACAATGTCCGACCCGGCGCCTACACTTCCTGGTGGTGGGAATGTCGACCTCCTTTGGCTGACGTTCCAACTGAGATGGCGGCCTCCTGCTTAGTACTCCAGCTGTAGATCGTGATCTTCATGTCTGGGTTGCGGCTTGTCGACGACCGCGAGGTTCTTTGGATCAGCCCTGCCGGCGGCAAGGTCTACGGTGGACCGCGTGCCCTGTCCGCCGTGCTGATGTGCGGACGGAAGCGCTGGTGGTGGCTCGGGTTGTTCTTCGGCTGAGGCCTGTCAACTGGATGGCCCCTGGCCTCTACCAGGTTGTCGCGAAGAACCGCCATTGCCTGCCGGGCACAGCCACCTGCTCTCTCCCGGCCCATATGCGTGGGAACCCTTACTTCAGCGAGGGCTGCGGCGGTACCACTGCGGGTGTAGTCCCGATCAGGGCTTCGGCTCCTATGCCACTTGTGCGCTGGAAGGCACGCCGCCCCAGCCGTCCCAGAGCGCGGTAGAAGCGGTCTGGCAGGAACACGGCATCTGCAACGATCATTGCGCCGGAGAAAAGTGGCAGCCCCATGAGCAACGCGATATTCACGTGCATGCCGAACAGCAGAAGCAGGACCGGGTATTTCATCCTGCTGAACAGGGTGAACGGAAAGGCGACCTGCACCAGCACCGTCAGGTAGGCGACGACGGCGATCAGCACATGATGGCCAGCGATCATCTGGGACAGTTCCGGCCAGGGCCGGAACAGGTCGATGCTCAGGACGTAGTGAAGGGCGGTGCCATCACCCCACTTCGCACCCTGCACCTTGTACAGGCCCGCGCATCCGTAGAGGAAGCAGACCTGGGCGGCGATGACGAACATGCCGCAGTTGTGCAGCACGGTGGTCAGGATGACGCGGGCGTCGCCGAGATGGTGCCGGAGGCGGCAACTCCGCGGGCCTGCGGTCCTACCCGCCGACGCCTGGCGCCGGGTCCTGCGGGCGTCGAGGGACCAGCGCCGGCCGCACGCGGTGAAGACGAGGTAGACAGCCATGAGGACCATGAGGTTGTCCCCGCCGTCGGCCATGTAGATCGCCCTGGCGTGGAACGACACCACCACCACCGCGAACAGCACGGACACCGCTCGAGTCCGCCAGCCCAGCAGGAACAGCGCACACGTCACCAGGGCCATGGCGTAGCAGACCTCGAAGTACACGTGGCTGTCGGACAGGGTGAGGACGCTGACCCACCCGCTCTGGTCGAACATCTGCCTGGCCAGCGCGGGCGTCCACGGTGCATCCGGGCCCCACATGTCGTGGCGGTGGGGAAACTCGCGGAGCAGGAAGACGAGATAGAGCAGCCCGTACCCGATGCGCATCACCGCCGCCGCGTACAGGGACACCGGCCGCTCGGTCAGGCGCGCGACGACCATCTGGGCCCCGTCGAGCACACGCTGCGACATGCGCACGGCTGCTCGTTCGGTTACCCGTGCGGACGCCGTGGGCGCCGCAACCGGTCGCTGTTCAGTCCGTTCCATGAGAGGCCACCTTCCACCAGGGCAGATACCGCGTTTGGGCCCGCGTCGATGCCGTGGTCGCCGGAGGATTTACACCCACTGCGCCAGGCGCGGCGACGGGCCGTGAGATCACCCGCAACTGGATGGAGTCGAAGGCGCCGCCTTGTTGCGCGGCGACGCGTTCCGCCGCGATGTTGCGCAGATACTTCTCAATCATCAGAGCCCGCTCCGAATGCGGCCGGTTGTCGCTGCCGTGCGTTTTTAGGTACGCATTCCATGCCTGGCGCAGCATGTTCTGTGCCGTATGGCTCGGAAAGACATTGTGCTTGACGGCGGCATCGTCCGCAGCGGTCAGATCGATCCAGCCACCCGCCTGTGTTGTGCCGTCCGGTCCCGTCCGGCTGACCCTCGCAGAAATCTGCCGGTTAGCCGACTGAGGATTCGGGGCGAAAAGCCGCCAGTTCTGCTCAAAAAAGGGCCGGACCCACGCATTGACCTGTCGGCTGTACGCCTGCGAGATGACGTTCGGAGGCGCCACGTACAGAAACACCAGGAGTACATGGACCAGAGTCACCGCCAGGCACAGGGCCACCGCGATTCCCGTTACGGCGCTCAGTGGGCGGGGCGGCCCCGAATCCCCCCGGGAGTCAACCGGTTCCCCGTCACCATTCCGTGCTGCTGATTCAGCGCTGGTCTGTCGTGCGTCCTTCACGTATGTCGAATCAGCACCTCTCAGCACGGCCCCACCCGGTCATTCCCTACCTGACTGCTCACACCCGCTGCTCCTGCTTCCGCATCGGCACGCGACGGAATTCCATGACGATCCGCCGCGCGCCGCCCGTCTCACATTCAGTACTGGAAGGGCACCTCAGGCACATTGGGCAGCCCGTACCCGCCCGACTCCTTGTCATGAGCGGGCTTTCCCGGCTTACCACCGTGACCGGGCTTTCCCGGCTTACCACCGTGACCGGGCTTTCCCGGCTTGTGGCAGTCACAGTCGTGTCCGCCCGTCGCCGCATCGCCCGTCGCCGCGTCACCCGTCGCCGCGTCACCCGTCGCCGCGTCACCCGTCGCCGCGTCACCCGTCGCCGCGTCACCCGTCGCCGCATCGCCCGTCGCCGCATCGCCCGTCGCCGCGTCACCCGTCGCCGCGTCACCCGTCGCCGCGTCACCCGTCGCCGCGTCACCCGTCGCCGCGTCACCCGTCGCCGCGTCACCCGTCGCCGCGTCACCCGTCGCCGCGTCACCCGTCGCCGCGTCACCCGTCGCCGCATCGCCCGTCGCCGCGTCACCCGTCGCCGCATCGCCCGTCGCCGCATCGCCCGTCGCCGCGTCACCCGTCGCCGCATCGCCCGTCGCCGCATCGCCGGTGGTCGTGGTGGTGGTGTCACACTCCGGCCTGGTGATCACGTTGTTGTCCAGCGTCACGGCCCCGTTGCGGGCCAGCACTCGGCCCTCGACGGTCGCCCCACTGTTGACAGTGATCGAGGTGAGCGCCATGAGGGTGCCCACGAAGTTGGAGTCCGATCCGAGCGTGGCCGATTCGTCGGTTACCCAGAACACGTTGCACGCCTGGGCGCCGTTCTGAAGGACGATGTTGCTCCCAGACGCCGTCGTCAAGCCCGCCGGAACCTTGAACACCCAGACGGCATCGGGGTTGCCCCCGGCATCCAGTGTCCAGGTGCCGTTGACCAGGAGACCGGACTCGACGGCGTAGGTGCCCGGAATCAGCGTGGGCGTCACGGGTGCTGCGGAAAGGTTGAATTCCGTGGGCTGGCCGAAGGCGTCGTCGTACGCCGTACCAAGGGCGGCCTGTGCTCCTGCCGCCGCCGCGCCCGCATGGATCGTCCCGTCGACCACCGTCCCGGGCGGGAATCCGGTGATGGCCGTTCCCGGAGATACACCGACGTCTCCGGTGACCACAGAAGGTCCTGTGTTGGTGACCGTGGAACCGGCCAGTACCGCGTAGCTTTCCGCCTCACCCAGATCCACGAATGTCGCTGCATCGGCTCGCATAGGCGTCACGGCCACAACGGCGGCAGCGACCAGCAGAGTGAGTACCCCCGCGATCCAGGCCATCAATGTGCGCCGTTGTGGCACTTCGGGGATGTTGAGTGTCATTGAGTTTCCAACTCCTATGGGGGGGCTCCGGCGTTCCGCGTCGAACAGAACCGCCTCTTCTGTCGGCGGAATATTACGCAGGCGCCTGCCACCAGTGACGATTCACTCGGGCGGTGTCGCAGGAATCAATCAATATGCATCAAGCAACGTATGATGAATGTTGAGCCGAATGACTGCCCCTGTCGTGCGGCAACCCGCCGCGGAGCTGTCAATTCGTCCGCATCAGCGACCTCTTTCAGCGTGCCACTGATCGGGTGACGGTCGCGGTGAACTTTCCCCGTGATGCTGGACACTCCATACTTACGCCGCGAGGGCGTGTCCTTGCTCGTGTCGCTGCCTGATCTCCAGCGGGGTCAGGTAGCCCCAGTGAGGGTGTTTCCGCAGCCGCCTGCGGTTGTAGAAGGTCTCGATGAAGGCGAAAATCTCGGCGCGGGCGGTGGCCCGGTCGGGCCAGCGGCGGGTGCCGATCTCCTCCTTCAGGACCGCGAAGAAGGACTCGGCAGCGGCGTTGTCGAAACAGGACCCTGTTCTTCCCATGCTTTGCCGCAGCCCCAACCTGCGTATTCCTCCCCGTAGAGCCAGCCCTCGTCAGTGGCGATGAACGTGATGTCGCCGGCCAGCCGCGTGCCGGGCTCGGGTGCGGTGAAGTCGCGGCCGAGCAGGTCGACCGCCGGCACGGCCCGCTTTGCCGGACGGGTCAGACCCGTCGCCTGCGCCGGGTGACCCCGGCGATGCCGCGCTCGCGCATCACACGCTCGACACGCTTGCGGTTGACCCGGTGGCCGAGCCGCCGCAGTTCAGCATGGATCCTGGGGACGCCGTAGGTGTGCCGGGAGGCGATGTGCAGCACGGTGATCTCGTGCGCCAGGGCGTCGTCGGCGGCCTTCCGCTCAGCGCGGGCCTTCGCCCCGGACCGCCAGGCGTAGAACGAGGACCGGGCCACTTTCAGCAGCCGGCACAGCAGAGCAACGGTGGGGGTGGTCTTCTCCGCCTCGATGAACGCGTAGACCGCGGTCATCGATCGCTCTCCTTCGCGAAGAAGACCGCCGCTTTTCGCAGCACCTCGATCGTCTCGGCCTGCTCACGGTTCTGCCGACGCAGTCGGCGCAGTTCCTCCCGCTCGGCCGTCGTCAGCTCGCCCGGCGCCCCCTGGCCGCGGTCGGCCTGGTCCTGCCGGACCCAGTTCCGCAGCCCTTCGGCGCTGACCCCGAGCTCCCGGGCCACCTCGGTGACGGTCCTGCCGGAGGAACGGACGAGGCCGACCGCGTCCCGCTTGAACTCCTCCGTGTACCGCCTGCTGCGGTTGCTCTTGCTTCCCACCTGGCACTACTTCCTCTGGAACCTCACGTCCCAGTTTCCAGGTGTCCAGCATCAATGGGAAGCTTCACCGGTCGGCTTCACCGGTCACTGCCGCCAGTCTCCCCGAGCCCGTCGCCGGTCATCGCGGATCCGTTCCTGCCGGTCTCGGCGGCGGACGAAGTCGCCCGGTTCGAGATCACCTTCCATCAACCGCCCGACCACGAGACCGACGACGCCCAGACCGAGCACCAGCAGGAAAGCCCAGAAGTTGCCGAAGTAGGCGGCGAAACCCAGCGCCATTCCCGCAATCAAACCCACCAATGCCCTGCTCATCACGCGCTCCTTAACTCACGCGGGCTGCTCCGCCCCGGCTACTGGATCCGCTGCCGCTCTTCCCCTTCGTCCTCCTCGTCGGGGAGCTTCACGTCGCTGACCATGATGTTGACTTCCACGACTTCCCGGCCCGCCAGCCGTTCCACTGCGGAGATCACGTTCTCCCGCACCGCACCGGCCACGTCCGTGATCGAGATGCCGTAGTCGACGACGATCTCCAGATCTATGGCCGCCTGCAACTCGCCGACCTCGACGCTGACCCCGCGTGTGACGGACTTGCCACTACCGGCGCCGGGCATCCTCTCCCGCATGGAGCCCATCGAGCGCGCGAATCCGCTGCCCAGGGCATAGACGCCGCGTACGTCCCGTGCCGCCATTCCCGCGATCTTCTCCACCACCACATCGGCGATGACCGTCCGGCCGCGGGAACCGGGCGCACCACCGTGCCTTGCACCGGCGTTCTCAGTCATCCGGATATCCCTCCCTCAAGAAGCCCTCAGATACCGTTTGTTCTGATTATATTTCATTAGTACCTTTTGCCCTAAGTGTGGATCGTAACGGATGGCCTAAACAAGTGGCCCGAGCGTCCCCACCCGAGGCCCTCGCGGACACTCCGGGTGCAGTGCGGCAGGAAGAGAACCGCGGCCATGGAAGAGAGAGGGTGAGAAGCCGGTGACCGAGGCGTGGACGCCGCCAGTACGGCACCAGCTCGAGCTGGGCCGACTGCTCCCGGTCGGCGGGCCCGACGACGGGACATGGATCACCGAGCAAGTAGCCGTCCGGGCCCTCGGGCGGGCGGCCGCTGAGATTCCCGGTGTCCGGGTGGAGACCTTGCGCATTGGGTCGGCACCGTTCGAGCCCGTGTCCGAGCCGGCCGTCCGTCCGCCGGCCAGCGCGCTACCGCCTGGCCCGCTCAGGATGGAGGCAGCCTTCACGGCATCCCTCAGGCAGCCACTGCCTCACACCGCCGAACAACTGAGGAGCGCACTGCTCAACGCGGCCGCTGAAAGGCTCGGCCTGGCCGTCGTGACGACCGACTTGCGCGTCACGGATCTCCATGAAGGCCCGGAGACAACCGTCAGGTCGCAGACCGCAAGGAGGGCCATGAAGCCCCAGCCGGAAGCCGCAGCCGTACGAAACTCGCCCCCGGCGACAGGAACAGGACCCACGCCAGGCCCCACCGGGAAACTGGCCGACGTCGCGGCGGCCGTTCCGGGAGTCGCCCGCCTCACAGACGTGCTGGGAAGCCGCCCGATCAGGGTGAGGCACGACGGTGATCCGCCCAGCCGCCACATCGAGGTCCAGCTCGCGGTCGCCCCCGGACACCATCCACTGGAAGTCGCTCGCGCCGTCCGGGTCGCCGTAGCCGACGCAGCCACCACTGACACCCCGGGCCCGGTCACCGCCGCCGTCCTAATCACAGAAACCGCGGCATAACCAGCCAGGCGTCAGGTTGCTCAAGAGGGCTATGGAGCATGGCCCCCGTCTGAATCGTCAACGTGATGGTTCCGCGTTGGGAGCGGACTACCTGCAAGCAGGGCTGTCCCACAGGCCAGAGCTGGTCCACAGCTGGTCCACACGCACTGATCAACAACGCGACACAGCCGGATCAAGGTGAGACAGACCCCATGCAGAAGGGGTGCCCCTCAGCGAGAGACACCCCTTCTGACCTGCAACATCTATGACCTGCGCGGAGGCGGTGGGATTTGAACCCACGGTGACATCGCTGCCACGACGGTTTTCAAGACCGTTCCCTTCGGCCGCTCGGGCACGCCTCCCCGCGCCGACCGTTGATCGGCGGCGCGGGGACAAGGGTAACGGGTCGGTGTGGGCGGGTGGGGGTCAGTTGTCGCCGACGCGGGATCCCAGGGTGACCTCGGTCGTACGCTGCTTGCCGCCGCGCTCGTAGGTGATCGTGACCTTGTCGCCGGGCTGGTGGGTCCAGATCTCACCGATCAGGGTGGGGCCGGAGTCGATGACCCGGTCGTCGAGCTTGATGATGACGTCACCGGACTTGAGGCCCGCCTTCGCGGCCGGGCCGCCCGGCTCGACCGGTGTGGCAGCGCCGCCCGCGCCCTCCTTGGAGATCTGGGCGCCGCCCGCACTGTCGTCCAGGGAGACGGACGCGCCGATCTTCGCGTACACCGGCTTGCCGTTCTTGATCAGCTCCTGGGCCACGTACTTGGCCTGGTTGATCGGGATGGCGAAGCCCAGACCGATCGAGCCCGACTGGCCGGTGCCGAAGCCGCCGTTGCCGGTCGACTGGATCGCGGAGTTGATGCCGATGACGTTGCCCCGCGCGTCCAGCAACGGACCGCCGGAGTTGCCCGGGTTGATCGAGGCGTCGGTCTGCAGGGCGCTCATGTACGACGCCTGGCTGCCGCTGCCGTCGCTGGAGGCCACCGGGCGGTTCTTGGCGCTGATGATGCCCGTCGTCACCGTGTCGGACAGGCCGAACGGGGCGCCGATGGCGATGGTCGAGTCGCCGACGGCCACCTTGTCCGAGTCGCCGAGGGTGAGCGGCTTCAGGTCGGAGGGGGCGTCCTTGAGCTTGATGACCGCCACGTCGTAGCCCTGCGCGTGACCGACCACCTCGGCGTCGTACTTCTTGCCGCTCGGGAACGTCGCCGTCAGCTTGCCCCCGTCCACCGCGTCCGCCACCACGTGGTTGTTGGTGACGATGTGGCCCTGCTTGTCGAAGACGAAGCCCGTGCCGGTACCGCCCTCGCCGCTGGTGCTCTCGGCCTGGATGGTGACCGTGCTCGGCAGCGCCTTGGCGGCAACGCCCGCGGTCGTGCCCGGGTCGCGCTTGACGTCACCGCCGTTCGCGGAAGCCGAGACCGTCGTGGAACCGGTGCTCTCGTCGTTGTCCTTCGCCAGCACGTAGCCGAGCCCGCCGCCCAGGCCGCCCGCGAACAGCGCGGCCACCAGGACCGCGGCGACCAGACCGCCGCGTCCGCGGCCGGACTTCGGCGCCGGCTGCTGGTACGACGAACCCCAGCCGCCCGGACCGGACCCGGAACCGCCGTCGCCGTAGGGGGCGGTCGGCGGCGGGGGCGGGGGCCAGGAC
>NZ_POUC01000234.1 GCF_002891435.1 Streptomyces cahuitamycinicus
GTACCACCCCCACCGCGGACGTCCGCTCACCCGGCGTCGCCGGCATTCCGCACTCGGCCGCGAGGTCCACGACCGCCGCCGACGAGGCCAGCGAATGGAAACCGCCCTCGCAGTCCGTCGAGGTCGGCAGTGCTGCCGTACCCGGGACCGGGAGGAAACCGATCTCGCCGGTGCCGCCGGAGGCACCGCGGCGGAGGGCGCCGTCGAGGACCACGGCCGCCCCCGTCCCGTGGCCCAGCCACAGCAGGACGAACGTGTCCCGGTCCCGGGCCACCCCGTCGCGCTGCTCGGCAAGCGCCGCGAGATTGGTCTCGTTCTCGACGCGGACGCGAGCCTCGGGCAGACGCTCCTGGAGGGTGGCGACGAACCGGCGATGCCACTCCGGCAGCCCGGTGGAGTCACGGAGTTCGCCGCTGGACGGGTCGATCAGGCCGGGCACCCCGATCCCCACGGTGTGCAAGCGGTCGGCACCGGCTTCCTTCGCCACACGCTCGACCAGGGTGACCGCCTGCTCCACGGCGGGACCCGTCCCCATGTCCCCGCCGATCGGCACCGACGCCTCGGCCAGCACCCGCCCCACCAGGTCCGCGACGGCCACGGCGACGCCCTCGGTGCGGATGTCGAGGGCGGCCAGGTGCGCCCGGTCGGCGACGATGCCGTAGACCTTCGCGTTGGGACCGCGCCGCTGCTCCCCCGCCTCGCCGACCACCGCGATCAGACCGGCGGCGGTGAGGCGTTCGACGAGGTCGGCGACGGTGGGCCGGGACAGACCGGTCAGCTGCTTCAACTGCCCTGCCGTCAAAGGGCCTTCCTGCTGGAGCAGACGCAGGGCGAGCCGGTCGTTGATGGCCCGGGCGGTGCTCGGGGATGCGGGCATGGCGGGATCCTTCCAGACGGGCGGAGCCGTCGACCGTGGCCCGCAGGGAGACCCTCTTATTATCAGGCAGGGTTCCTGATAGTTTACGCCCGCACCGGACACGAGCACGGCGCAGACCTGGAGGGGAACCGCAGAATGGGCAACGTGGTCGACGAACAGCGCGAGGTGAAGCGGTCCCGGTACGCCGTGGCCGCCGTCTTCGCCGTGCACGGCGCCGTGACCGGCTCGTTCGCGACCCGCGTGCCGTGGATTCAGGACCACGCGGGCGTGAGCGCGGGCCAGTTGGGGATCGCTCTCGCCTTCCCCGCGCTCGGCGCCTCCGTGGCGATGCCCCTCGCCGGGAGCATCAGTCACCGCTTCGGCGCCCGCAACGCGCTGCGCGGGCTGATCGCCCTGTGGACGCTGTCGCTGGTCCTGCCGTCCCTCGCCCCGAACCTCCTGACGTTGTGTCTGGCCCTGTTCACATACGGCGCGACGGCGGGCATGGCGGACGTGGCGATGAACGCGCTGGGGGTCGAGGTCGAGAACCGTCTCGGCCGGTCGATCATGTCCGGGCTGCACGGCATGTGGAGCGCGGGCGCCCTGGTCGGCTCGGCGGCCGGCACGCTCGCCGCGCACCTCGGGTCGGACGCCCGGCTGCACCACGTCCTGGCCGCCGCGGTCCTCACCGTCGTCGGAGTGCTGTCCTGCCAGTGGGTGCTCGACCTGCAGCCCGCCGAGGACGAGGAGGCGCCGCCGCGGTTCGCGCTGCCGCCCCGCTCGGCGCTGCTCATCGGCGCGATCGGGTTCTGCGCGGTGTTCGCGGAGGGCGCGAGCCTGGACTGGTCGGCGGTCTACCTGCGCGAGCAGCTGGAGACCTCGGCCGGGCTCGCCGCGGCGTGCACGACGGGCTTCACGCTCACCATGGCCGTCGCGCGGCTCGTCGGCGACAAGGTCGTGGACCGCTTCGGTGCCGTGCGGACCGTGCGGACGAGCGGTGTCTTCGCCGTCCTGGGCGGGCTGCTGATCGTCGTGGCGGACCATCCGGCGGTGGCCATGAGCGGGTTCGCGCTGATGGGCCTGGGCATCGCCGTCGTCGTGCCACTGTGCTTCGCTGCGGCCGGCCGCAGCGGATCCAACCCGAGCCTGGCCATCGCGGGCGTCGCGACCATCACCTACACCTCGGGGCTGGTCGCGCCGAGCGCGATCGGCATGCTGGCTCAGGCGACCAGCCTGATGGTGTCGTTCTGCCTGGTGACGGCGCTGTCGTGCGGCCTGGTGGCGTTCGCGGGCGTGCTCCGACCCGGCGAGCGGACGAAGACCGGCCGGCCGGACGCGGCGGTCCCCGACCCGCGGCCCTGAACGCACCGCGACGGCGGCGGTGCGCGCGGTCGCGGCGGCCGGGTCCAGGGCCGGCACCCGCCCCGGTCATCAGCACGGTGGGCTCGCCCCGACAATGGTCCGGACACTCGCACGCACGACGAAAGCGAAACCGCACCATGGATCTCGGCGTCCGCTGGAAACTGCACGGCGACGGACGCACCCCGGCGCCCGGCGCGGTGGTCCGCCCCGACGAGCGGCTCTCCTGGCCCCGCACGGCGGGGCTCGGCGCCCAGCACGTCGTGGCGATGTTCGGTGCGTCCTTCGTGGCGCCGGTCCTCATGGGCCTGGACCCGAACCTCGCGATCATGATGTCGGGCGTCGCGACCGTCGTGTTCCTGCTCGCGACCCGCGGCAGCGTGCCCAGCTACCTGGGCTGCTCACTCTCCTTCGTCGGCGTGGCGGCGGTCATCCGGGCCCAGGGCGGCAGCAGCGCGACCGTCACCGGAGCGGTGTTCGTCGTCGGGGGCGCGCTGTTCCTGGTGGGGCTGGCCGTGCGGCGCTTCGGGGCGCGGATCATCCACGCCACCATGCCGCCGATCGTGACCGGCGCGGTGGTGATGCTGATCGGCTTCAACCTGGCTCCGGTGACGGCCTCGACGTACTGGCCGCAGGACCAGTGGACCGCCCTGCTGGTGATGCTGTTCACCGGTCTGGCGGTCGTCTGCCTGCGCGGCTTCTGGTCCCGGATCGCGATCTTCCTGGGGCTGGTCTTCGGGTACGGGATCTCCTGGGTGTCCGACCTGGTCTTCGGCAGGATCCACTCGGTGGACGCGAGCGGCAAGGTCACCGACCACTGGCGGCTGGACCTCTCCGGCGTGGGCCAGGCCGACTGGATCGGGCTGCCGACGCTGCACGCCCCGTCCTTCGAGTGGTCGGCGATCCTGGTCGCCCTGCCGGTCGTCATCGCGCTGGTCGCGGAGAACGCCGGGCACGTGAAGGCGGTCGGCGAGATGACCGGCGACTCCCTGGACGACAAACTCGGCACGGCGATCGCGGCCGACGGCGTCGGCTCGATGCTGTCCACCGCTGTGGGTGGTCCGCCGAACACCACGTACTCCGAGAACATCGGCGTGATGGCCGCTACCCGCGTGTACTCGACGGCCGCGTACTGGGCCGCCGCGGGTTTTGCCCTGCTGTTCGGCGTATGCCCGAAGTTCGGCGCGGTCGTGGCGGCGATCCCGGGCGGGGTTCTCGGCGGCATCACCGTCATCCTGTACGGCATGATCGGGCTGCTCGGCGCCCAGATCTGGCTCAACGCCGGGGTGGATCTGCGCAATCCGCTGAACCTGGTGCCGGCGGCGGCGGGCATCATCATCGGCGTCGGCAACGTATCCATGAAGTTCACGGACACGTTCTCGCTGAGCGGCATCGCACTCGGCACGGTGGTCGTCATCACCGGCTACCACGCCCTGCGGGCCTTCGCCCCGGCCCACTTGAAGTCGCAGGCGCCGCTGCTGGACGAGGGCACCTCCTCCTACGACGACGCCAAGTCGTAGCCGCTACGGCGAAGCCAGGTCGTAGGCGTACGAGGCCGTGAACGTCCCCGGCCTGCCCTTGCAGCCGTCCGACTCCCCCGGCAGCTTCACCCACAGGTAGGCGTCGATCCGGGCCTCGCCGGTGCTCAGGGTCGGGGTCCGGCCGAGCTTGCGGCCCGCCGGGTCGCACCACTCGCCGTCGGCCGGGGCGCCGTTGCCGTTGCGGCTGGTGTCGATGACCGCGCCGAGGCTCGCCGGGCCGCCGAGCGCGTCGAGGACCCGCCGGTCGTGGGCGACCTCGGCTGCGGTGGTGTGGAAGTTGGAGACGTTGCTGAAGATGCCGTCGGAGGACTCCGGCGAGGCGGCACCGGCCTGCCTGAGCCAGGCCGCCTGCTTGCCGGGCGCGTTCCAGCCCGAGTGTCCCGCGTCGAAGTAGACCCGGGCCCGGGGGTTGGCGGCCTTCAGGACGCGGCCGGCCCGGGCCAGCGAGGCGAAGCGGTCCGCACGTTCGCCGGCGGAGAGGCACTCGGCCTGGGCGACCGAGTCGGGCTCCAGGACGACGATGACCTCGCCCGAGCCCAGCCCGGCCGCGAACCGGTCGATCCAGGCGTCGTAGGCGTCCAGGCCGGGCGCCCCGCCCTGGGAGTGGCCGCCGCAGTCCCGGCCGGGGATCGCGTACGGCACGACGACGGGCACCCGGCCCAGCGCGGCACCGCCCGACGTCACCGCGGCGACCCGGGCGGTGATGGTCTGCGGGGAGTAGTCGGCGAACCAGACGGCCGCGGGCTGCTCGGCGATACGGGACGCGATGACCCCGTGCCGGGGGTCCCCGGAGTGGGAGCGGACCCACGCGAGGACCTGGGAGCCGGGGTGGCGGTAGAGCCGTCCGGCCACGGTGGAGGTGCGCTCCTGTTGCTTCGCGGTCTTCGAGGGGATCGGGGTCTTCGTCCGGCGCGCGGACGGGGACGGCGAGGGCGAGGCGGACGCGGTGGTGGCCGGTGCGGACGACGACGGCACCGCCGGCAGCGGCGCGAGCCGGGGCGAGGCCGACACCTCGGGGGACCCGGCCTCGTCGGAGGCCCGTCCGCCGTCATCGAACGCGGCGACGACCCCCGCGACCGCGCCGGCCACGACGACGACCGAGGCCGCCACGGCCATCGCGCCACGCCGGGCGGCACGCCTGCGCCCCGCCCTGCGGGCGGCCAGGCGCTGGGCACGCGAGCCTGACACGCTGCTGTTCCCCCTCCCCCTGCGGTGGGCACTGTTCCCCCGTTTCGGGGAAGCGCCGGGCCCGCCGGTGCTCCCGCCAGCCTAGAGCTGCGACTCTGCCCGCATGCCGCGATGCGAACAAGTCCCCCCAGCCGTGGACACTCCGGTCGACTCCGTCATCTCCCGTATGCGCGCGCTCGACGCGGCCCTGCACCCGCGGGACGGGGTGGCTGTCTTCAACCGCGTCTACCTCGCCGTGACGGAGGCGGTGGACCGGTACGTCGACACCGGGCGGTTCACGGACGCCCACGCCGCGATCACGCTGGACGTACGGTTCGCACAGCGGTATCTCGCGGCGGTCGAGGCGGTGGCGGGCGAGCGGCGCCCGCCCGCCTGCTGGCGGCCGCTGTTCCAGTTGCGCCGCCATCCCGGGGTACGTCCGTTGCAGTTCGCGCTGGCGGGCATCAACGCGCACATCGGGCACGATCTCGCGCTGGCCGTCGTGGACACCTGCCGTACGCTCGGCTGCGCACCCGTCGACCTGGAGGACGAGTTCGACATGGTGGGCGATCTCCTCGTCTCGCTGGAGGAGCGCATCCGCGACGATCTGATGCCGGGCCCCGACCTGTTCCGGATCGCCGACCCGCTGGCCCACCTGCTCGGCTCCTGGAGCCTGGACCGCGCCCGGGACGCCGCCTGGGCGGCGGCCCGGGCCCTGTGGGTCCTGCGTGAACTCCCCGATGTCGCCGACGAGTTCACGGACCGCCTGGACACGGCGGTGGGTTTCGCCGGGCGCATGCTGCTCACGCCCCTGACCGGGCCGCCGCTGCGGGGCTAGTCCGTGGCCGGGCCGCCGTTGCGGGGCTGGTCCCTGGCCGGGCCGCCGCTGCGGTGCTGGTCCCTGGCCGGGCCGCCGCTGCGGTGCTGGTCCCTGACCGGCTCAGTCCTCGGGCAGTTCGACGGGAGCGATCTCGTCGTAGACGTCGCCGGGGCCCGGGTTGGTCGGGTCGGTCGTGCCGCCGAGGTGGTGCATGACGCCCCAGACCGCGTTGAGGGCGGTCTGAATGGCGCCCTCGGCCCAGCCGGCCGTCCAGGAGATGTCGTCGCCGGCGAGGAAGATGCCGCGCTTGTCCTCGGGCAGCCGGTCCTGCATGAAGTGCGTGAACAGGCGCCGCTGGTAGCGGTAGTGGCCGGGGAGGTTGGCCTTGAACGCGCCCATGAAGTAGGGCTCGTTCTCCCAGGAGACCGTCACCGGGTTGCCGATGATGTGCTTGCGGATGTCGACCTTGGGATAGATCTCGCCGAGCGACTTCAGCATGACCTCCATCCGCTCGTTCGCGGACAGCGGCAGCCACTTCAGGCTGTCGTCGCACCAGGTGTAGGAGAGGCAGATGACGGCGGGCTTGTCCGGGCCGTCGTCGAGCAGGTAAGTGCCGCGCGTCATGCGGTCGGTGAGCGTCATCGACATGACGTCACGTCCCGTCTCCTCGTCCTTGTCGAGCCAGAACGGCCGGTCCACCGGGACGAAGAGCTTGGAGGACTCCATGTAGTGCGTGCGCTCGATCGCCGTCCAGTGGTCGATCGGGAAGAGCGAGTCGTCGCAGGCGATCTTCGACAGCAGCATCCAGGACTGGGCGGTGAAGACGGCCGCCTGGAAGGTGCGGATGTCGCCGTGTGCGTCGGTCACCGTGATGCGGTTGCCGGCGGTGCGGTGCAGCCGGGTCACGGCCGGGCGGGGCTCGCCGCCCTCGTGCAGGCTCGCGAGCGAGGTGCCCTGGGCCCAGTGGACGATCTTCTGCGGCTCGCGCTCCCACAGGCGCAGCGGCAGCTGCTGGGAGCCGCCGACGATGCCGCGGTGGTGGTCGTCGGCCTCGGTGTAGACGACGCGCAGGATCTCCAGGATGGAGTTGGGGAAGTCGGTGTCCCAACCGCCGGTGCCGAAGCCGACCTGGCCGAAGATCTCGCGGTGCCGGAAGGACTTGAACGCCTCGGAGTCGCAGAGGAAGCCGTAGAAGGTCTGGTTGTCGAGCTTCTCGACGAGCTTGGACCAGATCTCGCGGATGCGCGGGACGTCCCGCTCGCGCAGGGCGCGGTTCATGTCGGAGAAGTCGGCACCCTCCTCCAGGCACCGGCCCCAGGCCTCGGCGACGTCCCGGTAGACCTGGGGCAGGTCAGCGATCGTCTCGGCGTAGTGCGACTCGCCCTTGAGGTCGACGACGGTCGACGGGGTAGCCTCGGCGAGGGGGTTGGGGAAGGGCCGGGTCTCAAGGCCGACGAGGTCGATGTAGTGCTGGAGGGCCGTGGAGGACGGCGGGAAGCGCATCGCGCCCATCTCGGCGGTGAGGGACTCGTCGCAGCCGTCGAAACCCACCGTGCGCAGCCGCCCGCCGATCCGGTCGGCCTCGTACACGACCGGCTTGAGGCCCATCTTCATCAGCTCGTACGCGGCGACGATGCCGGACAGGCCGCCGCCGATGACCGCGACCTCCGTGCCGTGCCCGGTCGCGGGTATCTGTCCGAGGCCCGCCGGGTGGGCGAGGAAGTCGTCGTACGCGTACGGGAAGTCCGGGCCGAACATGGTGATCGGCGGCGCTTGCGCGTCTGCGTGCTCGACGGCGTTGGGCACGGTGGACGTCATGGGGTGCGGACTCCTTGCACGGGTACGAACGGGCGGTTCAGCGAGGGTGGTCAGACCAGCGGCCCGTAGAGGCCGGGCCGCCGGTCGAGCAGATACGGGTTGGCCTCGCGCGAGGCGGCGAGGAAGACGGGATCGACGTCGGCGAGGACGAGGTCCTCACCGCGTCCGGCCCGGGTCCGGGCGATCCCGTCGGGCCCGGCGAGCGTGGACAGCCCCACGAACTCGAACTCGCCCTCCCGGCCGGCCCGGTTGACGTACGCGACGTACATCTGGTTCTCGAAGGCCCGCACCGGGATCATCGACTCGGCGACGAACTGGAACGGGTGCATCTGCGCGGTCGGGACGACGAGCAGGTCGGTGCCGGCGAGGGCGTGGGCGCGGACGTTCTCCGGGAACTCCACGTCGTAGCAGATCAGGATGCCGACCCGGAGGCCGTCGATCTCGGCCTGGACGACGGGCTGGTTCCCGGGCGTGAAGTGGTCGCGCTCGAAGCAGCCAAAGAGGTGTGTCTTGCGGTAGTTCGCGAGCCGGGTGCCGTCGGCGGAGATCAGCTGGGCGGAGTTGAACACGGCGTCGCCGTCGCGCTCGGGGTAGGCGTAGGCGATCGCCAGGCCGTGTCCCGTCGCGATCCCGGCGATCGCGTCCGCGCACTCGCCGTCCGCGGGCTCGGCGAGGCGGCCGATGCCGTCGCCGATCGCGTACCCGGTCAGGAACATCTCCGGCGTCACGAGCAGCCCCGCGCCCGCGGCGGCGGCCCGGCCCGCGGCCCCGTCGAGCACCTTGAGGTTCTCGACGGTGGAGCCGGGCCGGCCGGAGCTCTGGAGCAGGGCGGTGCGCATGGGTGTTCCTCACCGGGCGAAAGGGTGGTTGGAGGGGCCACGTAGACGGTACGGGCGGCTGACCAGGGCGGACAAGAAGGAGCCGTTGCGCGCCGGTGAACGGTTCGTTGCGTGCGTCCGGGGCTGGGCGGCGATTCGTTGCGCACCCCGGGTCGGACACCGGCTCCTCCCCGGAGCGCAGCCGCGTACGGTCCTGCCCGCCGTGCGGCGGAGGTGGGGTCCCGTCCCGAGCGCGATGTTCTTCACCCGCGGAGCCGGAAGAGTAAGGGCTGTCCACAGGACCTGCGGAAAGGACCAAAATGAAGCGCCGTACGAAGATCGTCGTGCTCGCCTCCGCGCTGCTGCTCACGGCCGGAGTGGCCTCGGCCGCCACCGCGGCGGACGAGCCCCGGCAGCGTGAGGCCGCAGCGCTCACCGGCACCGCCATGCTGTACCGCTCGGCCGGGGACGACATCACGTTCTCGTTCGACGCGCATCTGGCCGCGAAGGACAAGGCCGACCCGGCGAAGGCCACCGGCACCTTCGAGTTCAGCCACTATCTGAACGGCAAGGGCGCCCGGGCGAAGGCCAAGGTCGACTGCTTGCTGACCGGTGGCAAGGTCGCCGTCGTCTCCGGCGTCATCACCGAGTCCGACCTGCCGGGCGCCAAGGGCAAGCGGGTCGGCGTCACCGTCCACGACTCCGGCCGTCACGACCGGCTCGGCTACAGCTGGGCCGCCACGGGCAGTCCCGCCGAGACGAAGGAGCTGCCCAGGTGCGTCAGCTCCGCCCCCTTCGAGAAGGTCGAGAAGGGGACGGGCGACTTCACGGTCGTCCCGTGGCAGCCCGAGCTCTAGCCAGCGCCAGGGCCGTCACCAGATAGGGAACCGCCAGCACCGCGAAGACCGTGCCGTGCGACAGGTCCGTGCCGAGCACCGCGTACACGCCGAACGTGGCGACCGTGGCCAGCTCGGTGCCCAGGCTCGCCACGGAGGTCAGCGTGGCCCGGCGGGACTCGTCGATGCGGTGCTGGAGACGGACGTCGGCGAGCACCTCGACCAGCTGGAACCCGGCGAAGGCGAGGCTCACGAGGGCGATACCGGCCAGGGAGCGGGACACGGCTCCCATGGCCAGGGCGAGGGCGGCGCCCGCGAGCAGCACCGCGAGCCCGCTCGGTCCGAGGCGTTCGGCCGGTCCGGCCAGGAGGCTGCCGAGGGTGACGCCGGCCCAGATCAGCATGATCAGGTAGGGCACCGTCGCCTCGGCGACGCCGAGGTCGCGGACCAGCAGTGGGGTGTACTCGTCGAGCGCGCCCCACACCGCGCCCACGGCCGGGACCAGCAGCAGGGCACCGCGCACCGACCGGTTCCCGCGGACCTCGGCGAGTCCGGTCCGCAGGGTCGTCGCCCAGGTGTCGCCCGCGTTGTCCGCCGGCACCCGGTGCTCGGGGAACCGGGTCGCGGTGGCGGCGGTCAGCACACAGGCCAGGAAGCTCGCGGCTCCGACGGCCGCGTAGCCGCCCTGGGCGAAGACGGGCCCCGCCAGGCCGATAGAGGCCACGGTGCCCAGCAGTCGCGCGGCCCGGGCCCGGCCCATGACCCGCGCGTACCGGCCGACGGCGCCGAGCCGGTCCAGTTCGTCGTAGACCAGCGCTTCCAGCGCGCCGGAGCCGAGGGCGCCGCCGGCGCCCCACAGGACGAAACCAGCCGCGAAGGCCCCGTACGACGGGACGGCCACCCACAGCGCGAAGCCCGCGGCGGTGAGCAGCGGGCCGATCCAGAGCAGCCTCCGGCGCGAGACGGCATCGGCCCAGGCACCGGAGGGCACCTCCAGCACCACGGAGGTGATCGACCACAGGGCGAACAGGGAGGAGATCTGCCAGAGCGACATGCCGGTGTCGGCGAACAGCAGCGCGTACACCGGGTAGAGCAGGACGAAGTCGTCGAGGAACGCGTAGCCGTACAGCGTGGTCGTCAGACGGCGGACGCCGGTGGCGGGCACGCGTGCGGGTGAGAGTGTCATGAGGCCTTCCCGGAAGGACGGATCGGATGCCGGAGGTACGGCGTCCGAGGCGGTCCTCGGGAGGCACGGCTGGTGGATCAATGTCGCCAGGTCATGACACTCAGGCTAGAGGTGTCGCGGGGAACGGGCCACAAGGTTACGTGGGGGAACCCGACGAGAAGCGCCGCAGCAGCGGCGAGAGCACGAGCACGGACTTGGTCCGCTCGACGAACGGTTCCCCGGCGATCCGCTCCAGGACCCGTTCGAAGTGGCGCATGTCGGAGGCGAAGACCTGGACGATCGCGTCCGCGTCCCCGGTGACGGTGGACGCGGCCACGACCTCCTGGTAGCGCTCCAGGCCCCGCTGGATGGTCTCCGGGGAGGTGTTCCCGCGGCAGTAGATCTCGACGAACCCCTCGGTCTCCCAGCCGAGGGCGCCCGGGTCCACCCGTACGGTGAAGCCGGTGATGGCTCCGGTGGCCCGCAGCCGGTCCACACGCCGTTTCACGGCGGGCGCGGACAGGCCGACGAGCCCGCCGATGTCGGCGTAGGAGCGGCGGGCGTCCTCGGCGAGGGCGTGCACGATGCGTTCGTCGAGATCGTTCAGCACAGTGGGTCGGTCACTTCTCGGATGGCGCGAGTCGGGAACGGCGGAAGCCGTACACGAAGTAGAACACGAGCCCGGCGGCCATCCAGACACCGAAGACCACCCAGGTCACGGTCGACAGGCTGCCCATCATCCAGACGCAGAAGGCGAAGCCCAGCACGGGCAGGACCGGCGAGAGCGGCACCCGGAAGGTGCGGGGCAGGTCCGGCTTGGTCCGGCGCAGCACCACGACGGCAACGTTGACGAGCGCGAAGGCGAACAGGGTGCCGATGCTGGTGGCGTCGGCCAGCTGCCCGAGCGGAACCGCGGCGGCCAGGACACCGCAGAACAGCGACACGATCAGGGTGTTGGCGCGAGGGGCGCCCGACTTCGGGTGGACCCTGGCGAACACCTTCGGCACGAGCCCGTCGCGGGACATGGCGAACAGGATGCGGGTCTGGCCGTACAGCACGGTCAGCACCACGCTCGCAATGGCGATGACGGCGCAGAACGCGAGCAGGGTGCCCCAGAAGGTCTGCCCGGTGACCTCGCGCATGATCTGGGCGAGCGCGGCCTCGGAGTCTGTGAATCCCTTCCAGGGCTTGGCCCCGACCGCGACGGCCGCGACGAGGACGTACAGCGCGGTGACGATGACCAGCGACAGCATGATCGCGCGGGGCAGGTCGCGCTGGGCGTTCTTGGCCTCCTCACCGGCGGTGGAGGCGGCGTCGAAGCCGATGTAGGAGAAGAACAGGGTCGCGCCCGCGGCGCTGACCCCGGCCATGCCGAGCGGCATGAAGTTCTCGTAGTTGCCGGAGCGGAAGCCCTGGACGCCGATGGCGCAGAACATCACCAGCGCGGCGATCTTCACGATGACCATGACGGTGTTCGCTCGGGCGGACTCGCGGGCGCCGCCCAGCAGGAACGCCATGGCCAGGAGTACGACGATCAGTGCCGGCAGGTTGAACACGCCTCCGTCGCCGGGCGGGGCGGACAGGGCGGCAGGGATGGTGACGCCGATGGTCCCGTCGAGCATTTCGTTGAGGTACTCGCCCCAGCCGACCGCGACGGCGGCGACCGACACGCCGTACTCCAGGACAAGGCACCAGCCGCATATCCAGGCGATCAGCTCGCCCATCGTTGCGTAAGCATACGAGTACGAGGAGCCGGAGACCGGGATGGAGCCGGCCAGTTCGGCGTAGGACAGGGCCGAGAAGAGGGCGGTGAGACCGGCGATGACGAAGGAGAGGGTCACGGCCGGGCCCGCCTTGGGGACGGCCTCACCGAGCACGACGAAGATGCCGGTGCCGAGGGTGGCACCGATACTGATCATGGTGAGCTGCCAGAGGCCGAGGGTGCGGCGCAGCGACCCTCCCTCCCCCTGGCC
>NZ_POUC01000235.1 GCF_002891435.1 Streptomyces cahuitamycinicus
CCCCCCGCTCCCGCCCGCGAGGCGGCGCGGCCCGCACCGCCACGGCCGCGGGCGGGAAGGGCTCCGCGCGCACCATCAAGGCGAAGTTCCCCGGCCGCTGCCAGTGCGGCCGCTCG
The DNA here is from genome assembly GCF_002891435.1 of Streptomyces cahuitamycinicus. Lineage (GTDB taxonomy): Bacteria > Actinomycetota > Actinomycetes > Streptomycetales > Streptomycetaceae > Streptomyces > Streptomyces cahuitamycinicus. The sequence goes on from NZ_POUC01000235.1 coordinate 117, forward strand.
TACGCGGCAGGCGAGCCCATCGCCAAGAACGACAGCGGCTGGGGCCACCCGGAGTGCCGCGAGGGCGTGAGCGTCTGATCAGACGTCGAACGTGTAGTGCGGCGTGTGGTCCAGCAAATCCGCCGGGCTCATGTCGTGCCACGGCCGCATCGTCTCGTTGAGGTCGATCACGTTCGGCGTGCCGGAGACCGGCAGATAGCCGGAGCCGGGGTGCCGGCGCTGCCACTCGGCCCACAGCTTGTCTATGTACGCGTGATGCAGCCAGAACACCGGGTCGTTGGGGGAGACCCCGGTCGCCATCTGCCCGCCGACCCAGACATGGACGCGGTTGTGCAGGTTCACGCCCCGCCACCCTTCGAGGTGGTTGCGGAAGCCGTCCGAGCCGCTGTTCCAGGGCGCCATGTCGTACGTGGACATCGACAGCACCGACTCGACCTCTGCCCGCGTGGGCAGCTCGCGCGTACCGGAACCGAGGGAGCGCCGCAGGAACGTACGGCTGTCCACCCGCACGTTGACCGGCCAGTTCCCGACGGACGCGGAGAACGGCCCGTCCGTCACGCGGCCGTCCCGCTCGCGCCCGGTCCCCCCGAGGAAGTCGGGCGCCCACAGCGAGGCACGCGGCGTACGGTCGACGGTCCAGTCCCAGTAGGGCAGTGACACCGAGGCGTCCACCGACTGCAACGCCCGCTCGAACTCCAGGAGGAATCTTCGGTGCCAGGGCAGGAAGGACGGTGAACGGTGCCCGGTCCGCTCGCCGTTGTCGGTGTCGGAGACGATGAACTCGTTGTGCGTCGTGACGAACTCGTCGTAGCGGCCGCTGCGCTTCAGCTCCAGCAGCGCGGCGACGAAACGCCGCTTCTCGTCGGCGGTCAGGGTGGACTGGTTCTTGCGGACAGCCATGTGCGGTTGCTCCAGATGCCTTGCGGGGCGGGTCAGTTGGCAGGGAAGGGCAGCAGCGGCGCGCCCTGCAGCTCGTCCACCGCGGCGCGGGCGGCGGCCCGCGGGGTGGCCACCGGGTCGTAGTGGCTGACGACGCTGATCCAGCTGCCGTCGGCGTTGCGCATCACGTGCAGCTCCACGCCGTCGACGAACACCGCGTATCCCGCGCCGTGGTGGTGGTGACCGGACCCGGTGGCCGGCCGGCCCTGTATCCGGCGGCCCTTGTAGACCTCGTCGAAGGTCCCGGGGGAGCCGTGGTGCCCGGCGGCCGAGGCCGGGATGACTGCGGACAAGGTCCCCGCGCTCGTGGCGAGGACGGCCGCGGCGGTGAGCGCACTGCGACGGCTGAGTTCCGGCATGCGGACCTCCAGAGGTGGGTTCGGCTGATGTCCCCGCATGCCTACCGGCCCGCCCGCTACCGGGAGAAATCCACGCGAGCCGGTTGGCTCTGATCCAGGCAATTCCCCTTATGTCGTGCAAGGTTGAACGAAGATGATCTTGCTGCGAGACGCCTGTGCGCGAGTGCGGAAGGGGAAGTTCCACCCGTGCGGGGTGCTGTGGCGGATGTTTCTGCCGGTGCGGCACGCTGTCCGTGGTGCGGGTCACGTCGGGAAACTGGCGCGATTCGGCGGTCCGGTCGGCGGCCTCGCATACTGCTACTCTGCGTCAGCGATCGACGGCTCTCGGTCATTCTCAAGGGTGTGCGTGAAGGTCGCCTGTGTCGGCGGCGGGCCCGCCGGTCTGTATCTCTCGATCCTGCTCAAGTGGCAGGGCCCCTCCCACGACGTCACGGTCTATGAACGCGATCCGGAGGGTTCCACCTACGGCTGGGGCGTGACGTACTGGCGTGGACTGCTCGACCGGCTCCACGAGCAGGACCCCGAGTCGGCGGCCCTCCTCGACGCCGGCTCCGTCCGGTGGAGCGAGGGCGTCGCCCACGTCCGGGACCTGACGACCGGCACAGCGGCGACCAGGGGCACGGCATCGGCCGCCACCGGCTGCTGGAGATCCTCGCCGCCCGGCCCCGCGAGCTCGGCGTACGCCTGGAGTACGAGCGCGCGATCACCGTCGGCGACCTGCCCTCCGGTGTCGACCTGATCGTGGCGGCCGACGGCGTCCGCAGCGCCCTGCGCACCCGCCACTCCGCGCACTTCGGAACGCGGCTCGCCCCCGGGCGCAATCAGTCGTGTGGCTCGGCACCACGAAGGCCTTCGACGCCTTCACCTTCGCCTTCGCGGAGACCTCCCACGGCTGGATCTGGTGCTACGGCTACGGCCCCGACCGCAGCACCTGCGTCGTCGAGCGCGCACCCGAGACCCGGGCCGGGCTCGGACTCGACCGGGTGAGCGAGGCCGACGGCCGGGCCCCTCGAAGGTCACAATCTGCTGGGCCGCCCCGGCGGCACCCCCTGGCAGATGTTCCGCACCCTCACGAACGACACCTGGCCCCACGGCAACCTCGTCCTGCTCGGCGACGCCGCCCACACCCCGCACTACTCCATCGGTGCCGGCACCACCTTGGCCCTGGAGGACGCCATCGCCCTGGCCGCCGCGCTGCGCGAACACCCGGAGCTCCCGCGCGCCCACGCCCCGGGCGCCCGCTACGAGCGGGAACGCAAGGCGGCCCTGCTGCCCGCGCAGAGCTTGGCCCGCTACAGCGCCCAGTGGTACGAGAACCTGCCGCGCTACATGCACCTGCCCCCGGAGCGCTCGCGCTGCTCGGCCAGCGCCACTCGCCCCTGCTGCCCCATGTCCCGCCCCAGCTGTACTACCGCCTCGACCGGGCGGCCGGCCAGCTGGAGCCGCTGCGCCGGTTCAAGCGCTGGCTGGGGCCGAAGGTCGCACGGACCGTGCACGCACGGGCGTTGGCCTCCCGGGACTAGCCGCCGGAACCATGGGTGTCGTCGACGCTCGTGATCGATACGACCAGGGGCCGAACAGCCGGTCCAGGAAGGCGTTGCCGTACACGCGGTGCGGATCGAGCCGGTCCAGCGCGGCGTTCGCGTCCGCCCACGCGGCCGGGCCGACCGCCGCCGGGACGGCCCCGCCCAGCACCTCCTGGTCGCTCCACGCGTCGTCGTCCGTGTACGCCCACCCCTTGGACCACTCCACCCGGGTGAGCGCGGACCCGCCGTCGAAGTTGCGCAGCAGGAACCGCTCGATCTCGCGCAGGAACGCCTCCGCGTCCGGCGTGCCCGGCAGTGTCAGGACGTCCAGCCACACGGCCGTGTCCCACTCGGGGTGGTCCTCGGGCGGCCGGAGCGCCGACAGCAGCGGCGGACGGGCCCCGGCCACGCCGGTGTCGGCCGGGTCGTCCAGGCCGGTCACCCGGATCTCCACCGAGCCGTTGACCGGGAAGCTGCCCCGGGCGGCGTACGCCGTCAGCCGCTCCCGGTAGAACGCGGCGAACTCGGAGACGACCCGCTGCACGCGGTCCCGTGCGGTGAGGACCGCGTAGCCGTTGGCGTGCACCTGCAGCGTGGTCGGCTTCAGATACAGCAGCGTGTTCTTGGAGGGCCCCCAGAGGTCGGCGGACAGCGTCGTCACCAGCCCGAGGGCGGCGGCCTCGTACTGCGCGGTGCCGAGCACCGGCGCGAGGTACCAGGCCGCCTCCGACGTCATCCGGCCGACCAGCTCCGCCACCGGAGTGGGGACGTTGTCGGAGAACGGATAGTTGTACGGCCGTGTCACCTTCCGCGAGGTCAGCGGCCGCGTCGGGGAGACGCTCCACACCTTGAGCCAGGGATGCTCGGTGAAGGCGAACCAGATCGCCTCGACCCGCCCCGCCTCGTCCAGGAAGCTCGCGAACGTCCGCCCGCCGCCCGAGCCGGGTGCGGCGAACAGCTCCCCGGCCGGGATGTCCGTGCGGCTCACACACCGCAGGTTCGTGTTCGCGCCGACGCGCAGCACCACCTCGGTGACCAGGGACCGTCCGAGATGCGTCAGCAGCGCGGCGCCGTCCGCCCCGCCGCGCCGGAACGTGCGCAGCACGTACGCGCCGGCCCCGTCGTCCCACACCACGGCCGTGAGGGACAGGATCAGATTGCTGAGCGAGCCGTACGTGTGCCCCGGCTGCCGCTGCTCGCCCCGCGCGGGGACGGCCGTGCCGTGGCCGTCGACGGCCAGGACTCCGCCCAGCGTGAGCACGCCGGGAGCGGGCGCCGCGGTGACGCCGAGGCCGTGCTCCTCCAGGAAGGCGAGCAGGTCCTCCATGGTCACGCCGGTCCCGGCGCGCACTGCCGTCGGGGAGTCCAGGGCGAGATTTGTGAGGTGGACCGTGGTGTCGACCAGGAGGACCGGGGCCCCGGGCGGCGTCCCCTCCGTCACCGTCAGCGGTGACCAGCCGTGTGCGGCGCCCCGGGCGCGCACCCGCCACCCGTGCCGCCACGCCCAGTTGACGACGGCGACCACCTGGCCGGGGCCGTCCGGAGCACAGGCCCACAGACCGTCGGCGGTGATTTCACCGACCCAGTTGCGGTAGGCCGAGCGGTACAGCGCGACGTCCGCCGGGAAGTCCGGCAACTCCGCGGCGGCAGCAGCAGGATCCGCCGGCAGACCGGGCAGCGCGGCCAGGGCGGCGGCGCCGAGAAGGAAGCCGCGACGGGTCCAAGGCGAGGCGTCGGACGGGTGGTTGTTCGCTGAACCGGTAGTCACCGGCGTCACGCTAGAGGCCCGCTTACACGTGACGTGTTCCTGCCGCATTGCCTCACTCGTGTGAGTGAACGGTGTGAGCTCGAGGAGCAGGAGCAGTACCTTCCGCGCGGCGTCGTGACGGATGAAAGACTGACGCTCATGGACGAGCGCACATTCGACAGGTCGGGTCAGCACGCCTCCGTCATCGGTCTGGGCACCTGGCAGCTGGGTGCCGACTGGGGAGACGTCGACGACAAGGAAGCCCTCGCGGTACTGGAGACGGCGGCCGAGGCCGGGGTGACCTTCTTCGACACCGCCGACGTGTACGGCGACGGACGCAGCGAGCAGACCATTGCCGCGTTCCTCAGCGGCCGCCCGGACCTGCACGTCATGGTCGCCACGAAGATGGGGCGCCGGGTCGACCAGATCCCCGCCAACTACGTGCTGGACAACTTCCGCGCCTGGAACGACCGCTCCCGGCGCAACCTCGGCGTCGACCGGATCGACCTGGTGCAGCTGCACTGCCCGCCGACGCCCGTCTACTCCACGGACGAGGTGTTCGACGCCCTCGACACCCTGGTAGAGGAGGAGCGCGTCGCCGCGTACGGCGTCAGCGTCGAGACCTGCGAGGAGGCACTGACCGCGATCGCCCGGCCGAACGTGGCGAGCGTGCAGATCATCCTCAACCCGTTCCGCATGAAGCCCCTGCGTCAGGTGCTCCCGGCCGCCCGCGAGGCAGGCGTCGGCATCATCGCCCGCGTCCCGCTGGCCTCCGGCCTGCTGTCGGGCAAGTACACCCGGGACACCGTCTTCCCGGAGAACGACCACCGCACCTACAACCGGCACGGCGAGGCCTTCGACCAGGGGGAGACCTTCTCCGGCGTCGACTACGCCACCGGTGTGGAGGCGGCGGCCGAGTTCGCGGCGCTCGCCCCCGAGGGGTACACACCGGCCCAGCTGGCCCTGCGCTGGATCGTCGAGCAGCCCGGCGTGACGACCGTGATCCCCGGCGCGCGTTCACCCGAGCAGGCCCGGGCCAACGCGGCCGCCGCCCGCCTCCCGGGACTGCCCGGCGAGACGCTCACGGCGATCCGCGACCTTTACGACCGGCAGATCAAGGACCAGGTCGAATCCCGCTGGTGAGGCCGGTTCTCACGGCTCCAGGAGCAGCTCCCTCTCCTGCTCCTGGTCGCCGGAGGCGGCACCGTCGTCGCGTGCCGTGAACGCCCGGGTGAGTGTGTCGCTCGCCCGCCGCACGGCCTCGGGGCTGCCCTGCATGGTGACGCTCACCGGCGCGGACAGCCGCCCGGAGCCCTCCCCGCCACCGTCGGCGGGACCCGTCTCCCTCTCCCCGTCGAAGGTCGCCGTGTGCACCGTCGCGTTCTCGTCGGCGGGAATCTCGTCCGGCGCCCCGAAGGTGCCTTCCAGGGCGCGGACGACCGTCCGCGCGTCGTCGGCGCCTCCGCCGCTGAGCGTCACGGTGAGCTGCGTACCGGACATGCGTCCACGACCTCCTCGGGCTCTGCGTCATTCGCGCCGTCCGTGTAACCGTCCACTGATCGCTCAAACCGCCGCGGCCCCCGGGACGACGACTCGTTACGGGGAACCCGGGAAAGAGGAGGGCTCGGGTCTCACACCGGGGGCTCAGGTCTCACACCGGGAGGAAACAGTGGCGGACACGGCGGAGGGCGGGGTCATGCGCCGGGGGCGCAACGAGACGGAGGAGGAGAGAGCGGACCGGATGTGGCAGGAACTCATCCAGGAGGTCCGCGTCGCGCAGATGGGCGTGCAGATCCTGTTCGGCTTTCTGCTCACCGTGGTGTTCACCGAGAAGTACGACGACCTCTCCGCCACCGACCAGACGATCTACCTGGTGACGGTCGTCCTGGGCGCCTGCGCGACCGGGGCGCTCATCGGCCCGGTCTCCCTGCACCGCCTCGTCTCCGGGCGGCGCGTCAAGCCCCAGGCGGTGCAACTGGCCTCCCGGCTCACGCTGCTCGGCCTCGTGCTGCTGCTCGCCACGACGACCGCCTCGCTGCTGCTGATCCTGCGCGTGGCGACGCACGACGGCTTCGTGCCCTACCTGGTCGCCGGGGTGGTCGCCTGGTATCTGCTGTGCTGGTTCGTCCTGCCGCTGTGGACGCGGCACCGCTACACGGCGAGGTGACGGTACGGCCGCCCGCTGCCGGCCGGGCACGCGGCGGAGCAGCGACTCGGCCGGGCACGCGCCTGAGGAGCGACTCGGCCGGACACCCGGCCGAGCAGCGGCACCACGGCCGCCCACCATCGGCACCACGGGTTGGGCGGCCGACAGCCGGCTCCTCCCTCGACGCGTCGTGCCGGCCGGAGCGGTGCCTCGGCGTGGGGACGCCCACCCGGGCCGGCCGTGATTCAGCCCCCGGCGAGCACGCCCGCCAGGAAGTCGTCGACGTGGACCTCCTCGCGGCCCGGCTGCACCACGTCGTACGTCTCGCGCAGGAACGCGGCGAACCCCGGCGCCCAGGCGAACACCACCGCGTGGTGCCGTCCCCCGTCGGCGCGGGCGTCACCGAGGAACTCCATGCGCAGCTCCTGCCACATGCCCCGGGACTCCGGGCGCATCCGCACGTCGCCCACCCCCACCGGACGCCGCAGCGCCTCACCGAGCATCTCCCGGTCCAGCTGCCACCGGGCGAGCACGCGGCCGTCATGGCTGAAGACCACGGTGACGGCGAACGGGTCCGCGGCGTCGTAGCTCAGGTGGGCGAGCACGGAGAAACGGTCCGTGTCGCCCGCCTGGAGCTGTACCACCAGGGTCTTGTGGACGAACGAGTTCACGAGAGGGCCTCCGGGAAGAACCGACGTAGAGCCCTCTAGTACCCCCGATCCCGCCGGAATGCTCAGCCGACCGGGTGATTCCCGCGAGCACCGCGCAGCGACTCGATGCAGACGGCGACGGCCCGCTTCAGATCCTCCAGACGCTGCACCATGTCGTCCTCGTAGAACTCCCCGGCGTCGTCGAAGGTCAGCTCCTCGAACACCTTGGTCGCCTTCTGCAGGCTGCTGTAGAACTTCGTGCGCCGCTCCTGCACGCGCAGCCCCGGATCGGCCTCCACGACCTCGACGACGAGGGACTTCATCGCGCCGTACGCCTCGGCGGCCCACTCGCCGGCGTCCTCGCCCTCGTCCAGCTCGTCGATGAGCGACAGGTGCCGCTCGGCCTCCTGGCGCAGGTCGGCGGGCGCGTCGACGGTCTGCCCGGCGGGCGTCTTGATCTGCCCCGACTCGGCGATCTGGCGCACGTAGCCGATCCGGTCGGCCGCCCTGCTCTCCCCGGCGACGGCCTTCTTCAGCTCGTCGGTGCGCACGACGTCACGGGCCAGTTCCGACTGGAGGTCCGGGTCCTCCCGGACCCGGTCCAGCAGGGCCTGCCGGGCCGCGCGGGCGGTGGAGGGGTCGGCGAGGATCGCGGCGCGCAGGGCGGTGGGGTTCTCCGCGACCTCCAGGGCCTTCGTGGGCCGGATGCCCTCCGCCTCGGCGGCCTCGGTGATGGCGGTGCCGCGCTCGGAGGTCGCGCTGTTGCGGGAGACGTAGTAGCTCGGCCACACGTCGGCGTCCGGCAGTTCCACTTCCTGACCCGGCGTCAGCGCCTCGAAGTGCGGGACCATCCCGTCGTCGGCTGCCCGGTCCCACGCCTTGTAGTAGCGCATGACCCGCTCCGGGGAACAGCCGGCGAGTTCCGCGAACTCCTTCGCGGACACCTTCGGCGTCTCGTCCGCGCCCTGCCCGCCGGGCCGCACGCTGCGCGCCACCTTGAGCCCGAAGGCCCACCCCCCGGTCCGGGCGTACGCCCCGAACTCCCGCGCGTCCCGCGCGACCGGGTCGGAGACGGGCGCCGGGGCAGCGGGGGACGTCTCGGGCGGGGTGATGGCTACGGTCACGGACGACTCTCCTGAGGCGGGCGGACGGGACGGCACGAGGTGCGCACGGAAGCCTAGCGGCACCCGCTGACCTCGCCGTTCACCGCCCGGCGCCGTAAAATCGCTTCCTCTGCCGGGCGGGGTGCGTGACAATGGCCGGCATGGTGCGACCCGAGCCGGACGCGGCACTGCGCCGCTGCGTGGAATGCGGTGGGCACATGTACGGAGGCGCGCCCGACTGTGCCGCCTGCCGCGCGCTGGTGGACGGCATCGTGGAGACGGAGTGGGCCGCCTTCCTGCGGCAGCGGGACACCGCCGCGGGCGGCGACCAGGAGCGGGCACTGGCCGAGACGGTCGCGGCCGAACCGCACCGGCACGACTGGCGGATCGTCGACGCCGCCCTCGACCGGCTGGTGTGCCCCGACTGCGGCGCCCGGCTCGCCCACGGCCCGGCCGGCTGCGCCGCCTGCGACCTGGCGCACGGCTTCCGCTACGCCGCGATCGAGACGGACCGTCCGGGCGTCCCGCCCGGCAACGAACACGCGATCCGGGTCAACGTCTCGGTGGTGCGCAGGCCGCAGGTCACCTCGGAGAGCGAAGTACTCGTCCGGCGCCTGCTGTTGCCCCTCCTGCTGGCCGGGTTCCTGCCCACGACCGAGGAGGCCCAGCGGGTGAGCGCGCTCGTGAAGAAGAGCCCCCCGGGCCGGAGGGCTCATCTGGTCGAACGGGCTGTGCAAGCGCTGGCCGACGACTTCAGCCGAACGCGTCACGCAGCGCCGGCAGCAGGGTCTTCTCCGACCAGTCCAGGTACGCCGGCTGCGACTCGCCGCCGATCTGGACGAGGGCGACCTCGGTGAACCCGGCCTCGGCGTACGGGCGGACGGCCTCGACGAACGCGTCCGGGTCGTCACCGCACGGGATGGCGTCGGCGACGTCGTCCTGCGTGACGAACTGGGTCGCCGCCTCGAAGGAATCCGGGTGCGTCAACTCCGAGTTGACCTTCCAGCCACTGCCGAACCAGCGGAACTGGGAGTGCGCCCGCTTGACGGCCGTGTCCCGGTCGGGGTCGTAGCAGACCGGCAGCTGGCCGACCCGCGGCTTGCCCTGCCCGCCGTGCCGGTCGAATGCCTCCAGCAGCCCGGCCTTGGGCTCCGTGGCGATCACCAGGTCCCCGAGCCGGCCCGCGAGTTCGCACGACCGCTCACCGGAGACGGCGACACCGATCGGCGGCGCCTCGTCCGGCAGGTCCCACAGCCGGGCCGACTCCACGTCGAAGTGCGTGCCGCGGTGGTTGACGTGCCCGCCCTCGAAGAGGGCGCGGATGATCTCCACGGCCTCCTCGAACATCTCGTGCCGCACATCGACGGACGGCCAGCCGCCGCCCACCACGTGTTCGTTGAGGTTCTCGCCCGAGCCCAGTCCCAGCCGGAACCGGCCCTCGGACAGCAACTGCAACGTCGCCGCCTTCTGCGCCACCACCGCGGGGTGGTAGCGGAAGGTCGGGCACGTCACGTACGTCATCAGCGGGATCCGTGACGTGGCCTGGGCGGCCGCGCCCAGCACGGCCCACGCGTACGGCGAATGCCCCTGCGAGCGCAGCCACGGGAAGTAGTGGTCGGAGGTCACCGAGAAGTCGAAGCCGGCCTCCTCGGCCCGGACCACATGGTCGACGAGGTCACGAGGGCCGGCCTGCTCGGTCATCATCGTGTATCCGATTTGCACCATAACCCGCGAGTCCCCTGACAGCGGGCCCGGAAACGGCTCGATCAAGGTCGCCGACGGGTGCAGGATGCATCCATGAGTGCTTCCGCCCTGCCGTCCTCCGGACCCGCCGCACAGGGGGTCGACGCCTCCGGAGTCCACGCCTTCCTCGACGCTCTCGAAGCCGCCCCCGAGATCGAGCCGCACAGCCTGATGATCATGCGGCACGGGCAGCTGGTCGCCTCCGGCTGGTGGGCGCCCTACACCGCCGAGCGCCCCCATCTGCTGTACTCGCTGAGCAAGAGCTTCACCGCGACCGCGGCCGCCCTGGCGGAGGCCGAGGGGCTGCTCGACTTCGACGCGCCGGTGATCTCGTACTTCCCGGAGTCCGAGGCCGGCGTCACCGACCCGCGCAGCCGGGCCATGCTCGTACGGCACGTGGCGTCCATGGCCAGCGGCCACCGGCGGGACACCGTCGACGAGGCCTATGGCCGCGACTCCGCCGACCCCGTCCGAGGGTTCCTGCACCTGCCGCCGGACGGCGACCCGGGCACCGTCTTCGCCTACAACCAGCCCGCCACCCACACGCTGGCCGCGATCGTCCAGCGCGTGACCGGCCAGTCGCTGACCGAGTACCTGCGCCCCCGGCTGCTGGACCCGCTGGGCATCGGCGAGGTGGCCTGGCTGCGGGACCGCACGGGCCGCGAGATCGGCTTCAGCGGTCTGCACGCCACCACCGACGCCGTGGCCCGGCTCGGCCAGTTGTACCTGCGCGACGGGCTCTGGGAGGGCGAGCGGCTGCTACCCAAGGGATGGGCCGCCCGGGCCTCGCACCCCCGGATGCCCACCGCCGGGGCCATGGGTGACGAGGACCGGCAGGACTGGGACCGGGGCTACGGCTACCAGTTCTGGACGTCCCGGCACGGCTACCGGGGCGACGGCGCGTACGGCCAGTTCTGCCTGGTGCTGCCGGAACAGGACGTGGTGATCGCGTCGACCGCGGCGACCGAGCGGATGCAGCAGTACCTGGATCTGGTCTGGGAGCATCTGCTGCCCGCGTTCGGCCCCGAGCCGCTGACCGGCCGCGAGGCCGCCGACGCGGAGCTGCACGAGCGCCTGGACCGGCTCGCACTGCCGCCCGCTCCTGGCCGGTCCGCGCCCCCGGACCGAGTCCGGGACTGGACCGGGGCAGCGTTCACGCCTCTGGCGGGGCCGGGACCGATCCGGTCCGCCGGGCTCGCCCAGGACGCGGATGGCTGGAGGCTCACGCTCACCGGAGAAGGGGACCGGCCGGACCGGCCGGACCGGCTCGTCCTCCGCCTCGCACGGGAGGGCTGGACGGTCGCAGAGGAACCCGTCCCGACCGCGGTGAGCGGCGGCTGGACCGATGCCGGCACGCTGTCCGTCGAGGTGGTGTTCCTGGAGACCCCGCACCGTCTGGCGCTGGCCTGTTCCCTCGCGGACGGGACGCTCACCGCGCACTGGCTCACCGAGCCGCTGCACGGCGACCGGCTCGCCGGCCTGCGCGCCCCGCGCCGCTCAGCCTGACTCCGGCCGGAAGGTCTTGAAGAACGTGCGCAAGGCCTGCTGGTTGGCGGCGTCGTCCCAGTCGGCGTCCGGGGTCGTCCAGCGCAGCGAGAAACTCCGGCCGCCGCCCAGCAGGAGACCCCGGCCGAGGGTGTGCACCCGGGTGCCGTCGACGTCCGCGGTCCACTCCATGTCGGCGGCCTCGCGGCCCTGGTACGTCGTCGCGCGGATCGCCCCGATCCGGTCGTAGGCGTCGGCCTGCTTGAGGTTCGGCTCGACGTCGTCCCGCCACACGGCGACGGGGTCCGGACCCGCCTTCTCGCTGTAGGTGACGGCCAGCGTGCGGTCCCCGCCCTCGGTGCCGAAGACGACCCGGTACGCATCGCCCTCGCGGTCGGTGTCCAGCCGCTTGAAACCCTCGGGGAGCGCGACGGAGAAGCCCTCCGGCGCCCGGTAGCGCTGGAAGCCGGGGGGCAGGGCCGTGGCCGGGGCGGACGGCGTGGGCG
>NZ_POUC01000236.1 GCF_002891435.1 Streptomyces cahuitamycinicus
CTCCCCGGCTCCCGCCAGCGCGTCCAGCTCCGGCAGCGGCCGCTCCCCCCGGCCCACGACGAAGTATCCCCAGTAGCCCATGTCCCGGTTCCCCCCGGCATATTCGACTCCACTCGCGCCAGAAGACCACCACAGCCGTACGGAGGTTCGCAGCCGTATGCGCCAATTCCCGCCGGTCAGCCGAGCCGGTCAGCCAGCGCCCGGAACTCCGCCCAGGACAGCTCGGGCCTGTCCGGGTCCCACAGCTTCTGGACGGTCGCCCGCAGCGGCATCCGGATCCCGGCCGCCACCTGGTCCTCCGTCTGGGAGTTCGCGAGGTCGCACCACACCGCGAAGGACCCGCCGAGGATCTGGCCGTCGTAGCGCGCCGGCACGGCCTCGGTGCCGCGCAGCACCCGCGGCGTCCACTGCTGGTAGATCCGCTCACCCGTCGGATAGACGAACGTCTGCGGCTCGCCGAGCACGTAGTACAGGAACTCGTCGTTGTAGTTGATCACCTTGCGGCCCGCCTGGAGGTACTCCAGGGGCGGCCGGGCGCCGATCTCCTTGCCCGTCCAGTAGGCGACCTGGATGTCCTTGGCGGCCTGGACGGAGGTGCCGCGGAAGAAGCCGTCGTTCCAGGCGCGCGGGACGCGCTGATGCCTGCGGACGGTGTCGGCCCGGTCGTTCAGCCAGCCGGTGGTGAGGTCGGCGACCGTCGCGCCGGAGCCGTACTTCTCCCGGGCGGCGGTGGCCAGCTGCGGGAAGGAGGCCTCCGGGTTCGACCGGGTCAGCGCCTGGTACTCGTCGCCGCCGAGGTGCCAGGGCCCGCCCGGGAAGAGGTCCGCGTACTCGTTCAGCAGGTCGTCGACGATCTGGGCGCTCTGGGCCTTGGAGATGTCGATGGCGCCCTGCACCGCAGACCCCTGCGCGGTGCGCAGCTGCAGGTCGGGGTGTGCGTCGAGGACCGCGCCGAGGTGGCCGGGCGAGTCGATCTCGGGCACGACCGTGATGTGCCGGCTCCGCGCGAGGTCGATGATCTTCCGCACCTGCGCCTTGGTGAGGTGCTGACGCGACACGATCTCGGGGTGCGAGGAGGACTCGATCCGGAAGCCCTGGTCGTCGGAGAAGTGCAGCCCCAGCTGGTTGAACTTCAGGTCGCCCAGTTCCCGGATCCGGTCCTCGATCCAGCCGGCCGTGAAGTTCTTGCGCGCGGTGTCCAGCATGAACCCGCGCTGCGCCTTGGCCGGCTCGTCCTTCACGACCCCCTCGGGCGCCGTGCCGCCGTCGTGCGTCTCCTGCTTGAGCGTACGGGTGCCGTAGAAGACCCCTGCGTCGGAAGGCCCGTCGATCTCCACCCGCCCGTCGCGCACGGTCATCACGTACGACTCCGGGTTGGCGCCCTCGTCGCCGTTCAGCGCCAGCCGCAGGTCTCCGGCCCGCTTGTCGCTCTTCTCGCCCGCGTAGGCCATGCCCAGCTCGCCGGCGACCAGCCGACCCTCGTCGGCCAGCGCCGGGTCGTCCACGACCACCCGGTTGCCCTTCTCGGGACGCCAGCCCGGGCCGCGCGCCGGCTCGTGGCCGCGCACGGCGGGAATGGTGCGGGGCGCCTCGGACAGGGGGTAGGACCGGGTCGGACTGGGGGTCGGGGCCGCCTCCCGCGCTCTGTCCGGGGGCGCGGCGGCCCGCTGCGAGGACCCGGCCTGAGAACCGGTGGACCCGCCGTCGCCGCCCGAGGCCGCCCAGAGCCCGAGACCGACCCCGGCCGCGACCACGACCAGGGCCACGGCCATGGCCACGACCAGCACCTGCCGCTGCTTCTCCTGCTTCGCCGGAGTCCGGCGCCTGTGCTGACTCACACCGCCAACCTAAAACCCCGGCCCGCATGGCGCGCGTCCACCACGCGTGCCGAATCTCTCTCTCCCGGGTGAAATTCGGGCATCCTTCGGACACGTCGCGGTCGTACTCGATAGCGTGACGTCACATCTCTCACTGTTCACCCTGCTGACACACGTGACGCCCACGAGGACCCACGCTGCCTGCGCACCGTCTCCCAGATCTCCCCGGCCGACTCGCCATACCGGTGGAGCACTTCAACACAGCCTCCGCACAGGAGCTGGAGCAGGCCCTCCTCTCCTGCCTGCGCAGCCTCCGCTGGGCCCGGCGCGTCGCGGACCACCGCCCCTATCCGGACCTGGACTCCCTGCTGGCCGCAGCGGACGAGGCGGCCTACGACCTGACCTGGCCCGACCTCACGGAAGCACTGGCGGCCGAGCCCCTGCCCGCCCTCCCGCCGGACACCTACGCCGCGGCCCACACGGCCCTCAGCGCGGCCTATGCCGCCTACGAGGCCCGCTTCGGCCATGTGTTCGTCACCTGCCTGGGTGGCCTGACCCCGGGCCGGGCGCTGGACCACATCCTCGAAGCCATCCGGTCACGATTGACCAACGATCCGGAGGAAGAGCGGACGGTGGTGGCCGACGAACTCCGGCGCCTCGCGAAGGAACGGCTGGTCGACGCCCTGAGGGGCGCGGGGCTGTGATCGATATGCGGCTACCGCCGCGTGGGCCGACCAACCACAACGAACCCGTACCCGGCAGATAACAGGACACCCCACCTCAGAAGCCGCCGAAGGCTAGCCCGTACGCATGCCAGTTTGATCACACAGCCAGACCCCGGCTCAGCCCAGCGGCAGCGCCTCGCTACGATGCTGGGGGCCGGTGGACCGTACCCGGCCGGGCCCGACCGACACACCAAGCCGGCGCGGCCCCAATCCCCGCTCCCGGAGGAAACTTCCGTGCCGGCTGGAACGCTGTACCGCGGCCGGGAAGGAATGTGGTCCTGGGTGGCTCATCGAGTCACCGGCGTCCTCATCTTCTTCTTCCTGTTCGTTCACGTGCTGGACACCGCACTCGTCCGTGTGTCGCCCGAGGCCTACGACACCGTCGTGGCCACGTACAAGACGCCGATCGTCGCGCTGCTGGAGTACGGCCTCGTCGCCGCCATCCTCTTCCACGCGCTCAACGGCCTGCGCGTCATCGCCGTCGACTTCTGGATCAAGGGCGCCCGCTACCAGAAGCAGATGCTCTGGACCGTCGTCGCCCTGTGGGTCGTGCTGATGCTCGGGGCGATCTACCCCGTCCTCGGCCACGCCGCTCGTGAACTGTTCGGGAGCTGACGCCAATGTCCACGTCTGAGAAGACCGCCGCCGGCGTCGGCCCCGTCGAGGGCGGCGCCGTCTACACCGTCGACAACCCGGCGCCCTTCATCGAGGCGCCCCGCCAGCGCACCAGGAAGACCCCGAAGAGCACCCGGGGCAACTTCGAGCTGGCCGCCTGGCTCTTCATGCGCCTGTCGGGCGTCGTGCTGGTCGTCCTGGTCCTCGGCCACCTGCTGATCCAGCTCGTGCTGGACGGTGGCGTCTCCAAGATCGGCTTCGCCTTCGTGGCGGGCCGCTGGGCGTCCCCGTTCTGGCAGGTCTGGGACCTGCTGATGCTGTGGCTCGCCATGCTGCACGGCGCCAACGGCCTGCGCACGGTCATCAACGACTACGCGGAGCGCGCGAACACCCGGCTGTGGCTCAAGGGCCTGCTCTACACGGCCACGGTGTTCACCATCCTGCTGGGCACGCTGGTGATCTTCACCTTCGACCCGAACATCCGCTAGGCACGGGGCTGCGAGAATCATGAAGATCCACAAGTACGACACCGTCATCGTCGGCGCCGGTGGCGCGGGCATGCGCGCGGCCATCGAGTCCACGAAGCGCAGCCGCACCGCCGTGCTGACCAAGCTGTACCCCACCCGCTCCCACACGGGCGCCGCGCAGGGCGGCATGGCCGCCGCGCTCGCCAACGTGGAGGAGGACAACTGGGAGTGGCACACCTTCGACACGGTCAAGGGCGGTGACTACCTGGTCGACCAGGACGCCGCCGAGATCCTGGCGAAGGAGGCCATCGACTCCGTCCTCGACCTGGAGAAGATGGGCCTGCCGTTCAACCGCACCCCGAACGGCACGATCGACCAGCGCCGCTTCGGCGGTCACAGCCGTAACCACGGCGAGGCCCCGGTCCGCCGCTCCTGCTACGCGGCCGACCGCACCGGCCACATGATCCTCCAGACGCTGTACCAGAACTGCGTCAAGGAGGGCGTGGAGTTCTACAACGAGTTCTACGTCCTGGACCAGCTGATCACCGAGGTCGACGGCGTCAAGAGGTCGGCCGGTGTCGTGGCGTACGAGCTGGCGACCGGTGAGATCCACGTCTTCCAGGCGAAGTCCGTGGTCTACGCGTCCGGCGGCTGCGGCAAGTTCTTCAAGGTGACGTCGAACGCCCACACGCTGACGGGCGACGGCCAGGCGGCGGTCTACCGCCGCGGTCTGCCGCTGGAGGACATGGAGTTCTTCCAGTTCCACCCGACCGGCATCTGGCGCATGGGCATCCTGCTGACGGAGGGCGCCCGCGGTGAGGGCGGCATCCTCCGCAACAAGGACGGCGAGCGCTTCATGGAGAAGTACGCGCCGGTGATGAAGGACCTCGCGTCGCGTGACGTCGTGTCCCGCTCCATCTACACGGAGATCCGGGAAGGCCGCGGCTGTGGCCCCGAGGGGGACCACGTCTACCTCGACCTCACCCACCTCCCGCCGGAGCAGCTGGACGCGAAGCTGCCCGACATCACGGAGTTCGCCCGCACCTACCTCGGCATCGAGCCCTACACGGACCCGATCCCGATCCAGCCGACCGCGCACTACGCGATGGGCGGCATCCCGACGAACGTCGAAGGTGAGGTCCTGGCGGACAACACCACGGTCGTTCCCGGTCTGTACGCCGCCGGCGAGGTCGCCTGCGTCTCCGTCCACGGCGCCAACCGCCTCGGCACCAACTCGCTGCTGGACATCAACGTCTTCGGCAAGCGGGCGGGCATCGCCGCCGCGGAGTACGCGCAGAAGGCGGACTTCGTGGAGCTGCCGGAGAACCCGGCGGAGCTGGTCGTCGCGCAGGTGGAGCGGCTGCGGGACGCGACGGGCACCGAGCGGGTCTCGATCCTGCGCCGCGAGCTGCAGGAGACCATGGACGCCAACGTCATGGTGTTCCGCACCGAGCAGACGATCAAGACGGCGGTCGAGAAGATCGCGGAGCTGCGCGAGCGTTACCTGAACGTCTCGATCCAGGACAAGGGCAAGCGGTTCAACACGGACCTGCTGGAGGCCGTCGAGCTGGGCAACCTGCTCGACCTGGCCGAGGTCATGGCCGTCTCCGCGCTCGCCCGCAAGGAGTCCCGCGGCGGTCACTACCGCGAGGACTACCCGAACCGCGACGACGTCAACTTCATGCGGCACACCATGGCGTACCGCGAGGTCGGCGCCGACGGTTCCGAAACCGTCCGTCTCGACTACAAGCCGGTCGTCCAGACCCGCTACCAGCCGATGGAGCGTAAGTACTGATGGCTACCCCTGTTCTGGACAAGGAAGACGCGGCCGGCAAGCCCGAGCCCGGTTTCGCCGACTCCCCCTACATCACGGTCACCTTCCGGGTCCGCCGCTTCAACCCGGAGGTCGCGGCGGACGCGACCTGGGAGGACTTCCAGGTCGAGATCGACCCGAAGGAACGCGTCCTCGACGCCCTCCACAAGATCAAGTGGGAACTGGACGGCACGCTGACGTTCCGCCGCTCCTGCGCCCACGGCATCTGCGGCTCGGACGCCATGCGGATCAACGGCAAGAACCGTCTGGCCTGCAAGACGCTGATCAAGGACATCAACCCCGAGAAGCCGATCACGGTCGAGGCCATAAAGGGCCTGACGGTCCTGAAGGACCTCGTGGTCGACATGGAGCCGTTCTTCCAGGCGTACCGCGACGTCATGCCCTTCCTCATCACGAAGGACACGAACGAGCCGACGCGTGAGCGTTTCCAGACGGCCGAGGACCGCGAGCGCTTCGACGACACGACGAAGTGCATCCTCTGCGCGGCCTGCACCACGTCGTGCCCGGTCTTCTGGAACGACGGCCAGTACTTCGGTCCGGCCGCCATCGTCAACGCGCACCGCTTCATCTTCGACTCGCGTGACGAGGCGGGCGAACAGCGTCTGGAGATCCTGAACGACCGCGACGGCGTCTGGCGCTGCCGCACGACCTTCAACTGCACGGACGCCTGCCCGCGCGGCATCGAGGTCACGAAGGCGATCGCCGAGGTGAAGCGGGCGCTGATCACGCGCCGCTACTGAGATCGACCGCTTGCTGATGAGGGCCCTGTTTCCGCTGGAAACGGGGCCCTCTGGCATATGCCACACCATCGGGTGAACGAGTCCCGGGACGGACGCGGAGGCGGTGTCCGACCTACGATGATGCTCTCGACACCAGCCCCCCAGGAGGCACCTGATGTCCGCAGCTTCCGTCGAGCAGCCCTTCCACGACGAAGAGCCGGTCACTCTCACGACCATCGCCGACGAGATCATGGAGCGCCATCCGGGCTACCGCGTCGAGATCATCGGAGGCCATCTCCTCGTGACCCCGTCCCCTGACGGCGCCCATGCTCGCGCGCTGACCAAACTCATGCGTCCCTTCATGGCAGCCGACCTGGATGGAGGCGAAACCGAAGTCCTTCAGGGCGTCGGTCTTTGGCTGCCCATGGAGCCGGAGGACTACGCCATCCCCGACCTCGCGGTCGTGGACGCCGACTTCGAGGATCACCACGTCGAGAACAACGCCTACGAACCGGTCTGCTTCCGCCTCGTGCTGGAAGTCACCTCCACGAACTGGAAAAACGACCTGAAGACGAAGGTCGCCGCCTACGCCGAGGCGAAGGTCCCGGTCTACGTCGTCGTGGACCGCAAGCACCAACGCCTCCACGTCCTGACCAACCCGGTCGGAAGCACCTACGAGAACCACCGTCCGCATGCCTCCGGCGAACTGGTCACCCTCCCCGACTCCCTCGGCGCGAAGGTGACCCTCGACGTGGCCGAGATCCTCAGGGCCGGCCAGCCCAGAACGAGCGACTGAGGCGCGGGGTCCGGAACCGGCCGGATTCAGGCTGGTTCCGGCCGCTTGTCGTAGGGCTCCTGTGACTGATGGGGCCGGGTGTCACCAGACTGACGCCCATGACGCCCCTGAGGAAGGCCGCCGCCGCGCTCGTGGCCGCAGCCGCCGCGCCGCTGCCGGTACCCCCCACCGCCTCGGCAAGTCCCTCCCCGGTCCTCGCACGCGAGAGCTTCGACCGCCTTCCCCTCGGCCCGGCTGCCGAAGGCCACGGGTGAACCACTGACACGTCCAACGGCACGCTGACGATCGCCCGTTCGTCGTCCGGCCACGGCCGCGAACTCCGTATCCGCACCGAGGGCAACGGCCACGCCTTCCTGGCGTCCTCCCAGATCCGGCCACTGCCTGCCGCGTCGAAGACGTATCCGGGGAAGCGGTAGCGGACCTCGGCCGGGGGGTCCTGGCCAGGGTCGAGCCACATGGCGTACTCGCCGCTGTAGCTGTGCGCCGAGTTCTGCGGGGCGTCGATCGGGGAGAAGCGGACCTGTTCTGTGCGCAGGCGCAGACAGTTGCCGGAGTCGGTGGTGTCGGCACCGCACTCCTCGCCATCGCCCTCGATCCAGTACTCGGCGCGCGGGCCCCACTGGGGCAGTTCGCGGGTGGCGGGCGGTGCCGAGTCGCCGACGCACAGGCGCAGCTTGTTGCGCCAGCCGCGGATCGCGGCCGGAGAGTGGAACCGGTGCCGGCGCAGGACGTGGGCCGAGAGGCGGTTGGAGTAGCTGCCGGTGGCCCGCTCGGTGTCCGGCGCGCGGCAGACGACAATCACTCGACCCCGCATGTTGAACACGTTCAAAAATGAGTCTAGAGTCTTCCTCGACAGCATTTTGAACGTGTTCAAGAAGGGTGGGGCTATGGACCGCACGGTCATCGCCTACGTCATCTACCTGCTGGTCAGCATCGGTCTGACCATCTGGGTGGCCCGCACGCTCAGCCACAACGGGAAGGTCTTCCTCGCCGACGTGCTGCACGGCAACGAGAAGCTCGCCGATGCCGTCAACCACCTCCTGGTGGTCGGCTTCTACCTCGTGAACCTCGGGTTCGTCGCGCTGTATCTGAGCGACGACGAGACGATCATGGACGCGCGCGGCATCTTCGAGGCCCTGTCGACCAAGCTCGGCGTCGTGCTGCTGGTGCTCGGTGTGATGCACCTGGCCAACGTCTACGTGCTCAACCGGATCCGGCGCCGGGGCGCCATGGAGCGGGAGCAGGTCCCGCCGGTGCCGCCGCAGGGCTGGGTCGCCCCGCAGGCGCGGGCCTGAACGGAGGAGGCCCACGTGAACGCCACCGGCACGAACGCGACCGGCACGAACGCACCCGCCCCGGTCCGCCGGCTCACCGTCCTGTACGACGCCGAGTGCTCCCTGTGCGCGTTCCTGCGCGACTGGCTCCTGCGGCAGCCCCACCTGGTGCCGCTGGAGCTGGTCCCGGCCGCCTCCGAGGAGGCCCGGCGGCTCTTCCCCGGCCTCGACCACGGCGCCACCCTCGACGAGATCACCGTCGTCGGCGACGCCGGGCAGGTCTACCGGGGCCCCGCCGCCTGGGTGGTGACCCTGTGGGCGCTGCGTGAGCACCGGCCGCTCGCCCACCGGCTGAGCACCCCGTCCGGTGCCCGGCTGGCCAAAGGCGCGGTGCTCGCCGCCGCCAAGTGGCGCGGGGCGCAGGGACACCGGGGGCAGCGCGACGGGGCCCAGTGGGGCGGCCGGGTGTACCGGCGGGCGGACGGCTGGTCGTACGCCCCCGGCAGCGGATGGAGCTACACCGCGCCGGGCTGCGCCGACGGCACCTGCGCCCCCCGGTAGCCGCCTTGGCGACCGCACCGGTAGCCGTACCGGTGCTGACGTTAGGCTCTCTTCCCGTGCCCGCGATGAACGACGGCCCCGGCGACGGCGCCACCCCCACCAAGTCCGAGCAGACCCGCGCCCTGATCCTGGAGACGGCCATGCGGCTGTTCCAGGAGCGCGGCTACGACAAGACGACGATGCGGGCCATCGCCCAGGAGGCCGGAGTCTCCGTCGGCAACGCGTACTACTACTTCGCCGGCAAGGAACATCTGATCCAGGGCTTCTACGACCGGATCGCCGCCGAACACCAGGTGGCGGTCCGGGAGATCCTGGACCGGGAGCGCGACCTGGAAGCCCGGCTGGCGGGCGTGCTGCGGGCCTGGCTGGACATCGCGGCGCCCTACCACGAGTTCGCGGTGCAGTTCTTCAAGAACGCCGCCGACCCGGACAGCCCGCTCAGCCCCTTCTCGCCCGAGTCGGAGCACGCGCGCGAGGAGGCCATCAGCGTTCACCGGGAGGTGCTCGCCGGGGCCACCAAGACCAAGGTGCCCGAGGAACTGCGCGACGTCCTGCCCGAGTTGATGTGGCTCTCCCAGATGGGGCTCGTCCTGTACTGGATCTTCGACCGTACCGAGGGGCGCGAGCGCAGTTACCGGCTCGCCGAGCGCGGTGCCCGGCTCACCGCGCGGGGGGTCGCCCTGGCCCGCTTCCGGGTGCTGCGGCCGCTCGTGCGCGAGGTGCACGAGCTGTTCACGGAGTTCCTGCCGGGCATGACGAACGCCATCCCCGATCCGGCGGCCCGGCGGCGCACCGACCCCTGAGCCGGGGCCCGGCGGCGCACCGACCGCTGAGCCGCCGCCGGGCCGACCGTCAGAGCGTGGTGAGACTCCACAGACGGAACACGCCCGTGCCGTCCGACAGGTACTGGCCACCACCGACGTCCTCCGTGGCGACGACGTACTCCTCGGCCTGCCACAACGGCAGCACCGGGACGTCCTGGGCGACGGTCTGCTGCACCGAGCGGAAGTCCTGGTCGGCCTCGGTCCGCTCCGCGTAGCGCCGGCTGTCCTTGATGAGCCGGTCGACGGTCTTGCTGCTGTAGCCGGTGTTCATGGCGCTGCCGGTACCGACGAGCGCGGCGCCGAAGGTGTCCGGGTCGGGGAAGTCGGCGATCCAGCCGACGGCGTACGCGTCGAGCCCGCCGCTCGCCCACTGCTTCTGGAAGGCGGTCCACTCGTAGCCCTTGAGGGTGACCTTGAACAGGCCGCTCGCCTCCAGTTCCTTCTTGATCTCGGCGCCCTCCTGCTCGCCGGCACCGCGGCCCTCGGCGTAGCCGTAGGTGAAGTGCACCGGCAGGCTCACGCCCGCCCGGGTGAGCAGTTGCCTGGCCTTCTGCGGGTCGGGCTTCGGGTAGTCGTCGAAGAACGAGGCGGTGTGCCCGGTGAGACCGGCCGGGATCAGGGAGTACAGCGGGTCGACGGTGCCGTCGTAGACGGTGGCGGCCAGCCGCTCGCGGTCGACCAGCCAGGCGATGGCCCGGCGGACCTCCGGCTCGTGCAGCGGCTTGCCCGCGCGGGTGTTGAAGTACAGGTTGCGGGTCTCGGAACCATCGGACTCGTAGACGCGCTGGGTGGGGTCGCTCGGGTTGAGGCCGGCGAGGACGCCGGGCGGCAGCTGGTCGGTCGCCACCTCCACCTGCTTGTCCTTCCAGGCGGTGTTCAGAGCCTCGGGGTTTGCGTAGTAGCGCAGTTCGACGGGCCGGCCGGTGCCGCTGACGGCGCCCCGGTAGTGCTGGTTGGGCGCGAGGACGGCGTCATGGTCCTTCGTGTACGAGGTGAGGGTGTACGGGCCCGTGCCGTCGACGCGGTCGCCGGTGCGCAGCTTGCCGGCCGGGTACGCGGTGTGGTCGACGATCGAGCCGGCGCCGGTGGCCACCTTGAAGGGGAACGTCGCGTCCGGCGAGTCCAGGTGGAAGGTGACGGTCATGCCGTCGGCGTCCACGGAGCCGAGCGTGCCGAACAGGGACGCCGGTCCGACCGGGGCCTTGATCTTCAGGATCCGGTCGAAGGAGGACTTCACGTCCTCGGCGTTCATCGTCCGGCCGCTCGGGAAGGTGAGGCCCGCGCGCAGCCCGCAGCGGTAGGTGGTGAGGTCACCGCGGACGAACGCGCAGCTCTTCGCCGCGTCCGGCACGGGGGCGGTGCCGCCCGGCGCGAAGGTCAGCAGCGACTGGAAGACGTTGCTGAACAGCGCCCAGGAGCCCGCGTCGTAGGCGCCGGCGGGGTCGAGCGAGGTGACGCCGTCCGTGGTGCCGACGGTGATGGTCCTCGCGTCGCCCTTCGACGGCAGGAGCTGCCAGACGCCCACACCCACGGCGGCCAGGACGAGCAGCGCCGCGAGTATCCGTACGCGAACCGATCGCATCGGCGTCGCCCTCCCAGGCCCTCAGCGGCCCATTGAGCCCCCTTGAGGACCAATTGAGGCGCTTGTGCGTGTGCCACACCCTTTCGTGGCGGGCTCACCCAATCACAGGATTTTGAGCAGGGGGAAGGGAGATCTGACGAGTTGGGAAAGAACTTACCGATGACCGATTCGGGCTCGTTTCACAGCGTTCTCACAGGGCGTGCGTGCCGTCAGGCCTGCTTCGAGGCGAGCTCGATCAGGGTGATGTCCGACGGCGCTCCCACACGTGTGGGCGGGCCCCAGGCGCCGGCGCCGCGCGAGACGTAGAGCTGGGTGTCGCCGTAGCGCTCCAGGCCCGCGACGGTGGGGTTGGCGCCCGCGGCGACGAGGTTGCCGGGCCAGAGCTGGCCGCCGTGGGTGTGGCCGGAGAGCTGGAGGTCGACGCCGTGCTCGACGGCGTCGTGGATCTGGACGGGCTGGTGGGCGAGCAGGACGCACGCGCGCGCTGTGTCCCGGTCGCCGAGCGCCTTGGCGAAGTCCGGGCCCTGGCCCTCGTCCTCGCCGGCCACGTCGTTGACTCCGGCCAGGTCGAAGTGCGGCATCTCCCTGCGTGCGTTCTCCAGGGGGTCCAGGCCCAGTCGGCGGACCTCGTCGACCCACTGTCCGGCTCCGGAGAAGTACTCGTGGTTGCCGGTGACGAAGTAGGAGCCGTGACGGGCTCTCAGCTGCGCGAGCGGGGCGGCCGCCGGGCCCAGGTCCTTCACGCTGCCGTCGACCAGGTCGCCGACGACGGCGATCAGGTCGGGCTGGGTCGCGTTGATCGTGTCGACGACCTTCTGCGCGAAGCCGCGTCCCAGGACCGGGCCGAGGTGCACATCACTGACCACGGCGATCCGGTACCCGTGCGCGGCGCGCGGCAGCTTGGCCAGCGGGACCGTGACCCGCTTGACCTCCGGCCCGCGCAGCACGCCGTACGTCCCGTACCCCACGGTCCCGACAGCCGCGGCCGCGGCGGCCCCGGCGACGACGCGGGACACGAACTGTCTCTTATGCACATCT
>NZ_POUC01000237.1 GCF_002891435.1 Streptomyces cahuitamycinicus
GCATAAGCCCCCGTGCGCGGCACCCCGTAAATCCAGACCGCCGCGCACGGGCCCGTGTCGTCGGCCCCCGTCCCCCGCGGGGGCCGGCGACACCCCATCCGGTGACCGTCCACCCAGCCGAGAAAGAGACACCCGTGACACCGCCCGTGACGACCAGCGCACCGATTACACCCCTCACGCCGACCCTGCAGCGCGTCGCCCAGCACCTCGCAGACGACCTCACCCCCCGAGAAATCGCCACGAGGACCGGGCTGTCGGCCGTTACCGTCCGCCAATACGTCCGCGACATCCGGGAGAGCCTTCACTGCCCGCCCCGCTGCAAGCCCCCGGTGATCGTGCACCGCCTGTTCGCTGCCCAGCAGGTCGCCCCACCCACAACGGACAGGCCAACGCCCAAGCTCAGCCCGGAGCAGCAACTGCTGCTGCAGGCCGTCGCTGAGCACAGCAATCCCCACGACATCGCCGTCGCCGCCAAGATCGCCCCCGCCGATGTCAGAGCGGCACACGATGAACTGCTCGACAAGACTGGGGCGGTCAACACCACCCAGCTCGTTGTCCTTGCCCACGCGTGGGGCCTGCTGGGCACCAGGCCGGCCGACACGATGGAGAGCGGAGCGAGCCAGTGAACGCGTCACCCGTTTCTGTGGCCACCAAGCCCTCCCACGCTGCCCTGCACCGGCACGCAACAGAATTACCGGCCGTGTACGAGATGCGGACACTGTGCACCGACACCGAACGAGACGAGGCCGCCGCACTCGTCCAGGACCGTCAACGCTGGCTCACCATGCGCGGCCTGCCTGTACCCGCCCGAGCCGACATCCCGGCTCTGTTCCGCGACCCGCAGGCCAAGCCAGCCGGACTGTTCGAGGACGGGCTGCTGCTGGCATGCATGATCCCGCAGCGCTGGCCCCACCTCCGATGGGGCGAGGGCCCGTGCCTCTTCCTGGGCTGCGTCCACACCCTGCCCGACCGCTCCGACGACACCGTCCGGCTGATCACTCTGTGGGCCTCCGACTTTGCTGCCCGGCTCGACGTACCGCTCGTGCGGGCCGAGGTCCTGGCCCGCCACCCTCTCGACGTTGATCCGATCGCCACATTCCTTCATCGGCTCACCGACATGGGATGGGATCTACGGGGATCCGGCACCGGGCAGCACGATGAGCGAGCCGCTCGCCTCGAACTCACCGCAGAGCGCCGGCCTGGGCTGAGCGCGCTCATCGGCTGCCGAGTCCACGAGCCGCGTTCCGCCGCAGACCAGCGGGGCACCGCATGAGGACCGCCGAACCGATACGGCCGGACCTCGCCCGCGAACTCCTCGTCCGAGCCGCACAGTCGGCAGCGCGCCGAGCCAAGCGCGTGCGCAACCACCTCGACGCCGTCCAACTCGGCCAGGACCGTCACGCCGACCACGCCGACACCAAAGTGCTGCGCCGCATCCTGGCCGAACACGACTGGCCCGGCCACCGCCTCGTCGGCCCCGACGCGGCACGTGCCGCCTGGAGCATCGCTCTTCACGCCGACGGCGAGCCCGACTTCCAACGGGCGGCCACCACCCTTCTGAAGCGCGCAGTCCAGGACGACGACGCGCGCATCCAGCACTGGGCCCACCTTCACGACCGTGCCCTGGTCAACAGCGGGCGACCACAAGAGTTCGGGACCCAACTGGTCCTCAACGCAACAGGGGCTGAGCTGTGCCCGCTGCGCGCACCGCAGTCCCTCGACCAGCGAAGGGCCGCCGTCGGGCTGCCGCCGATCGCCGCCGCCCTGGAGAAGGTGCGGCGCCGGTACGCCCCGGATCGCCATGCCGTCGACTCCCCGACCGTCGTGCTCGCGGGGGCCGCATGACGCAGCGGGCCCCACACGTTCCAGAGACCCAACGCTCTTCCGCAGACCTCCTTTCTTGAAAGGACCGTTGAAGTATGAAGCTCACTACCGCCCTCCTCGCTGCCGGCGCCGCCGTCTCCCTCACCACCGCCGTGGTCGGAGCCGCCCGGCTCAGGCAGGACGCGCGGCACCAGGCCGAGCGAAACGAGGTGGCCGTCGCGCGGAACCAGCTCGACTGGCTGACGCAGATGTCCACCAACCCCGACCTCGCCAAGCTCTGGACGCCCGAGGACATCGACGTCGAGGAGTACATGCAGCTGCTCCATGCCAACCAGCAGATCTGCAC
This sequence comes from Streptomyces cahuitamycinicus, assembly GCF_002891435.1. Classification (GTDB taxonomy): domain Bacteria; phylum Actinomycetota; class Actinomycetes; order Streptomycetales; family Streptomycetaceae; genus Streptomyces; species Streptomyces cahuitamycinicus. Next base: position 2,171 of record NZ_POUC01000237.1, read on the forward strand.
CCTCAGCCTGCGTGACCGGCTGGGCTTCGTTCGCCACGGACAACTGCCCTTCTACGCGTCGATGCTCATGAACAGCGACGTCTGCAGGCGGTACTGGGCGCGTTTCGGAGACCTCCGCGCCCAGGAGGCCGAGGGCGACGAGCGCGCCGAGCACTTCACCGAGGTCCTGGACAGGGCTGCAAAGACGCACTCGCGGGCGCAGCCCGCAGCAGCCTGACGACACGTCACGCCGACTCCCAGACGCCCTGGAGCAGGCGACACCGTCGCCCGCCACCGTCTGGCACCAAGTTCCGGGTCCCGACCGGGCCCGGCATCCCGCACCACCCATCGCCACTAGGAGGCAAGCATGACCGCCATGCAGACGGAGAGGCCGACCGCCCCCGCGCAGCCGGACCTCGCTACCACTGACGAGACCGACCCGTTCGGACTCGACATCACCTTCATCGAGGGCACGCCGGCGACCGAGACGGTCCTGATGTGCAGCACGGGCGACACCTGCGGCAGCTCCTGCCCCAGCGCCTGCACCACCTCGTAAGCCGGTCCGATCCGGCAGTGCGGGCCGGGCGGGGCTTCCCGTCCGGCCCGCATCCCGCCCCGTCACGAAAGAAGAAGGGAGAGCGGTGATGACACGGGTACGTCCCAGCCTGTATCAGGGCGCGGGGCAGGCGATGCTGCGCGCCGCGGTGCACCTCACCGAGCCCACCATGCCAACCTGGCCGACGTCCACGGCACCGGTGGAACAGTGGCGTGCGTGGCTGAGCACCGTCTGGTCCGACACCGACTTCCGCCGGACCGTGTCACAGGCGAGCCCTAACCTGGCGGACCAGGTGCAGGCCATCATCGACGGCCGCACACCGAAGGTGCGCCGGATGCGCCGGGCGGCGCTGGCCACCGCCCGCTACGCGATCCGCTGCGCACGCCGCTCCACCCCTTACGGCCTGTTCGCCGGCGTCGCCCCGCTCGGCTTCGACCAGACCACGTCCGTCCGCATCGGCGACGAGCACCAGGCCGTGGCCCGCCCCGAGCCGGTCGGGCTCGAGGAAGTGCTCAGCACCTGGGAGAGCGACGCTGCGCGAATGGCCGACGCCGAGGTCTGCGTCAACACTCTGATCCGACAGCACGACCAGCACATCCACGTACCGTCCGAGGGCGACGCCGAGTTCCGCCTCGCCCTCAGCCCCGCATTGCGTCTCGTACTCGACCTGGCCCAATCACCGATCGGGTACCGCCAGTTGTCCGACAAGCTGGCCGCGGAGTTCCCCGCCGTGAGCGGCACCGCGCGCGAACGGCTGCTCGGTGAACTGCTGCGGGTGCGGTTGTTGCGCTCCTCGCTGCGCGCGCCCGCCACCGTCGCCGACCCCACCGACGTCTTACCGCCCGCGGCGCGCGCTCGGGCAGCTGGCCTGCGAACCGCGTGCGACCTGCGGCTGGACGCCGACGTGCGGCTGCCCGAGCAGGTGCTGACCGAAGTGGAGACCGCGGCGACCGTCCTGGCCCGCCTGGTCACCCATCCGACCGGGACACCGACCTGGCGGCGGTGGATCGAGCAGTTCTCCGAGCGCTACGGCGAGAACACCGCGGTGCCGGTGGACGTGGCCACGGCTCCCGATCGGGGCGTGGGCTTCCCTGCAGGGTTCGTCACGGCGAGCGAACCGCCTCGGCCGATGTCCCGGCGTGACCGTCTGCTGCTGGAGCTGGCCGGCACCGCCGCCGCCGAAGGCAGCCGCACCGTCGCGGTGACCGGGGCGATGATCGAGGAACTGGAAGCAGCGGCCGGCGACAAACCTCACGACCTGGCGCCCCACCTCGAACTGGCCGCACAGGTCCACGCCACCTCCGTCCCTGCCCTGGACCGGGGCGACTTCCGGCTGCGCGTTCTGACCGTCTCCCGCTCGGCCGGATCGATGACTGGCCGGTTCTGGCACCTGTTCCCCGGCGCCGAAGAGGCGTACGCGCACCTGCCCACCGTCGATCCGGAGGCGGAACTCGCGCAGCTCTCCTTCCACGCCGGACGAGTGCCAGCCGACCTGCTCACCCGCGCGCCCCAGGCCGTGCCCCGCGTCGTCAGCGTCGGCGAATTCCGCCGCCCCGCCCCGCACGTCCTCTTCCCCAGGGACCTGTCGGTCACCGTCGCCGACGGCCGCCCCCAGCTGGTGGAGTCCGCGACGGGCAAGCCGCTGGAGCTGCTGGCCCCCACCGCCATCAACTTCCTGTGGAACAACTACACCCCGCCGATGGCCCGCTTCCTCGGCGAGATCAGCCGGGCCGCATCCCCGCAGGTGACCTGGTTCGACTGGGGCGCCGCCTGGACCCTGCCCTTCACCCCGGCCCTCGTCTACCGACGCACCATCCTCACCGCCGCCCGGTGGAAGATCCGCAGCCGCACGCTGCCCGCCCGCACCGCCTCACTCCAGCAGTGGGCAGACCAACTCCACTCCTGGCGTGCCCGGTTCCGGGTGCCGGAGCGGGTCCTGCTCGCCGAGGACGACCAGCAGCTGCCCCTTGACCTCAGCCGCGACGTCGACCTGGACCTCCTGCGCGCGCACCTGGACGCCAGCCCCTTCGGCATCGCCACCCTGCACGACGCGCCCCCGCTGGACGCCGACGGGTGGATCGGCGGCCGGGCCCACAGCATCGTCGTCCCCCTGGCCAGGCGCTCATGACCACGACGATCGTGCCCCGTACGCAGGACCTGTCCGAGGGCGCCCTGGGGATGGCCCTGCTCGACATCGAGCGCCGGGACCTGTCCACCGCCCGCCGCCACCTCACCCAGGCGACCGCCCGGGGCGTGAGCACCGGCAGCAACGCCAGCCTCTTTCACGGCGCACCCGCCCTGGAGTTCGTCCTGGCCCGCGCCCACGCAGCTGGCGACGACATCCGTACGGCGGTCGACCGCGTCGTGGACGCCCGGCTCGCCGCCGCCCACCGCCGTCAAGCAGCCGGCGCGCTGCCCCACCTTGCCGAATGGGACCTCATCCGCGGCGTGACCGGACTCGCCGCACTGCTGCTGTCCCGCCGCCCGATCGCGCCCCGGCTGCCCGACGTGCTCACCTGCCTCGTCGCGCTCGCCAACCCCCTCCGCGGTGACGACCGGATGCTGCCCGGGTGGTGGTCGGCGGCCGGCCCGGACGGGAAGACGATGGCCGGCGGGCATGGCAACAACGGCATGGCCCACGGCATCGCAGGGCCGCTCGCCGTGCTCTCCCTCGCCCTGCGCGAAGGCATCAGCGTCCCCGGTCAGGAGGAAGCCGTCGGCACCTTCGCGACCTGGCTCGACCGGCACGGCGCCCACTACTGGTCCACTACAGCACACCTGGACGCCGAGCAGCCGCCCGCAGCGGAACCGGCCCGCCAGTCCTGGTGCTACGGCCAGCCCGGCATCGCCCGCGCCCAGCAGCTCGCCGCTCTCGCCCTCGGCGACACAGCCCGCCGCCGGGCGGCCGAGGACACTGTCGCAGTCATCCTGACTGACCCGCTGCGCCTCGCCCGGATCACCGACTCCACGCTCTGCCACGGCTGGGCCGGGCTGTTGATGCTCACCCGCGCGGTCGCGGCCGACAGTCCCGCACCCGACCGCTTCACCCCGATCATCCACGACCTGCACCGACGGCTGGCCGCCGACTGGGCGCACTTGCCCAAACCCGGCTTTATGGAAGGCCGCGCCGGAGCCCAACTCGCCCTGCACGCCACCGACACCACCGGCTGGACCCGCGTCCTCCTGCTCACCTGACCGCTGCCCCGCCGCCTCGCAAGGAGTTTTCTGCCTGTGACCTTCGACGACGAGAACCTGCCGATCCCCCCGGACGCGCCCTGGTGGCACGCCTCCGTGGCCTTCCCCGACCAGCACGCGGACGCCGCCCGGGCCTTGGCGACCGCGCTGTCCGGGCGCCGCTTCCACTTCCTGCGCAAGGACGCCGGCGTGCGCCTGCGCATCGAACAGCCCGTCGGCGGCCTGCTGGACCAGCTCGTCGCCGATCGCGTGATCACCGACTGGACGGGCGGGATCTACGAGCCGGAAACCTATGCCTTCGGCGGTCCCGAGGGCATGGAGGTCGCGCACGACGTGTTCTGCGCCGACAGCCCGGCCGCGCTCGCCGAGACCGGGTCTCCCGGCGCCCGCGAGCGCAGCGTGATGCTGCTGTCCGCCATGCTTCGCGAAGCCGGGCTGGACCCGTTCGAAGCCGGAGACGTGTACGCCCGGTGGGCTGCCCTGCGTCCCCCCGTCACCCCGCCCCAGGGCCTCGCGCTGGAGCAAGCCGTCTCCGCGATGCGGCGGCTGATGAACGCGGATGCCGCCCTGCGCCCGGACGCGGAAGCAGGCTGGGTCGAGAGGGTCGCGGCGTTCGAGGACGCCGGCCGCCGCCTGCGCCGGCTCGCCGCGGACGGCCGGCTGATACGCGGAATCCGGGGCGTCATCGCGCATCACGCGATCTTCGCGTTCAACCGCGCGGGCGTGACTGCCGACGGGCAGGCCGCCACCGCGTGGCTCGGCCGTCACGTCGCTTTCTCCACCGGAGAAGGCGCTGACGTGTCTACCCGCAAGTCCGTATCTGCGGACCCTAGCCTCCCTCGAATGGAGATCACCGTGACACCCGTAACCGACCCCCACCAGCTGCGCGAAGCCCTCGCCCAGCGGCTCGTCGACAGCGGCCACCTGCGCAGCAAGGCGGCCATCGACGCCTTCCGCACCACCGACCGGCACGCCTTCCTGCCCGGCGTCGATCTGGAGAGCGCGTACAAGGAGGACGCGGTCCCGATCAAGCACGACGAGCACGGGGAGATGATCTCCTGCATCTCCGCGCCGTCCATCGTCGCCACCCAGCTCGAACAGCTCGGCGCCCAGCCCGGTCACAAGATCCTGGAAGCCGGAGCCGCGACCGGATACAACGCCGCCCTCCTCGGCAAGATCGTCTCCCCCGGCGGGCAGGTGTGGACCCTCGACGTCGACCAGGACCTCGTCACCGGCGCGAGCCAGCACCTTGCCCAGGCCGGCGTCGACAACGCCACCGCGGTGATGGCCGACGGCGCGGCCGGGCTGCCCGAGCACGCCCCCTACGACCGGATCATCTTCACCGTCGGCGCCGGCGACGTCCCCGTGAAGATCCTCGACCAGCTCGCCCCCGGCGGGCGCCTGGTCCTGCCGATGCGTATCCGCGGCAGCATCTCCCGCTCCTTCGCCTTCGAACGCGACGGGGACACGTGGAAGACCGTCTCCTGCGAGATGGCCACCTTCATCCCTCTGCGCAAGGGCGTCTGCGACGACGTGTACACCCTCGTGCCGATGGCCGGCGAGGGCAACGCGCGCCTGGAGACGTTCAGCGAGCAGGACGTCGACCGCGACGCGCTCCGCTGCGTCCTCGACCAGCAGCAGACCAAGCTCTACACCGGGGTGAAGTTCCGGCAGGGCTCGGCGTGGGAGTGGCTGTACCTGTACCTGGCCTGCGTGCTGCCCAACGGCCTCTCCCGCCTGCCGGGCCAGCGCCCCGGGTTCACCCCGCACTTCGGGTGGGGCTCCATGGCAGCCCTCGACGGCGGGTCGCTCGCATACCTCACCATCCGCGAGGGCGAAGACGAGAAGGGGCGGTACTGGGAGGTCGGCGTGATCGGCCACGGCGAGGGCGGCGCCGGCCTCGCCGAACGCGTCGTGAGCGAGATCCGCGCCTGGGACGCCAGCGGCGGCAACGACGCCCCCGAACCGGGCTTCCGGATGGCCGTCGCGGACTCGCGTGAACGGCTGACGGCGGACGACCCGCGCTTCGTTGTCGACAAGCCCTACAGCCGACTGGTCGTCGACTGGGCGCACAAGGGCTGAGCCGATGATCCCCGCGATAGCCAGCCGCATCCCCCTGGTCCGCCGCACCAAGGCGCCCGCGCTCCCCTTGGAGGAGCGCATCAACCACCTCATCGGGCTGACCGTCGCGCCCGCAGGTACGAGCCACCATGACCTGGTGGCCCGCGCCTGCGGGGTCCTCAACTACGCCGCGCTCATCGCCTCCGATGTCGGCCTGCCCGACCTGGCCGAGGATCTGTGCTGGCGCCAGCACCAGGTCTTCGCCAACGCCGGACGCCTCAGCGGACGGGTCGCCGTCATGTCGCTGATGCCGCTCGTCAACCTCGCCCGATTGCAGACTCGCGCCGGCCACGGCGAACTCGCCTACGGCTTGTTGTACAGCCTCAACGACGCTGCCCGACATCGGAACAAGACCGACATCGACGGCCGCACCGTCGACCTGTCTGCTCTGACCGGCACGGACGAGGACCACCGCACGGTGTGCCAGGAGCTGTACGTCACCCTGCTCGTGGACGGCGCCCGCGCCCTCGCCCAGATCGGGCGGTGGACCGACGCGGCCGAAGCCATGGCCCAGCATCGCGGCATTGGCAACCGGCTGCTCGACGGCCGCCAGATCAAGATCATGGCCCTGATGGAGCAGGGCCTGGACCAGCAGGCCCGCGACCTGATCGACACCACCCACCCGACGGAGCCTTGGGAGAGAGCCATCGCCCTCCTCCTGCACGCCCACTGTCGGCCCGCAGACGTCCCCGTCCCTGAACCTGACCTCGACCGCACCCTTGATGCAGCCGTCCAGCTCCTTGCCCACCCCGATCCTCCGACCGCCGCCTTCCAGGCCCGGACGGCCCTGTCAGCCCTGGAACTGGACCGCACCGGACGATACGCCGCCCGCGTACTCGACTCCCTCGTCAGAGTCGCCCGACTCGACGCCTACGCCGCACGAGACGCACTGCACCACCCCGTCGCCGCGTCCGCCCTGGACGACGGGGCGACAGACGCGCTCAACGCGGTGATCGCCGCGGCCGGACTGGGCTTCGGCGTTATGTCCGCCCACCACCATGAGGCTCTGACGGGCGCGGTCGCCCACGCCGAGACAGAGCTGGAAAGGCTGGTGCAGGCCGAACCAGATCCCGGCTAGGAGGGGACCGACCGGGATGACCCGCCGTAATGCCCACGCTGGTTGGCGGTGTCGGCGTTTCGGCCATTTCCTGCCCGCAGCCGCTTCAAGTCAGACCAGGGCTCTCACGCCCGCGGGGTTCCCTCACCAAGGAAATAGCGGGCTCCCCAGCACGACCGAATGACGTGTGTTCGATATCGCAGCCGTGTCGTTAGACCTCACGACTCTGCCGCAGCGACCGTCCTAGGGGGAACGATGACCTCGGCCATTACGCAGGACCAGCCGCCGCAACCGCCGAAAGGGACCACGCCGGACGACGAACCACAGGAGGCCGGTGTTCGAGAGGAGGAATACCTCTACCGCGACGAGTCGAGGCTCCAGGCCGGCTCCCTGCTGACCTCCCGCACCATGGCGCGGCGCCTGCCCTCGCTCGTGCGGCGCTCGGTGCAGATGGCCTGGCGCGTGGACCGCGGTGCGACCGTCGGCCTGCTGGTATGCCAGATCGGGACCGGCGTCCTCGCGGCCCTCGGCCTCCTGGCCGTCACGGGCACGATCACCGCACTGATCTCCTCGGGCGACATCACCGAGCGGCTGTGGGACGCCGCCCCGCAGCTGGCCGTGATCACCGCCGCCACCGGCCTGCGCGCGCTGCTGGGCATCACCGTCGTCTGGCTGACCGGCCGTCTGCGCCCGGTGCTCGGCCGGGCCGCGGAGCTGACGATGATCGAGGCCGCGCTCGGCGCGGAACTGGCCGCCAACAACAAGCCCGGCTACAACGACGCCTACGACATCGCCGACCGCGGCGCCCAGGTCACCCCCGACCTCGTCGAAGAAGCGCAGGACGTCCTCGCGGCGACCGCCACGCTCGCGGCCGGCGCCACCGTCCTGACCGTCCTGCACCCCCTGCTCCTTCCCCTTCTCTTCCTTGCGTGCCTGCCGCAGGCCGCCGCCTACGTCCGTTCCGCGCGCGTGATCTACCTCGCCGGGCTGGAGACCTCCGGGCGGCGCCGGATGCTGGGCAAGCTGCGCTGGCACATGGCCTATCAGGAGTCCAGTGAGGAGATGCGCGCCTGCCTGGCCGGCCCCTTCCTGATCGGCCGGTACCGGCGGCTGGCCGCCTCGGTCAACGCGGCCGAACGCAAGGCCGCGAACACCGGTGCCTGGATGGGGCTGGCAGGAGCAGTGGCCGGCGGGATCGCCTCGACCGCGGTATGGGCGGCGCTGCTGTGGCTCCTGGCCTCCGGGCGGATCAGCCTGGCGGCCGGAGGCGGCGCCGTCTTCGCCCTCCAGACCGCCACCGGCTCGGTGCGCGGCATCATCAACGGCGGGGCCCGCCTGGTGCGCACCGGCTGGTACGTGCAGGACTGGCAGAACTTCCTCGACAACGCCCACGGCCAGGCCATGACCGACTCCCGCGGCACCGCGCCCGTGACCGCCGCCCCGGAGCGTTTCGAGGTCCGCGACGTCACCTACCGCTACGACGGCGCCCCGAAGGACAGCCTGAGCAACGTCTCCCTGCACGTGCGGCGCGGGGAGATCGTGGCGCTGGTCGGGGAGAACGGCTCCGGCAAGACGACCCTCTCGCGCCTGCTGTGCGGGCTGTTGCTGCCCACCGAGGGCGACGTGGCCTGGGACCACGCCTCCACCGCGGACCTGGACCCGTGGGGGTCGTGGGAGCACGTCGCGCTGGTGCCGCAGAAGTTCACGTACCTGCCGCTGACGATGCGCGACAACATCACGTTCGGGCAGGGCGACACCAGCGAGGCGGCCCTGCTCGCCGCATGCGAGGCGTCCGGCGCCGCGGAGATGCTGCCGGGCCTGCGCTCCGGCCTGAACACCCTGCTGACCAGCGAGTGGTTCGGCGGACAGCAGCTCTCCGGCGGGCAGTGGCAGCGCCTGGTCCTCACTCGCGCGTTCCACCGGCAGGCGGCGCTGCTGGTGATGGATGAACCCACGGCCGCCCTCGACGCCCGCGCGGAGCACCGGATCTTCGCCGGCCTGCGCGAACTGGCCAAGGACCGCGCCATCCTGCTGATCACGCACCGGCTCACCAACGTGGCCGTCGCCGACCGGATCGTGGTCCTGGATCAAGGGCGGATCGTCCAGGAGGGCACCTACGCCCAGCTCACCCGGGAGCCAGGTCTCTTCCGGACCCTGTGGGAGCTGCAGCGCCGGATGAGCGGCGACACCCCCTGATCACCCCTCGCCGTTCAGCGCTGCCCACTCGCCCGTACACCGTCTCGGAAGGCAGAGATACGTGACCTCTCCCGTCTCCCCTTCGGATCACGTCTCACCGCGTGCCGCTCTGCCCGCAGCGCAGTACGCCGCATCCAGGCATGCGGCGTGGCTCGGCGCCGCCGCGATCATCACCGACGAGGTCGGCCGGGTCCTGCTGGTGCACCCCACCTACCGCGAGGACGACTCGTGGCTGCTGCCCGGAGGCGTCGTCGAAGCCGGCGAACACCCGCACATCACCTGCAGGCGCGAGATCACCGAGGAACTGGGCCTGGATCTACCCCTGTCGGCCGTGCTCGCCGTCCACTCCTTCTCCCCGCACCACCCCGACCTCCAGCCCGCCACGGCATGCCCCGGCGAGATCCGGTTCGTCTTCGACGGGGGAACCCTCCACCCCGACCAGGTGGAGACGATCCGCCTGCCGCGCGAGGAGCTGTCCGAGTACGCCTTCCTGGAGACCCGGGACGCGGTGCAGCGGCTGCGGCCCGTGGACGGGCAGATCATGCTCGCCGCCTACCGTGCCCGGCTCGGAAACACCGCCACCGCTCACCTCGCCGACGGCCGGCACATCCACGACGTCCCGGCGCTGGACCGCCATGACGTCCACGTCCGCTACCGACCCTTGTGGGACAGCCCTCTCCACCGCGGCCCCGTCCCCGAGCGGCTGCCCGTACAGCAAGCCTGGGCGTGGTGCTTCGTCCCCGACGGCCGGGTCGTCCTGGTGGCCGACCCCGGCCCGCGGGGCGCGCTGCCGATGCTGCCCGGCGGCACCGTGGAGACGACCGATGCGACGCCCGAGGACACCTTGCACCGCGAAGCCGCCGAGGAAGCCCAGCTCACCCTGGCCGAACCGGTGCGACTGGGCTGGGTGCTGGACGAGACCGGCGAGGTCTACGGCGGCGTGGGGCCCAACGCCCGGCTCCGCCTGGCCGCCCGGGTCACCGCCATCGGGCCGGCGGCCGTCGACCCCGCCACCGGCCACCCC
>NZ_POUC01000238.1 GCF_002891435.1 Streptomyces cahuitamycinicus
GTCCCAGGCAGTGCGTCGGGTGGGGGTGAGAGTGCGGGGGCAGGTGGATGCGGATGCCCTGCGGGGCGATCAGCAGTGAGCGGCGCCGGGCTTGTCGGAGCCGTTCCTGTTCTCGGCGTTCGTGCGCGATGACGTAGGGGCGCACGAGGTTGTGGTCCTCACCGCGGAGGGGGCGTGCGCCGAACTGACGCGGGGACGGCCCTTCGGCGGGCGGGGGCTCGTATCCGTCTCGTGCGTCGAGCCGCCGTCGTCCCGTACCTGGGGCGACGAGGCTGAGCAGCGGTTCGAGGAGGCGGGCGATGAGGCCGAACATGGTGTGACTCCGTGATCGATGTCGCGTTGTGTAGCGATCGACGTACAGAGTGAAACGACCCGTATTAGGCTCGCCAGGGGGTTCGAGGTGACAGAGCATTTGTCACGGAGGAGTTGATCTCGTGGGCACCAACTACGGCGACTGGCTCAAGGAACAGCGCGAGGCGGCGGGGCTGACGCAACAGCAGCTGGCCGAGGCGGCGGTCATGACTCGAACGCACATCGCGCATATCGAGGCGGGGCGCCGGGTGCCGTCACGGGAGGATGCTCGGAGGCTCGATAGCGCGCTGGGCACGGGGAATGTACTGAGCAGCTTCCTGCCGCAGGAAGAAGTGGCGGTCGCCGACTACTTCGAGGCGGCCCGGTTGCTCGAACAACAGGCGGTGATGATCAGGGAGTTCGCTCTGTCGTTCGTCCCGGGCATCCTGCAGACGAAAAGGTACGCGCGTGCGGTTCTGAGCACGTCGTTCCCTCCTGTGAGTGAAGAGGAATGTGACAGGCTCGTTGTCACACGCCTTGAGCGGGCGAAGATCCTGGACGATCCGGTCACGCCCGTAGTCTGGGCGCTGTTGGACGAGGCGGTGCTGCGGCGCCGGATCGGCGGACCAGGTGTCATGGCGGAGCAGCTAAACCACCTCGTGCATCTTGCCGAGACCGGCCGGATCCAGGTGCATGTCTTGCCGTTTGCCCTGGGGGCACACCCGCTCCTGAGTAACATGCTCACGCTGATGTGGTTCGAGGACCAGCCGCCGGTGGCCTACGGTGAGGGTCTGTGGATGGGAAGAGTCCATGACTCCCCGTCCATCGTCCAGGAAATCCAGCATCGCTACGATTTCGCGCTGGGCAACGCCCTTCCTCTGAAGGAATCCCTGGCTCTGCTCAGGGCGACAGCAAGGGACTGCGAACGCTATGACCGACCGAGTCATACCGAGCACAGCGGCAATGGAGGGGTGGCGTAGGTCCTCCTACAGCAACGACCAGGGCGGCAGCTGCCTCGAAGTCCTCGATGGCCACCGCCGGGGTGTTCCCGTACGCGACTCCAAGAACCCTCAGGGACCCGCACTGATCGTTCCGGGGCCCGCCTGGTCGACGTTCGTCACGGCGATCAGGAGTGGTGGCTTCCTCTCCTGACCGCCCGTCGGTTCACGTCCACTCGTCCGCCTTGACCTCCGTCTGCTTCAGTACGCGGTCGATCGCGTCCGGGGCCTGGTCCGGCGGGTAGCCGTAGAGGCGGAGCAGGAGTTTCACCTTGCCCCGGATGCGGTCACGGGCCTGGCCTTTGACCCGCCAGTCGACGGTGACGTCCTTGCGGACGAGTTCGCACAGCTTGTGGGCGATCTCGGCGAGAACGCCCTGGCCCAGTTCCAGGGCGGAGGGGTTGTCGGCGACAGCGTCGTAGAAGGCCAGCTCGTCCTCCGTCAGACCGAGCTCCTCGGCCCGTGACCGGTCGGCGGAGATCGTGCGGGCCAGTTCGACGAGCAGGTCCATGACCTCGGCGGAGCTGAGGAGGCCGTTGTGGTAGCGGTTCATGACCGCCTGCATCTTCTCGGTGAAGGTCCTCTGGCGTACGACGTTGCCGGGGTGGGCGTCCCTGATCTCCTTCTTGATGGCGCGCCGCAGGGCCTCGATGGCAAGGTTGGGGTGCCGGCTGGCCCGCATCTGCTGGACGAAGTCCTCGCCCAGGTGGGACAGGTCGGGCTTGGTGAGCCCGGCGGCGTCGTAGATGTCGACGACACCGTCGGCGGCGACGACCTCGGCGTTGAGCTGCCTGACGAGCCGGTTCACGTCGGCCTCGGTGGCGAGTCCGTCGACGTGGCGGTCGTCGGCGGTGAGCTTCTGGCGAGATGTGCGGACGGAGGAGTAGAACCGGATGTCGGGGAGGAGGTCCTGGACGTCCGGGTGGGTGGAGCAGAGGGAGAAGGACCGGGACAGCAACTGCGAGTGGTGCATGAACAGTTGGTGCCGGGTGGGTTTGCCGGGCTCCAGGTCCGGTTCGGCTTCCTTGAGGAATTCGAGAACGTCGTAGAGGGCTTCCTTGTAGCCGTGGGCGTCGAGGGTTGCCCGCCAGGGACAAGGGCGCAGGACTTCCCCGATCCGCTGGTGGGTGCGCCGTACGGCCGCGCACGCCTCTTCGACAGGGGCGCCGATGGTCCGGTTCTCCTGGTCGGGGGTGGAGTACTCACGGAGGGCGTCGGTGAGTTCCTGGGCCACGCCGAGGAAGTCGACGACGAGACCCGAGGGCTTCTCGCCCCAGGTGCGGTTGACCCGGGCGATGGCCTGCATGAGGGCCGCGCCGCGCATCCGGCGGTCGAGGTAGAGGGTGTGGAGGGGCGGGGCGTCGAAGCCGGTGAGCCAGAGGGACTGGACGATGACGAGTTCGAGCTCGTCCTTCTCCTCCTTGTCCACCACTCGCTTCTGGATGCGCTTGAGCTGGGTGGGGGTTCGGACGTAGTCGGCGACTTCCTCGTCGTCGTGGCCGGGGTTGCCGGTGAAGACGACACGTACCTTGCCGGTGTCGTCCGGGTAGAGGCCGCTGTCCGGGTCCCGTTCGCCGGTCCACTCCGGGCGGCGGCGGGCGATGGCCTCGAAGAGCCGGGCGGCGATGGCGCGGGAGGAGCACACGATCATGCCTTTGCCGGGGCGGCCGGTGAGCTTGATCATCTCCTTGCGGCGGTGGTCCCAGTGTTCAAGGATCGTCTTCGAAAGGTCCTCTATCCGCTCGTGGGCGCCGATGAGGTCCTCGAAGGCGCCGAACCGGCGGCGGGCGCGCTTCTGTTCCGCCTCGGTCAGCCCCTCCACCAGGCCCTCTGCCTGCGCGTCGAGGTCGTCGAGGTCGACGTCGTCGGGGAGCCCGCCCTTCAGCTTGACCTTGTGGAGGATCGCCTCGTAGTAGACGGGGACGGTGGCGCCGTCGTCCACGGCCTGGGTGAGGTCGTAGGTGTGGATGGTCGGGCCGAAGACACCCTCGGTACTGCCGGTGGCGTTGTCGATGGGGGTGCCGGTGAAGGCGATGAAGGTGGCGTGGGGGAGGGCGTCGCGGAGGTTGCGGGCGAAGCCGTCCTCGAAGTCGTAGTGACTGCGGTGGGCCTCGTCGACGATGACGATGATGTCGCGGCGGGGGGATATGACGGGGTGCCGGGCGCCGGCCTTCCGCTCGGCCTGGCTCACGCGGAACTTCTGGAGGGTGCTGAAGACGACACCGCCGCCGCTGGTGTCCCGGGTGAGGAGGTCCTTGAGCTCTTTGGCGTTGTGGGCCTTGTCGGGCTCGCCGGCGATCCGGTGGAGGCTGTGGCTCCTGGCGAAGGTGCCGAAGAGCTGGGTGTCGAGGTCGATACGGTCGGTGAGGAGCAGGACCGTCGGGTTAGACAGCTCGGGCGTGCGAACCACCTTGCCGGTGTAGAACAGCATCTCCTCGCTCTTGCCCGCGCCTTGCGTGTGCCAGACGACGCCCGCCTTGCCGTCCGTCGCGGCGGCCGATTCGGTGGCGGCCACGGCCTCGCGAACGGCGAAGTACTGGTGAGCCTTCGCGAGCTTGACGGTGTCGACGTCGGCACCGATGCCTTCGGCGGAATAGGAGAGGTAGGAGCCGATCAGGTCCAGGAAGCGGTCGGGTTCGAGCGGGCCCTGGATCATGCGCTCCAGGGCGCGTCCGTCCTGCCACTCCTTCTTGCGGAGCAGGGTCCCGTCCTCGTCGGCGTGCCAGGGGGCCATGTGCTGCCAGGGCGTGAAAGGGGTGCCGAGGCGGGCGGTTATGCCGTCGCTGGCCACGGCGAGCAGCAGGGTCCTGAAGAGGCCGTCGTTGCGTAGCTCCCGCCGGTAGTTCTGAATCTGGTCGTAGGCCTTGCGGGAGTCGTCGGGGCCGCTGGCCTTCTTCAACTCGATGATGCCGAGGGGGAGTCCGTTGACATACAGGACGATGTCGAAAACGAACTCCCGGCCGCGGGAGTTGCTGCGTACGCGGACCTGGGAGGCGGCGACGAGGTCGTTGCCGTGGGGGTTGGTGAAGTCGACGACGCGGACGGTCTCGTGCCTGTCGGTGTCGGTGAGCGGGTCCCGGTAGGACACCTTCACGGCGTCCATGGTGAGGCGGCGGTAGAACAGCCAGTTCTGGCGGACGTCCGAGCCGGGGGACGGCTTCAGCAACTCGTCGATGGCGGCGGTGACCGCCGTCTCGGGCAGGTGGGGATAGCGGGTGACGATGGCGGTGCGCAGGCGAGGATAGAGGACCAGGTCGTCCCAGGACTTGCGGTGCCCGTGAGCGGGCCCGAGGTCCTTCCCGTCGACATGCAGCCAACCGAACTCCGCGAGCTGCTCCAGCGCGATGTGCTCCCAGTCCTTCTCGGAGAAGGTGAGCGCCTCGGCGTGGGAGGCGGCGGCTTCGGAGGCAGGGTGCGGCTGCTCCTCGGGGTCCACGCTCATACGGCGTCCTCCACGGCTTGTTCGGCGTCCTTGATACGGAGCTTGCCGGTCACCAGTTGGGGGAGGAGGGTGTCGCGGAGTTCGGTGAGGACGCGGTTCTCGTCTGCGGTATGCGTGATTTCGGTGTGTAGTGCGTTAAGAGCCGCGACCAGATCCTGCCGATCGTTATCAGCAGGCAGTGAAATAGGCCACGAAGGCATTTCTTTGAGTGGGATACGGTCGACAGTGGCACCATGGACGGTGCGTCGCCTGATTTCTTCTTGAAATTCGCAGCTCAGGTAGGCGTGTAGCAGCAAGGCGCCGTTCACAGACGTACTTCGTGGACGCAAGAGCCCCATGCGGCGACCGAGGCATGCCCGGATCCCTGCAGGCATGAGGGCGGCTTCTCCAAGCCGCGTCTCGTAGGAGAACAGCACGTCGCCCTCCTGTGGCTGCACACGCTTTGTCCAGCGAGGGAAGTCGATGTCAGAGAGATGTGCGGACTCTGCCAGGTCCAGCACGCCTCCCTTCAGACTGCTGATGCTCAGGAACCACGGTCCGTGTGGCGTCTTTTGCGGTGTGGCGTGCGGGCCATCGAAGACTGTGGCGATGTCTCCAATACGCGTCTGTGCTGTGGCGGGTGTGAGGGCGTAGCGAGCCTGAGCCAGCTCCATGGCGGTTTCGGCGATTCGCTCGTTGACGGCGATCTTGTCGTCCAGGACGCCGAGAACTTCGGCGATGGCCCGCTGCTCCGTCATTGCGGGGATGCGTCCGATGTCAAGAGAGCGAACGTCTTTGATATTTAGATGCGGAACGGTTGATCCTGCTGCTCTGGCGTGCATCCGATCTTGGATGGGTGGCGCCATGAGTGCGTACAGAAGGTATCGCGAGTTGACGTGCTCCGAGGCTGGGCGAAGGAGGACGGTTCGCTGCCTGAGGCACACTCGTTGACCGGCGTCAATTCGTCCCACCTGGCCTACGGGTGCCTCGCGGGTGAGGATAAGATCTCCCTCTTGGGGAGTTTCACGCTCTGTCCATTCTGAGTATGTCTTTTCGTCAACCGGGATCGCGGTATCGAACAGGATTCGACCGTTCCGGATGTGGGGCGTGCCAATCGAATATCCGTATGTCGTTCCTGGGTTAGCGGATGGAGCCGTCTTGTGCTCGCTGTCGACAATCAATTCGCAAATGTCGCCCAGTGTTTTTCCCATCACATCCTCCCCAACTGCTCACGCACCACAGCCTCCAGCCGCCCCGATTCCTCGAACAGCCCGAACAGCTCCTTGCTCAGCCGGGCCACCCGTTCCGCCACCGGCTCCGCGTCCGGATCCTCTTCCGGTTCCGCGGTCCCCACGTACCGCCTCGGCGTCAACACGAACTCGTGCCCGCGCAGCTCCTCCAGGGGCACGCTCCGGCAGAACCCGGGAACGTCCTCGTACGTCCCGACGCCCGGGCCCTCCGCGCCTCGCCAGGCTCTGAACGTCCCCGCGATACGGGTCAGTTCCTCATCCGTCAGCACCTTCTCTGTGCGCGAGGACATCACGCCCATCTCCCGAGCGTCGATGAACAGCACCTCGCCCTTCCGGCCTCGCACCCACTTCGAATGCCGGCCCTTGCCCTCCCCGAGGAACCACAGGCACGCCGGGATCTGCGTCGACCGGAACAGCTGGCCCGGCAGCGCCACCATGCACGCCACCAGGTCGTCCTCGACCATCGCGCGCCGGATGTCGCCCTCGCCGCCCGACTTGCTGCTCATGGAGCCGTTCGCGAGGACGATGCCCGCACGGCCACCCGGCGCGAAGTGGCTGACCATGTGCTGGATCCACGCGAAGTTCGCGTTGCCGACCGGCGGGGTGCCGTACGTCCACCGGTCGTCGACGCCCAGCAGTTCCCCGCCCCAGTCGGAGATGTTGAACGGCGGATTGGCCATGACCACGTCGGCACGCAGGTCGCCGTGCTGGTCGTCGCGGAAGGAGTCGGCCGGGCCCTCGCCGAGGTCGGCCTCGATTCCGTGGATCGCGAGGTTCATGTGGGCCAGGCGCCAGGTCGTGAGGTTGCGTTCCTGGCCGTACACGCCGACGTTCATGCGGTCGCCGCCATGCGTCTCCACGAACCTCTCCGCCTGCACGAACATGCCGCCCGAGCCGCACGCCGGGTCGAGAACCCGCTCGCCCTCCTCCGGCTCCAGCATCTCCACGAGGAGTTTCACCACGCTCGGCGGGGTGAAGTACTCGCCGCCCTTGCGGCCCTCCTGGAGGGCGAACTGCTCGAGGAAGTACTCGTACACCTCCCCCATGAGGTCCCGCGCCCCGACCCGCTGACCGTCCTCGCCCACCTGGGCCTGGAAGGTGAGCCGGTCGAGCAGCTTGACCAGGCCGGCGAGGGTGGTCTCGTCGACGCGGCCGCTGTTGTACTGCTGCGGCAGCGTGCCCTTCTTCAAAGACGTGTTGACCTTCTCGATCGTCTCCATGGCCATGTCGATGACCTTGCCGAGGGTCGGGTCGTCGAGTGTGCCCTTGGCGCGCTCCAGGACGGTTTCCCAACGGGCCGTCGGCGGGACGTAGAAGATGCCGGCGCCGGTGTAGAGCTCACGGTCCTCCAGGATCTGCGGGATCGCGGAGGCCGGGGGCTCTCCGTCGAAACCGAGTTCCTCCAGCAGCCAGCCCCCGGGCCGCAGTCCCTCCTCCAGGTGCGCCCGCTTCTCCTCCATGGCGGCCGACACGTACTTCAGGAACACCAGCCCGAGCACGAAGTGCTTGTACTCGGCGGCGTCCAGGCTTCCGCGCAGCTTGTCGGCGGACTTCCAGAGGATGGACTTCATGTCCTCCGGCTTGGCTTCCTTCTTCTTCCGTGGCGGCACGGGACCCTCACTTCTCTCGACTCACTGCGAAACACTCACCGCGCAGCACTGCTGCGCACCCGACACCAGCTCCGACCGCGCCGGATCACCCCTGTTCCCACCAGACCCCCGTCACTGCCTCCGCAACGCCAGCTCCCCGTCGGCGACCCCGGCCGAGACCCGCTCCGCGAGCCGGTCCAACGCCTCCAATTGCCTGCGTACTTCGGCCCGCAGCCGCTCCGCCTCGATCAGGATCGCCTCCAGTTCGGCGATCTCCTCCGGCGCCAGCTGCGGCAGATCCATGTCGCGCACGCTCACCCGTCGAACAAGCGAACCACTGCCCCGATGCTGGTTGCGCGGCGCCTGGAGGAGACGGGCCAGGGAGTGCGGACGCATCCACAATTCAGTGGAATGCCCCGGACCGCCCCGGGTGACATCCCGCACATGCTCCCGGTACGCAGTGATGCGCAACCCCTGCACGGGTGACAGCAGCACACACCCGCCGACCGTGTCGACCAGGCAGCGCACGCCGTGTTCGGCGAGCAGCAGCACGTCACCCAGATCGGTGACCTTGGCCGACGGGTAGGCCGCGAGGTCCTCAGGAGCGATACACCGCGCCCCAACCGGAAGTTCGCCGAGCATCTCCTCGCGCCCGACGACCGGCAGGCCCGCTTCGCCGATGTGCTCCGTCTTGACACGATGCCCGTTGAGCAGCTTCAACTGGCCCGCCTTCAGGAGGACGTCGAGCTTCCGGTACCGAATCGGCGTGTGCGTGTCCCGTCGGCTGATGTTCATGTCGCCCACCCAGTCCCGCAGGCGGGGAAGGGCGACGGCGACGGCGCGGCGCGCGGTGAGCGTCTCCTCGAAGTGGTCGACGCGCGTCTCGGGCGCCGCCAGCCGGTGGGCGGGCAGAACCGAGCGGTTGTCCAGCAGTTGCTCGCGGCCGGGGCCGGACGTCCGTACATTGACACGCTGTGCGTCCTGAGGGTCGTAGGCGTCGTCCCGCTTCGGCCGCTCCTCGCCGGGCTCGGGAACCACTCCGGGGCGTGTTAGCCCCACCACCTGTTCGATCCACGTCCCGGCCTTCCCGCCCGCCCGCTGGGCGATGCGGTCGGCGTCGACGAGGAGTACCGAGCGGGGTTCTGACGACGGGGGGCGCAGCACCAGAAGCGCGAACTCCGCCCCCGTACGGAACGGATGGATGCGGCGCGGGAGCTGGACGATCGCTTCCACGCAGCCTCTGTCCAGCAGGGAATCGCGCGTGCTGATCGTCGCCGTGCGCATGGATGTCGGGCCGGTCCCGCTGGTGCGGGTCAGTGTCCACGTGGGGACGACGACGTAGGCGCGGCCCTCCGGCCGCAGCCGGCGCACGGCTTCCAGCGCCCACCACAGCGGGCCCTCGGCGTCCCGTTCCCGCTCACCCGACACATAGGGCGGATCGGCCAGCACCAGGTCGGCGGTCGAGAAGTCGTGCGGCTCGACGGGGGCCTGGTTCCAGGCGCGCAGGGTGTCGAGGTCAGAAGGAGAGGAGCAGACGTCGGCGGCTCCGGCCTCGTAGCTGAGGAGCCGGTAGCGCAGCAGCTTGCGCAGCAGGGGATCGGGTTCCACGGCCACGAGTTCGCCGTGTCCCCGGAGACCTTCGTATGGTCCACCGCCCATCCCGAGCAGCAACTCCCCGAGTCCCGCGCACAGGCTGATCGTCGAACGCTGGTCCGGGCCGCCCTCGTTGGGACCGATCAGCGCGGCGACCAGTGCGACGACTCCCCGGGGCGTGATGTCCATGACGAGGTCGGATTCGAGCCGTCTGGCGATCTCCAGGCCCTCGTCGTCTAGGCCGAGCAGTGCGTCGGCCGCCCAGCCGGGTGCGCCGATCTCGTCCATGAGCTCATGAGCGGCGCGGACGACATCAGGGTCGGCCGCCTCGTACTCCGCGAGGAGTTCCGCGGGGAGCGCCTCGGTGATCCAGTGCTTGCCCTCGGCGGACATCGCGATGACGGCGAGCGCCTGTGAGATCAGCGTCTCCGCCGAGCCCAGCCGGTGTTTGAGCGCGACCAGGCCGCGCAGCCGCAGGGCGCGGCGGAAGCGGTCGCCGTACGTTTCGAGGTGACCGCCCTCGTCGGGTTCGGCGTCGGGGACGGTGCGCAGGTCGAGCCAGTCGGCGATCTCGGCCGCGTCGAAGAGCGGCTTGCTCTCGCTGCCCGCCCCCGTCAGTGGGTCGGGGAAGGGGAGTCGGGAATCGCCGGGGCCGCCCACGACCTCCCGTGAGAACCGCCGCCGCCAGTTGCTGACGGTGGGGCGGCCCACCCCGGCGAGTTCCTTGATCTCACCGAGCGAGACCGGGGCGTGGGACGGGACCGGCGCGGACCCGGGCTCGGGCGCGGCTGTGCGCTTCCAGGACATGTACGTGGGATTGGGCCGGGACACGACCTCACAGCCGGATCTGCTCGGCACCGGCCAGCACGAGCGGCTTGCGGGCGAGCACCTCGGGGACCTGGCTGAACTGCCGGTGCAGCGCCGCCTTCTCGGGCGACACGTACTCCAGGAGCCTGAGCAGCGTCTCGTAGTCCTTCTCCAGATGTCGGTGGCAGATGCGCTCGTGGTGACCGATGCGGTTGCGGAAACGGCGTACATGGTCCAGCTGCTGCTGGAGCGCGCCGCGCCGGCCCCGGTAGCCATGGAACGCGTGCCGGAGAGCGGGGTTCCAGAACTGCATCTCGTAGTTCTGGCCTCGACCGGTCAGGCCGACCCAGAAGCCGAGCGTGAGCTTGGCGACCATGTCGTCGGGGGTGACGCCCGCCCCCAGCTCCTGCTGGAGGGCGAGCTTGGCGCTGCGGACCTGCTGGAGACCCTTCGTCGTCAGCCGGACTCGCGGGGAGTCCCACCAGTCGGAGCGGCCGTAGCGCCCGGCCAGCCTGGAATGGAAGGCGTTGCGCATCGAGACCTCGAAGTCGCGGAGCGCGCTCAGGAACGCGCGCGACGCCTCACCGTCCCAGCAGTAGAGCCGCAGGGCGACGAGAGGGTCCCCGCCGCACTCGTCGAGATACGGCTGGAACCTCTCGGCCGAGATCGCGTCCGCGATCCGCTTGACCTCTTCCTCCGTCACCACTGTGCCCCCTGAACGAACGGTTCCGTGTTACCTTCGGAGGCGTGAGCCCCGGAGTACTGTCACTGCTTTGCACACAGCCCGGGGCACAGCTATGTCCGGACGTGGGAAGGTGTCCTGGGGCATGCGGGGGTGGGTGCCGCTGCCGCCAGTTCCTGACTGACTTCTCCGCTTGAACGCAGACCACAGTACGACGCGGGATAGTAGATGTCCAGCAGCTTCTGAGAAGGGGGGTTCTCAGAAGCTGCCGCTGCGAGTGCATCTACCTGCAGGGGGTACGAGTGCAGCAAGCCCCGGCTAGTGGTGGAACCCGGTCGCCGCGCCCCTGTCCTCGGTCAGCGGGCGCGGCTGCCGGCGCAGGTCCGGCAGCAGCCGCTCCAGGTCCTGCGCGAGGAGCTCCGCGAGGTCGGCGGAGAAGCCGTTGCGGCACACCACCCGCAGCACGGACAGGTCCTCCCGGTTCGGCGGGAAGGTGTACGCGGGCACCAGCCAGCCGCTCTCGCGCAGCCGCCGGGACACGTCGAAGACGTCGTACGCCGTCACGTCCGGTGCGGTGGTGAAGGCGAACACCGGCAGTTCGTCGCCCCGGGTCAGCAGCCGGAAGTCGCCGAGCGCCTCGACCCGCCCGGCCAGCTCCGTGGCCACGTCCCGCGCGGCCTGCTGGACGACCCGGTAGCCCTCCCGGCCCAGCCGCAGGAACGTGTAGTACTGCGCCACGACCTGCGCGCCCGGCCGGGAGAAGTTGAGCGCGAACGTCGGCATGTCGCCGCCCAGGTAGTTCACCCGGAACACCAGCTCCTCCGGCAGCGCCTCCGCGTCCCGCCACAGCGCCCAGCCGACGCCCGGGTAGACCAACCCGTACTTGTGCCCCGAGGTGTTGATCGACGTCACCCTCGGCAGCCGGAAGTCCCACACCAGGTCCTCGTCGAGGAAGGGCGCGACCATGGCCCCGGACGCCCCGTCCACGTGCACCGGGACGTCAAGACCGGTCCGTTCCCGCAACGCGTCCAGCGCCGCGCACAGGTCCGCGATCGGCTCGTAGGACCCGTCGAAGGTCGAGCCGAGGATGCCGACGACGCCGATGGTGTTCTCGTCGCACAACTCGGCCGCGGCCTGCGGGTCGAGGTGGAACCGCTCGCCCTCCATGGGCACCAGCCTGGCCTCCACCTCCCAGAAGTTGCAGAACTTCTCCCAGCAGACCTGCACGTTGACACCCATGACCAGGTTGGGCCGGGCCCCCGGATAGCGGTCGGCGTTGCGTTTCGCCCAGCGCCGCTTCAGGGCCATCCCGGCGAGCATGCACGCCTCGCTCGACCCGGTCGTCGAACACCCCACGGCCGTCGCCGGGTCGGGCGCGTTCCACAGGTCGGCGAGCATCGCCACGCAGCGCCGCTCCAGCTCGGCGGTGCGCGGGTACTCGTCCTTGTCGATCATGTTCTTGTCCCGGCACTCCGCCATCAGCACCCCGGCCTCCGGCTCCATCCACGTGGTGACGAAGGTGGCGAGGTTCAGCCGCGCGTTGCCGTCCAGCATCAGCTCGTCGCGCACCAGCTGGTGGGCGGTCGCCGGTGCCATGGGCTGGTCCGGGAGCCGGTGGGTGGGCGGGGCCTCGGCCATGT
>NZ_POUC01000239.1 GCF_002891435.1 Streptomyces cahuitamycinicus
GGGGGAGGCACCGGGCGTGGAGCACCGGGCGGGGTCGGAGATCACGATGCCGGCGCGGGCGGTGCTGCTGCTGCGGGTGGCGGGGTGACCCCGTCGGGGCAGCGGACGCGGTCGGCGGGTGCGGACGGGCAGCACGCAGCAGGCGGGTGAAGCCTGAGCCACTGTCACCTTCCCGGGGCATGCATGAGGATCTCCGCCGCATCCGGCCGGGTCGGCGGTATCGACGCGCTGGAGGCGACAGTGATGAACGAACGAGGCGGACGGACGGGTCCGCACACCATCAGCGTCCCGGTCCTCATCGTCGGCGGGTCCCTGGTCGGCCTGTCGACCTCGCTGTTCCTGGGACGGCTGGGCGTGCCGCACATGCTGGTGGAGCGCCACGCGGGCACCTCCATTCACCCGCGAGGCCGGGGTAACAACGTCCGCACGATGGAACTGTTCCGGGTGGCGGGTGTCGAGAAGGCGATCCAGGAGGCGGCCGCCACCCTGGCCGTCAACAAGGGCATCCTCCAGACGCCCACGCTGACCGGTGACGCGGGCGAGTGGCTGTTCAAGGACATCGACCCGGGGGGCGGCCTGGCCCGCTTCAGCCCCAGCGCCTGGTGCCTGTGCAGCCAGAACGACCTCGAACCGGTCCTGCTCGACAACGCCCGCAGGCACGGAGGAGACCTGCGCTTCGCCACCGAGCTGATGTCGTTCGACGCCGGCACCACCGGTGTGACCGCCGTGGTCAAGAGCCGCGAGACGGGTGAGCACACCACCATCCGCGCGGACTATCTCGTCGCCGCGGACGGCCCGCGCAGCCCCGTGCGGGAGCAGCTCGGTATCGCGCACAGCGGGCCCGGCGACCTGTTCCACAACGTCAGCCTCACCTTCCGCTCCCGCCGCCTCGCCGATGTCGTGGGCGAGCGCCACTTCATCGTCTGCTACCTGACGAACCCGGAGGCCGACGGCGCCCTGCTGCCGGTGGACAACCGCGAGAACTGGGTCTTCCACGCCCCCTGGCATCCCGAACAAGGCCAGACCCTGGAGGAATTCACCGACGAGCGGTGCGTCGAGCACATCCGCCGGGCGGTCGGGGTCGCCGACCTCGATGTGGAGATCACCGGCAAGGCGCCGTGGCACGCCGCTCAGCGGGTCGCCCGCAGCTATCGGTCCGGACGCGTGTTCCTGGCCGGTGACTCGGCTCACGAGATGTCCCCCACCGGGGCCTTCGGTTCCAACACCGGTATCCAGGACGCGCACAACCTCGCCTGGAAGCTCGCCGCGGTACTCGACGGCTGGGCGGGGGATCACCTGCTGGACACCTACGACGCCGAGCGCCGTCCCGTGGCCGAGGCCACCAGCGCGCGTGCCGCGGCCCGGTCGGCCGAGCACAGCCATCCCGGATTCGCCGCGCCGGCCGGAGCGGGCGGCGGTCCCCAGCGCGGCATCCTGAACGTGGCCCTCGGGTACCGCTACCCGCAGGGCGCCGTCGTCGGCGCCGATCCCGCGGCCCCCGTGGTACCCGAGAGCCTCGACCTGACCGGCGGCCCCGGCAGCAGGGCCCCGCACCTGTGGGTGCGTCACGGGGACGAACGGATGTCGACGCTCGACCTCTACGAGCGGTCGCTGGTGCTGCTCAGCGACGCCGATGAGCCGAACGCGTGGCACGAGGCCGCGATCCGCCTCGCCGACGAGCTGGCCCTCCCGCTCAGGTCGTACCGGGTGGGCACCGGAACCCAGGCCGACCTGGTGCCGGAGGACGCCGCCGACTGGGCGGAGCGCCACGGCACGGGGCCCGGGGGCGCCGTGCTCGTCCGGCCCGACGGGTTCGTCGCATGGCGGTCGCCGGCTCCGGACCCGGATGCCGAACAGGTGCTGCGCCAGGTCCTGAGGACCGGGCTGGCGGTCGGCTGAGTCCCCGCGGCCCTCGAACCGGCGAGTGCCCCGACGGGTGATGAGGGGCGGGCGGCCCCGCGCTCATCACCCGGACGGGCCACTGCGACCGACGGACCTAGGACCACGCGGACGGCCCGGTTGTCCTGACCGGTCTCGCCCGACGGCCACCCGCCCCGGTCACTCGCGGACGTCGTCCGAGTCGCGCGATGTGCGGGGACGGCCCCAGGATCGAGGAACGCCGACGTCGCATCCCTGCGGCCGGCGTTCACGTTCCCCGCCGCGAAGGAGATGTGCGCAGGATGACCACCACGTCCGAACGGGGGGCAGGTTCGCGGGCGCGACAGGCCTCGCACCATGTCTCCCAGTCCGTGTTCGACGGTTCCCGACTCCGCGTCGTCCTCCTGGTCGACGTCCACGACGGGGCCCAGCAGGAGTTCCTGGAGGCCTACGAACAGTTGTGCAACCAGGTCGCGTCCGTCCCCGGGCATGTCAGCGACCAGCTGTGCCAGTCGATCGAGAACCCCTCCCAGTGGCTCATCACCAGTGAGTGGGAGAGCGCCCCGCCGTTCCTCGCCTGGGTCAACAGCGAGGAGCACGTACGGATGGTGGAGCCGCTGCACAGCTGTGTGCGGGACACACGGTCGTTGCGCTTCCACGTCGTCCGCGAGACCGGCGGACCGGCGAAGGGCGCCGACCCGGCCGGGCGCCGCCTCCAGACGGCTCCCCGGATCGGTGACGGTGTGATCCGGCACGCGCTCACGTTCACCGTGAAGCCGGGCAGCGAGGAGATCGTCGCCAAGATCCTCGCCGACTACGACTCGCCCGAGCCGAAGGTCGACGACACCACCCGGCTGTGCCGCACCTCGCTGTTCATGCACGGCAACCGGGTGGTGCGGGCCGTCGAGGTGCGGGGCGACCTGCTGGCCGCGCTGCGCCACGTCGCCCGGCAGCCCGAGGTGCGGGCCGTCGAGGAGGCCATCAATCCCCATCTGGAGCAGGACCGGGACCTTGGCGACCCCGAATCCGCCCGGGTCTTCTTCACCAGGGCCGCGCTGCCGGCCGTCCACCACGTGAGGGCGGGGCGGCAGGAGCCGGAGGGCGAACGGTACGCCCTGTACTACCCGGCGCGGCCGGAGCGCGGCATGCAGCTCGCCGAACTCCTGGCCCACCGGGACGAGGCGGCGGCGGACGACCCGCGCAGCCCGGTCCTGCGCAGCACGATCTTCCAGCGCGACGACGTCGTCGTACGGCTGATCGACGTGCACGGCGGAATCGAGGAGGCCGACCCCGGCCATCTTCTCGGTCTGTCCGGCTCGGCACAGGTGGCCGAGCTGACGACGCTCCTGGACGACGCCGCGGGCATGGACGTGGCCACGTCGAAGGACGACAGCCTCGCACACCTGCTCGAACGGGCGCGCATGGATCTCGTCACCGACCGCCGGTCGCCCGACGCCTGATTCGCCATCCGTGGGAGGGGCGATGCCGCCTCTCCCGCGTTGGCGCAGCACCTCAACGGAGGAACGCGTGATCACATCTCGTCCCAACATCGTGAACCTGAGCGACGTCGAGCCCAACCGCCGGCGAGGCGGTGACCTGCGCGCCATGCTCACTCCGGCCGCGGTGGGCGCCACCAGTGGATTCATGGGCGTGGCGCTCATCGAGCCCGGTGACCGAATCGGCGAGCACTACCACCCGTACTCCGAGGAGTTCGTGTACGTGGTGTGCGGGCAGCTCGAGGTGGACCTGGACGGGGAGCCGCACCCGCTCCGGCCCGAGCAGGGGCTGCTGATTCCCGTCAACGTGCGCCACCGCTTCCGCAACGTCGGCGATGTGGAGGCCCGGCTGGTCTTCCACCTCGGTCCCCTGGCACCGAGTCCGCCGCTGGGCCACGTCGACACCGAGGAGACCGACGCCGAGTCCGCAGTGGTGGGAGCGGAGGCGGTCGCACGACGTCAGGTCCGCTCATGACGAGGCGGGTGGCGGTCACCGGCATAGGTATCGTCGCTCCCGGCGGCACGGGCGTGCCGGCGTTCTGGAACCTCCTGGCGGCCGGGCGCACGGCGACACGGGCCATCACGTTCTTCGACCCGTCCGGTCTGCGTTCGCGGATCGCCGCCGAGTGCGACTTCGACCCCACGGCCCACGGCCTGGACCCGCGGGAGGTGGAACGCAGCGACCGTTACATCCAGTTCGCCCTGGTGGCGGGGGACGAGGCGATACGGGACTCCGGCCTCGACCTCGACGCCGAGGACCCCTGGCGTGTCGGCGTCTCGCTCGGCACGGCGGTCGGCGGCACCACCCGGCTGGAGCACGACTACGTCCTGGTCAGCCACGGCGGGCAGCGCTGGGACGTGGACCACCGGGAAGCGGGCCCCGACCTGCACCGCGCGTTCACGCCCGGCGCGCTCGCCTCGACGGTGGCGGAGCGGTTCGGGGCGCGCGGCCCGGTCCAGACGGTGTCCACGGGCTGCACCTCCGGGCTCGACGCGGTCGGCTACGCCTTCCACACCGTGGAGGAAGGCCGGGCCGACATCTGCATAGCCGGTGCCTCGGACTCGCCGATCTCCCCGATCACCATGGCCTGCTTCGACGCGATCAAGGCCACCTCGTCGAACAACGACGACCCGGCCCACGCCTCGCGCCCCTTCGACGCCGACCGCGACGGATTCGTCATGGGCGAAGGCGGCGCCGTACTCGTCCTGGAGGAGCTCGAACACGCCAGGGCCCGCGGCGCGCGCGTGTACTGCGAGCTCGGCGGCTACGCCACGTTCGGCAACGCCTACCACATGACCGGCCTCACCAGCGAGGGCGTGGAGATGGCCCGCGCCATCGAGGACGCCCTCGACCATGCGCGGCTCGACCCCACCGCGATCGACTACGTCAACGCGCACGGCTCGGGCACCAAGCAGAACGACCGCCACGAGACCGCCGCGGTCAAACGGGTCCTGGGACCGCACGCATACGAGACACCCATGAGTTCCATCAAGTCGATGGTGGGCCACTCGCTGGGCGCCATCGGAGCGATCGAACTGGTCGCCTGTGTGCTGGCCCTGACCCACCAGGTGGTACCGCCGACCGCGAACTACGAGACCCCCGACCCCGAGTGCGACCTGGACTACGTCCCCCGCGTGGCCCGCGAGCGCAAGCTCGGCAGCGTGCTCTCGGTGGGCAGCGGATTCGGCGGGTTCCAGTCCGCGGTGGTCATGACCCGGCCGAGGGAGAAGTCACGATGAGCGAACCTCGTCCACGGCGCGCGGCCGTCACGGGAATCGGTGTGGTCGCGCCCAACGGATCCAGTACCGAGACGTTCTGGAAGTCCACCAGGGAGGGCATCAGCGTCCTGGACCGCGTCACCCGGGAGGGCTGTGAGGATCTGCCGCTGCGGGTGGCGGGCCAGGTGCGCGACTTCGACCCGGCGGCGGCGATCGAGGAGCGCTTCCTGGTCCAGACCGACCGGTTCACACACTTCGCGATGGCCGCGGCAGACCTCGCGCTGGACGACGCCCGGCTCCCCCGGTCCGTGACCGACGAGGTGCCCTTCTCCGTGGGTGTGGTCACCGCGGCCGGTTCCGGCGGCGGCGAGTTCGGGCAGCGCGAGCTCCAGCAGCTGTGGGGCAAGGGCAGTCGCTTCGTCGGCCCGTACCAGTCCATCGCCTGGTTCTACGCCGCCAGCACCGGCCAGATCTCCATCCGCCACGGCTTCAAGGGCCCCTGCTCGGTCGTCGCCGCCGACGAGGCCGGCGGCCTGGACGCCCTCGCCCACGCGGCACGAGCCGTACGGCGCGGCACCGATGTGATCGTGGCCGGGGCGACCGAGGCGCCGATCGCGCCCTACTCGGTGGTCTGCCAACTCGGCTACGGGGAACTCAGCACGGTCGACGACCCGACCCGTGCCTACCGCCCGTTCACGTCCGCGGCCTGCGGGTTCGTGCCCGCGGAGGGTGGCGCCATGGTCGTGGTGGAGGCGGAGAGCACGGCCCGGGAGCGGGGCGCGCCCGTGCGGGCCCACCTGGCGGGACACGCGGCGACCTTCACGGGAGCCTCCCGCTGGGAGGAGACCAGGGAGGGCCTTGCCCAGGCCGTCCGGGGCGCTCTGGCGGAGGCCGGCTGTGCCCCCGAGGAGATCGACGTGGTGTTCGCCGACGCCCTCGGCGTACCGGAGGCGGACCGGGCCGAGGCCCTGGCCATCGCCGACGCTCTCGGGGCCCATGGCACCCGGGTGCCCGTCACCGCGCCGAAGACCGGGATCGGCCGGGGCTACTGCGCGGCGCCGCTGATGGACGTCGCGGCAGCGGTGCTCTCGATGGAGCACGGTCTGATCCCGCCCACCCCCAACGTCTTCGACATCTGCCACGACCTCGACCTCGTGACAGGCCGGGCCCGTACCGGCGAGGTACGCACGGCGCTGGTCCTGAGCCGCGGGCTCATGGGGTCGAACTCGGCGCTGGTGCTGCGGCACGGCGCCACCGACGCCTCGTCCTGAGGCGCCGTCGAACAGGCAAGGAAGGGAATGGCATGACTGACCGCATCACTGTGGAAGAGCTGTCCGAACTCATGAAGAAGTGCACCGGCGTCACCGTCGCCCCGGAGGATCTGCGCCGCGACGAGTCGGCGTTCGAGGCCCTCGGCGTCGACTCACTGGGTCTGCTGGGCATCGTGGGCGAGCTGGAGAACCGGTACGGCACTCCGATGCCGACGGACGCCGAACGCTCCAAGACGCCCCGGCAGTTCCTCGACCTCGTCAACGGTGCCCTCCTGGCAGGAGCGTGACATGGCCGGACACACGCAGAACGAGATCACCATCGCGGCGCCGGTGGACCTGGTGTGGGAGGTGACCAACGACCTGGAGAACTGGCCGCAGCTGTTCAGCGAGTACGCCTCCGTCGAGATCCTCTCCCGGGAGGGCCCGAGGACGACGTTCCGGCTGACCATGCACCCCGACGAGAACGGCACCGTGTGGAGCTGGGTCTCGGAGCGCGAACCGGACCGCGACACGCTCACCGTCAAGGCCCGGCGGGTCGAGACGGGCCCCTTCGCCCACATGGACATCCACTGGGCGTACGAAAAGGTCCCGGCCGGCACGCGGATGGTCTGGACGCAGGACTTCGCGATGAAGCCGGACGCACCGGTCGACGACGCGTGGATGACGGACAACATCAACCGGAACTCCAAGGTGCAGATGGGCCTGATCCGCGACCGCATCGAGAAGATCGCCGCGGAGCGCGGCGCGAGTGCCGGTCCGACCGGCTGAACCGGACGGAGAGCTCCCATGCACCAAGCTCTGATCGTCGCCCGGATGGCCCCGGGATCGGCGCCCGACATCGCCAAGGTGTTCGAGGAGTCCGACCGCGGGGAGCTGCCGCACCTCGTCGGTGTGACCCGGCGCAGCCTCTTCCAGTTCGGCGATGTGTACATGCATCTGATCGAGGCCGAGCGCGACCCCGGGCCCGCCATCGCCAGGATCAGCGGCCATCCCGAGTTCCGGGACGTCAGCGAGCGGCTGGCCGCGTACGTCAGCGCGTACGACCCCGAGACCTGGCGTTCCCCGAAGGACGCCATGGCGCAGCGCTTCTACCTCTGGGAGCGCGAACCGGCCGGCTGACCGTAGCGGCAGTCACCGGCCGCCGGGCCCGCGACACCGCGGGCCCGGCGGCCGGTGGCTTTCGGGTGGGGCGGAGCCCCGGAGTCACCGGGGCTCGCGGGAGGCGCGGCCGGGTCAGCCGGGGACGCGGCAGTCGAACGCGTGCAGGTAGGGATTGACCGGACTGACGTCGTCGACGGTCAGACCCGCCTCGGCCAGCCGGTCCAGCATGCTCCGGGTGGTGTGCTTCGCCCCGCCGACGTTGAGGAGCAGCAGCAGGTCCATCGCGGTGCTGAACCGCATCGAGGGCGAGTCGTCGACGAGGTTCTCGATGACCACGACCCGCGTCCCTGGTCCGCCGGCCTCACGGACGTTGCGCAGCGTGCGGGCGGTGCTCTCGTCGTCCCACTCCAGGATGTTCTTGATGACGTAGACGTCGGCCTTCACCGGTACGGCCGTCCGGACGTCGCAGGGCACCACGCGGGCCCGGTGGGCGAGGTCGCCGCCCGCGCGCAGTCTCGGCACGGCGTTCTCCACCACCCTGGGGAGGTCGAGCAGGGTCCCGTGCATGGTTGGGTACTTGTCCAGCAGGCTCGCCACCACGTGCCCCTGGCCGCCGCCGATGTCGGCGACCGACGTGTGGCCGGTCAGGTCGAGGAACTCCGCGACGTCGCGGGCGGACTGCACGCTGGAGGTCGTCATCGCGCGGTTGAAGACGTCGGCGGACTCCGGGGCGTCCTCGTTGAGGTAGGGGAAGAACTCCTTGCCGTACAGGCCCTCCACCACGTTCCGGCCGGTGCGTACCGCCTCGTCCAGCTGCGGCCAGACGTCCCAGGTCCACGGCTCGGTGCACCACAGCGTGATGGCGCGCAGACTGTCGGGGTCG
The DNA here is from genome assembly GCF_002891435.1 of Streptomyces cahuitamycinicus. Taxonomy (GTDB): domain Bacteria; phylum Actinomycetota; class Actinomycetes; order Streptomycetales; family Streptomycetaceae; genus Streptomyces; species Streptomyces cahuitamycinicus. The sequence continues at coordinate 8,349 of NZ_POUC01000239.1, forward strand.
TCCTCGCGCAGCAGCCGGGAGACGTCGGTGTGTGTGAACGTCCCGTCCGGGCGTTCCGCGAAGACGCCGTGGCAGGACAGGGCTCGCAGGAGCCGTCGCAGCGGCCCGGGTTCGGTCTTCACCGCGGCCGCGATGTCCTCCGCGGCCATGGGGTCGTCACCGAGGGCGTCGGCGACGCCCAGCCGGGCGGCCGCGCGAAGGGCGGCGGCGCATGCCGCCCCGAAGGCGAGTTCCCGCAGCCGCATGGACGGCGGAGGTGCGGGCTGGGTGGTCGTCATGTGCCGCCTTCCTACTTCGATCACGTCAACGGTGGGGGGTCAGCACAGGCCTGCGGGCCTGGACAGCCGACAGGTGTTGCCCTGGAACGTGTTGCCCTGACCGGGGTCCGTGTTGACCAGGTCCGCCGGAGCGTTGCCCCGCAGCAGGTTGTCGCTGATCCGGTTCCGCTCGCTGGTCGTGCCGACGAAACTCTTGAACACGACGATGCCGCCCGACAGCGGGGAGGTGCCGGCGTTGTCCCTGATCACGTTGCGGGTGACCAGGTTGTCCTCGGTGCCCGTCAGCACGATTCCGGACCCCTGCAGGGCGTCCAGCCGGGCGGTCTTCGGGCAGGACTTGTTGTTGCGCACGATGCGGTTGTCGCGCACGGTCACGAGGCCGGCCTTCGGCTTGTTCTCGTCGCCGACGACGAACACCCCGGCGCAGTTGCCCGTGACGTGGTTGTCCGAGACGGTCAGGTTGCGCAGCCGGCGGACGGTGACGCCGATCCGGTTGCCCTCCAGCCGGTTGTGCTCGACCACCGTTCCACCGGTGTCCAGGGCGCCCCGCTCCTCCGTGACCGTGTTGGCGAGGAACAGGCCCGCGTCGCCGTTGTCGCGGGCGGTGTTGCCGCGGAACATCCCGCGGAGCGACTCCTCCGTGGCGATGCCCCACACCCCGTTCCCGACCGCGTTCACGTTCTGCACGGTCAGCCCGTCGGCGTCGTGGGCGTAGACACCGGTCTTGCCGAAGCCGGTCACCGTCAGGGAGGCGATGGTGACGCCGTCGACGTGGTGGTCCCGCGTGCCCTCGACGCAGATGCCGTTGCCGGCCGCGGCGCAGCTGTCGGCGGCCCTGCCGGTGTCCGGCGCGGTCGCGGTGCCCGGGGCCCTCTGCGGCTTGAGCACCGTGCCGCGGCCCATGCCGCGCAGGGTGAGGCCGGGTGTGCTGACGCTGACGCTCTCGCGGTGGGTGCCGCGGGCCAGCAGGACGGTGTCGCCCGGCCGGGCGGAGTCCACCGCCTCCTGGATCGATTCCCCCGGTCTCACCAGATGGACCGTGTGTGTGGCGGTCGGCGCGGCGGCGCCCAGACCCGTCCCGAGCAGCGCCGCCGCGCATGCCAGAGGTGCGATATGACATTTCTTCATATTGCGCAGATTAGAGGGTGAAAGGCCGCGAAGCGGTGCGATGGGCCATCCGGCGGCGTGGCACCTGTCGGCGGCGCCACTCCCTAGCCGAGGATCCCCCGGTCGTAGCCCGCCGCCACCGCCGCGGCGCGGTCCTTGGCGCCGAGCTTGGCGTAGAGGTGGGTGAGGTGGGTTTTCACGGTCGCCTCGCTGATGAACAGTTCGCGGGCGATCTCGCGGTTGGAGGTGCCCTTGGCCACCAGGGCCAGGACCTCACGTTCACGGGCGGAGAGCGGCTCGTTGCCGGGGGCCCTGGGCGTACGGACCGCGGAGACCAGGCGGGAGGCCACCGCCGGGGAGAGGACGGTGCGGCCTTCCGACGCCGCCCGCACCGCCGTGAACAGCTCCTCGCGCGGGGCGTCCTTCAGGAGGTAGCCGGTCGCACCCGCCTCGATCGCGGGGAGGGTGTCGGAGTCGGTGTCGTAGGTGGTGAGGACGAGGACCTTGGCGCGGGCGCCGGTGCGGGCCAGTTCACGGATGGCGTCCACTCCCCCGCCGCCCGGCATGCGCAGATCCATCAGGATCACGTCCGGGTCCAGGCCCGCGGCGAGCGAGACCGCCTCGACGCCGTTCGGTGCCTCCCCGAGAACCTGGAAGCCCGGCCACGACCCGGGGGTCGCCGATCAGGGCCAACGCGATGAACAGGCGCTGTTTCTGGCCGCCGGAGAGCTTCGCGAACCGGGTGGACAACTTCTCCTCCAGCCCGAGCCGTTCGGCCAGGGGACGCCAGTCGGCGGGAGCCGGGTAGAAGGCGGCGTACAGCTCCAGCGCCTCACGGACGGTGAGTTTCGGCTGGAGCTGACTCTCCTGGAGCTGGGCGCCCAGGACTTGGGCGACCCGCTCGTGGTCGGCGACGGGGTCGAGGCCGGTCACGCGGACACGGCCGGAGTCGGGCACGCGCAGCCCCTCGACACATTCGACGGTGGTGGTCTTCCCGGCGCCGTTCGGGCCGAGGATCCCGAAGATCTCCCCTTCCTCGACGGTGAAGGAGACACCGTCGACGGCGGGGCGGCCGGCGTAGGTCTTGCGCAGGTCGGTGACGTCGATGACGGGTGCGGTCGGCATGTGAAGAGGGTCCCGGCGGGACGGGGTCCGTCGCATCGGCCGTCGCGCTCGAACGGACATCAGCCGATCGGTTGACGCCACCGTACGACCCCTCGAACGCCCAGGTCGTAGGACCAACGGCCGATCCGGGTCCGGCGGAAACTCGGTGGGCAGTGTCAGTGGCGATCCGTAGGCTCGCTGCTGATGGCCACGACACCAGCCCCCGCCCAGGACCGTTCCGCCGTGCGTACGCTGCTGCGCCTGTGGCCGTACGTGCGGCCCGTGCGGGGGCGGCTGTTCAGCGCCGCGTTCGTCGCGATACTCGCCTCCTGTGTGGGCCTGGTGATCCCGCTCGCCCTGAAGTGGATGGTGGACGGGCCGATCGCCGGCCGGGACCCGGCGGGGGTGTGGCTCGGCGCGCTGTTCCTGCTGCTGCTCGGCTTCACGGAGGCCCTGCTGTTCGGGCTGCGGCGGTGGCTGGTGGCCCGGCCGCTCTCGCACGTCGAGGCGTCGATGCGGGCGGCACTGTACGGGCACCTCCAGCGGCTGCCGGTGGCCTTCCACGACCGGTGGGCCTCGGGGCAGTTGCTGTCCCGGGGGACGACGGACCTGATGCTGCTGCGCATGTTCCTCGCGTTCCCGCTGACGTTCCTCCTGGTCAACGGGGTGACGATCCTCGTCGGCGTGATCATCATGCTGCTCCAGGACTGGACGCTGGGGTTGGTCATCCTCGGGCCCGCCGTCCCCGTCCTGGTCACGTGCGTGATCTTCGAGAGGCGTTACGCGAAGCTGGCCCGGCGCGCCCAGGACCAGGTCGGCGACCTGACGACGGTCGTCGAGGAGAGTGTGCTCGGCATCCGCATCATCAAGGGCTTCGGCCGCCACCGGAGCCAGGAGCGGGCATTCCGGGACCTGTCGAAGACGCTGCGCGGCACGGAACTGCGCAAGGCGCGGCTGCTGGCGACGATCTGGGGTGTCATCGTGACGCTGCCGGAGGTGGCGATCGGGGCGGCGCTTGTGGTGGGGGTCGTCCAGGTGGCCGACGGTGTTCTGTCGGCGGGGACCCTGGTGGCGTTCCTCTCGACGGCGCTGGCGTTGCGGTGGCCGGTGGAGTCGATCGGTTTCCTGCTGGCGATGAGTCAGGAGGCGGCGACGGCGACGGAGCGGTACTTCGAGGTGATGGACGCGGAGGTGGAGGAGGCTGGGGAAAGGTCCGACACCACCACGGCCACAGCCCCGGTCACCGGCACCGGCTCCGGCACCCGCTCACGCCCCGGCACCGCCTCCGGCCCGGGCACTGGCACAGGCACAGGCACAGGCCCCGCCCCTGGCACCGGCACCGGCACCGCTCACGTCCCCGACAGGGGACTCCGCTTCCACGACGTCCGGTTCCGCTATCCCGACGCCCCGCCCGACAC